>NZ_CP035311.1:2473890-2783126 GCF_004114795.1 Janthinobacterium sp. 17J80-10 | reverse complement strand
CCTTGCCGACGGTGCCGATCCCGTCGATTAATTGATGCCGTCCTGAAGCATGCTTCTGTCGTCGACCTCAGCGCACCGGCTCCGGCCAGTGCGCTGCAGGCGATTATCGTGAGGGTGTCAGAAGATAGGCGCGCTGCTGGCCATTCTTGTAACCGGAACCTACGATCTGGCCGACATCGTTGATGCCGGTCGCTTCGCTCAATACCCACCCGGCACTGAGCACTGCGGGAAGCGTGTTCAGTTCTGTCAGGCCGCTTTTACTGTAAACAAAGGGCTGGGATCCCTCTTTGCCAGGCCTTGTGCCCGCGCCGACAACATCACCGAAGTTATTGATGGCCTTGCCTTCGCTTGTAGCATAACCGAGCTGGGCGCCGAGGTTCGCCATTTTTCCATTGCGGTAGGTAAATGCCTGGCTGAATCCGGTCAAAAGGTTGCTGCTGGTGCCGACAATTTCGCCGGCATTGTTGATGCCCGCTGGAATACTGGCACGTCCGGGAACGGCATCGAGCGTGCCGAGTTCGGTCAGCTTGCCGTTGTCGAGCAATATGGCGCGTGCCCGGAACGGCAGCCCGTCAAAGACTTGTTTGTATCCAATGATCTGGCCTCGGTCATTGATGCCGGTAGCCGCCAGCATGTCATTGTTCAGCGGCCGTAATGCGCCCCGGTCGTAGGCGACGGCATAGAGACGTTCCCTTGGTGCTTGCGGGACGTCAAGGTTGCTGCCAATCCCGACCACTTGCGCGCGATTGTTGATGGCACGTGCCTCGCTGGAAGAGCGCACCCCCGAAATCAGCGCACCGATACTTTGCAGCTTACCTGCGCTATAGATGAAACCACGGCTTTCTACCGTGCCATTCAGGCCGCTAGTGCCCACGACCTGGCCCTGCGTATTGATGGCGGCCGCTGAACTACTGGCACCACCGAGCGTGCCCAGATCGTACAGGCCGCCATTCGTGTAAATGAATGCATGGCTGCTGATATCACCTGCCAGGCTGCTAGTGCCGACCACTTGTCCCCGATTGTTGATGGCCGTGGCTTGGCTGGAAGACCCGCCCAGTGTCCCGAGATCGGTAATCGTCCATTCGACTGCCTGCGCAGCCGCGCTTGCCATTACCAGGCTCATGCCGATGGCAGCGTGTTTGATTCCATGCATATTCATTTGCCTCACCTCATAAAATACGATTCGTTCATGCATCGTAGATTGTGAAATGCAGGCAGCAGTTGAGGTGTAACAAATGCCGGGCCGTCAGTATTTCTACTTAGGCAACGCTTTGGACTGCAAGAGACAAAAAGCCAGCGCTTTCTCTTCGTCTACCGTAGGCGCCAGCACACTGCGGATGAAATGCAGGCGAAATGCCTGGCGTGACGCGTCCGGCGTGGCCGGGTCATAACCGATGGCCGTGAGGGCGAGGTGCAGATCAAACGCAGGCGGGGCCGGGGCTATTGGCGCGTCGCACCACAGGCCGAACCCCTGCTGCGCCAGCCGTTGCCAGGGGAAAAATACGCTCGGATCACTCTTGCGCGTCGGCGCGACATCGGCGTGGCCGATGAAATTTGCGGCAGGTATCTTGTGGCGCTGGCGGATATCGGCCAGCAATGCCAGCAGCGCCTCGATCTGGGCTTCGGCGAAGGGTTCGCTGCCATTGTTATCGAGTTCGATGCCGAGGGATGCCGAGTTGATGTCCGTCTGGCCGGCCCACCAGGATTTGCCGGCATGCCAGGCGCGGGCCTGTTCTGCGACGAGCTGGAAGATCCGGCCGTCGCGGCCAATCAGGTAATGCGCGCTGACCGCGCGATCAGGGGAGGTCAGGGAATGCCGTGCCCGCTCCACCGTGTCGCTGCTGGTGTGATGGATGATCACCAGGTTTGGCCGGCGCAGGTCAAAGTTGGGGGAAGCCGCCACCATGACAGGCAGCGCCGTGTCCGGGCGAAAGGGGGCGCAGGCCGCAAGCGTTGCGGCAATGAAAGCAATGAAAAGAGGGCGGGGCAGGCTCATGGGTAATGACAGGCGCGAACTGGGCTTATTTTATCGTGCAGCACTGCATGTCGGGCTGTTTGAACGATGTCGCGCAAGGTCTTTCACACTTTTACAGGAATGGGCATGTCGATTTCCCGCTGCTGCGGTACACTGGCGGGATCATTCATTTTCGAGAATTACCGTGAGCACCCCAAGGCAAAATTTACAGGACCTTCTTTTGAACACGCTGCGCCGGGAGCATGTCCCCGTGTCGATGTTCCTGGTTAACGGCATCAAACTGGTCGGGCATATCGATTCATTCGATCAATATGTCGTCATGCTGCGCAGCAGTGCCAGTACCCAGCTGGTCTACAAACATGCAATTTCGACGGTGGTGCCATCGCGCGACATCAAACTTGGCGATCCGGACGAGTCGACCCCGCAGTAATAGAAAAGGCAGGAATAAAAAAAGGCAGGATATACCTGCCTTTTTTATTTGCTCTTGGCGCTTACTTCGGTGCCTTGAACTTTTGAACCACTTCCTTCAAGGCGGCCGATTGCTTGAAGCGAATCGATTTCGATGCCTTGATTTTCAGGGGTTCGCCAGTTGCCGGGTTGCGGCCGGTGCGGGCTGCGCGCTGCGACACGCTGAAGGTGCCAAAGCCGGCGACAGCTGCGCGGCCTTCTTTTTTCAGTTCAGCAGTCAGACCGTCGAAAATGCCGTCATAGATTTCCTGGGCTTTCTTCTTCGGGATATCGTGTTGCTCGGCGATTGCGGCAATGGTTTCAGCTTTGCTCAATTCTCACTCCTAAAAATAATTAATATGTCGCCACCAATAGGACAGACATTTGTATTGTATTGAAAGAATGCAATAAATAAACCATTGGTAGTTAATGGTTTCCTGTTTTTTGTGATTTTTGAGACATTTTTTTGAAATAAGCTCATAACCACGGGGCGCGCAGCGGGTTAACACGCGAAAACGATAGTGCAGCGGTAGATTATTTATCCGCTGCCTGGCCAGTCACCGTCGTGTCATCCAGTCCCAGCCGGCCAATAAAGGGCAGGCGCAGGCCCGGGCTGTTGAGGTCGATGCCAAAGTTCAGTCCCAGGATATTCAACTCCAGTCCTTCTTCCAGGCCCAGGGTCAACCCCAGCAGTCCCCACAAGGAAGCTTGCAGCCCGGTGCCGGATGAGGAGAGCCCGACAGGCCGGGTCACCGGGCGATAATCCTTGCCAATGGCATTGGCAGGCAGGTCGAGCCGCAGCGCCGGTACTTCGCGGCCGATATGCGCCAGAAAAGTATTACTGTTGGGCCCGGGATAGCTTTGGTATTCGCTGGCATAGGGATAGCTCGCAATGGCTGCCTCGATGTCGGTGATCATGGCATCGATGTCCTGGCCCCGATGGTCGACCAGCAGGGCAGGTTGCGACCCGTACCATAGGCCGTCAGGAAGCGCATAATTGCGCTGGACGACATCCGGCGCGCGCCATCCCACCACGTCGTAGCGGGTGAACGCCGTTTCGCCCTTGCGCTTGAAGATGATCCAGGGGTGCACCGCAAAAACGCCGCGCCAGCCATATGTCGGGGCTGCATAGACCTGGACGATCGCAGTGTCCGTGTGCTGTGCCGGGTCTGGCGCGATACCTGCGGAATGGCGAGGGGCAGTGCGCCAGCTGCGGGTTTCACCGTCGGCGCTGGCGGTGGTTGCCTGGGAGTTTGCGATGCTCAGACCGAAACCCAGGATGAGCATCCAGAGTAATATCGAGGCGATGGATTTTTTGACTTTCATGTTCTGTTAACTATGTAGGCGTGATGAAGGGAGCGTAGCTTGATATCCGCACCGTTTGCATAAAATACCACTAACAACACTTCAACCCAGGATGACGCGCGATGTCCAAACAATTCTCCGTCGCTTGCGAACGCAACCAGGAACCCATCCTGCAGGTTTTGCGCGCCACGTTAGCCAACTGTAAAAGCGTTCTGGAAATCGGCAGCGGCACCGGCCAGCATGCGGTGTTTTTCGGTGCGCACTTGCCGCATCTGCTATGGCAGACTAGCGATCTGCCGAACAATCATCCGAGCATCCTTGCCTGGCAGCAGGACGCTCACTGCACCAATGTGCTGCCGCCGATCGCCCTTGATGTCGGCACGGGCGCGTGGCCGCAAGGGCCGTTTGACGCCGTGTTTAGCGCAAATACCTGCCACATCATGGCATGGGATGCTGTGGTGAGCATGTTCGCCGGGGTTGCGCGTGTATTGCGTACCGAGGGTGTGCTGTGTATCTATGGGCCATTCAATTATCACGGTGCGTTCACCAGCGCCAGCAATGCCCAGTTCGATGCGTATCTGAAGTCGCAGGCAACGCATATGGGCATTCGCGATTTTGAGGCGGTGGATCGGCTTGCCAATACTCACGGCATGACGCTGGAGGCCGATCATGCGATGCCGGCGAATAACCGCCTGTTGGTGTGGCGGCGGGGCTAGACTAATGAAGCAAGGCTGCTGCATCGGTCAATCCGTGAGCGGCTTTGCATTGGGTAACCCGAGCTTTAGCTTGGTGGATTTGTAAGGCGTCGATATTTTTAAAGTAAAACCTAATCGGTACGCCGGCCTGGAATCTCCATGCTGAGGTAAGTCAGTCCTTGCCGGAAGTCGGGATAGTTGAGATCAGGGAGGCGCCGCAGGACGTTTTGTGGCCATGGAAGGCAACCGGGATGCCTTCGATCATTACGGTCGGATCGCCTTCCGCAACGACGCAGCCAGAATGGCCCTTTTTGGGGCAGGTGCAGGCATCGCCGACACGCGCAACCGGAATGCCGTTGACCGTTTTTGTCGGTGCGCCGGCAATCACCTGGCCGCCATGGCTGGTAGGGTCCCCGATGCGAATGACGCCTTTCATGATCAGATCGCCCCTGGGCGCAAACGGATTGTGCTGGTAACCGCATCCCACAGCAGCAAGGCTTCGGCCTCAGTTATGTTGCCCGGTTCGCTCTCACTGCCAGCATCTTTTCCGATGATGGTCATCATGACAGTAATGTTTGGCTCAGCAAGGGAGTGCGGTTTGCCAGGAATTTCAAGTTCGAACGAATATTTATAGGTGCCATCATCATCGGGATAGCGCATAAGCCACTCCTGGGCTTCGCTGCCGTCAATGGTTCGGCGGGCTTTTCTGAGGGTTTTAACTAAAGAAACTAGCTCGCCCCACCGTTTCAGAATGCTACTTTCTCGGTCAAGGATGCCTGGCCAAACTTTATCGCGGTTGACATTGGACGTGAAACTAAAATAGAGCCCTGGAAGCTTTGGTAGGGTGAATCCACGCGAATAGTATTCGCCATTTTTATGGCTGGCGGTAATGATCCCGCCATTCATGCAGAAACCCGGGCCGGTTGGAATCGCGTCATCCGCCAGCGGCTTCAAATACGGAATTAGCTCCTGCAGGTTGCGTGAGAATGTGTCCAAGTCAGACTTATCCGATCCATTGGCCGTTACCTTGAAAAGCACGTTCTCCTTTTTGACGAGCCCGAGCATATTGAATCCGATGCCCGCTTCATTTGCATAGGAAGCGAGTAACTTGCCACTATCCGAGAAGGACTCGGCATGCGTCAGCTTGGACGCGCCATTTCTGATGTACTGGGAAGCCAAGTCCTTTTCCAAACCGGTGATATATGCCTGAAAATGCTGCAGACCACCTGCTTGCAGCTCAACCGAAACTTTGCCAAAACCATATTCATAAGAGCCGTTTCCTTCTCGCGTACTCTCCTGCGGGACATCGACTAAAAACCGGCCATAACATTGGGTTTTCATGTTTTGAATATAGGGTTCCATGTTCTTTTTTTCTTCAGCGTTTGCAGGAAAAGCAATCGGGTTGATATGGAAATAAACCAACAACGCGACGATGAATAAGCCAGCCGCAACAAATCTTTTTTTTGATACTTTCATCATGCAGGCACCTTCACCGTCATCGCAATTTTTAGAATGGAATGTAATGTCGCTCTCTGAAAATGCGCATCCCGATATGCGCCCTCATGGTCGATCTTTTTCAGCGCATAGGACTTCCGACTGTTTGGATTAGGCGCCGAACCCGAACACGACGGGACAGTGCCATCGCCAGGGGCATCCTTGTCAGAGAGTTCAGAATCCCAACGATTTCTACCGTTGACCAAAGTGAGGAGGCCATTGCCATCGTCTCGCACAATTCGCAATTGGTTGAGCGTGTCTTTTGTTAGCACCCCTCGTATTTGGGTACTATACATCTCTGCTGACGGGGAAATGTCTTTATTGCTGGCGCACTCCCATCTCACTTTTTCCCAGGTCTTATGGCTGTCGTCACTGCCATACAGCGAAAAGGTGATTGGATGATATTTAGGCTTTTGTCCTTCCGGAGCCAGCTGCAGATGAAAGTCTTGGGCAAGCTTCACATTATCTGCATAGGCTTTCCATCCCGTGTGTCCTCTTATATCCGCCGGATTGATCAAGTCCTCGCGCATCATCGACCACCATTTACCCCGCGTCAGGTAAATCGCATCGTATGGATTTTCTTGTTTTCCGTCATTCCCTACCCCCGGCAACGCATGGAGCGATTTAAAAGCTTTACCGGCGCCCATGCCTAACTGAAGCCATCCTTGCCCATATATGTGGTTTGGCAATAATTGCAATGCGCCTGGAGAATTGGCAAAGACCGCGCTAACCTCTGCTGCATTCACGCCCAGAACCAACTGCGCAGCATCTTCACTGCCAGCACGACAACGCTTATATGCTACGCCAGCACCATTGGCCGGCATGACACCATGGACGATCCCTGCGATTTTGTCTTGCATCCCCTTCAGTTCCGAGCAGGCACGCGCCACCAAGCCGCCCATGGAGTGCGTGACGAGAATCACTTTCTCACACTTTCTGTAGGGGCCATTGTTTCTTTTGATGACAAGATTGATTCTGTTTTTTAGCGTCTCCGCTGCATCCAGATTGGACCGCAACCAGTTATAACCACAGGCATAAACAGGAAAACTGATCCTGGCGGCGTGGTCCATCTCGGACTTCAGCGCTTTAATAAATTCACCCGAAGTTAGTCCCCATTCTTTTGTGTAGTCCTTATCTACTAACGGTCTTTGCGTATCGGTCACACCACGAGCCGTGTTGAGCGCGTCAGAAAGCCATACCAGGAACTCTTCGTAGCTGGCCGCGCCCACCTCTCCCCAGAAGCGATTGTTGCGGATGTCGTCCTCTCCGCCAATGGAGCCTACCTTTTCGGGCACATGACCACCCGAATAAACTTGGGTATTGGCGGGGTCAAGTAATCTCTGGCGATCAATCGGATTACGCTTTGCCCACTCAAGCCCCATTTTTTTAGTGCCGTTGAAAAGCCATATGGGGGTGCCAGCTTTATACCCCTTTATTTTCTCGATTAGGGCGAGGTTAGATCCCATGATTCCCGGCACAAAAATAATGGGAAGGACATACGACGGACTCACGGGAATATGTACTGCGCCCGTTAGATTTTTACTGGTCAGCGACCACTGTACAATCTCGTTTCCCGAACCGTCATCCTTCACCTCTGCAAGGCGCATCAACGGAGTTTGTTCATCTTTGAACGGAATGCGATCACCCATGATTACCCCAATATCTTGATCTGGATTTGTTCATTGAGAAGACTTTGCTGTTGCTCGATTTGCCCTTGCGCATTGGTGACACCCCGAAGAATGGATCCGTCCGCCCGTGTGATTTGGTAATTAAGGTTGGCGACAGGTTCGTTCAAGGTATTGACCAGCACGAACCGATCGTTGAACTCAAGCGCCCCTTCCGAAAACTTCTGCATTTCACGCGAGGCGCTGGACGGCCCCGACCAGGCATGCTGGCTAGCCTTGACCGTAAACGTGCCCGGACAACCGAGCTCGATGTTGCCGCCTTCAATCTTGATATAGCCGCCCCCGCACACCAGCATAATCCGCTTGTCCGCGGCAATCGTGATCTCGCCGCTGCTGGCGCTCACGTGGACATCCTTTTGCGCGGCTAGCTTGATACTGTCCCGATGTGCCTGGATCGCGACATCGTCACGGTGGGCGATCAACTTGACGCCCTTGTTATGCGCAAAGAGCGATATCCCCTTGCCAGCGTTGACGTTGAAGTTTTCACCTGCGGTCAACTGGACATTTTGCTGCGCCACCAGGTCATGATGCTTGCCGCTGTAAGTCACTGTGGAGTACGGCGTCGCAAATGCAAAACCGCCAGAGCCGTACATGGCGATCAGCGGATCACCGCCCACGCCGCCTTGCGGATCGGTATTGCTGCCTTGCTCGGCCTTTTCCAGGCTCTTATTGATCTTGTCGTGCGATTCAGCCTCAAACGGCAAGGCATGGTGTTCTGCTGCATATTTGCCCAATTGCTCCAGCAAGCCATGCGAGCTTTCCAGCGCCGTCAGCATGACCTGACGCTCCAGTTGCGTGCCTTGTGCTTGCTTCATGGCCTGAGTCGACAGCAGCATCAGCTTGGCAGAGCGCAGGGCGAGCGCGCCATCCGTGCGCAATTCCGCGCCTTCGCCCCTTGGTTCGCCCTCGCCATCGATGCGTGGGTGCGTCAGAAAGCCAAGGTTCAGTTGCGTATGCTCATGCTCAGAAGCGAGCTGGGCACTGATCTGCTCGGGCGTATCGTCCAGACGCAACTGGTTGTAGCGGCGGCCGCGCACCTCTTTACTCTTGATGCCGGAGACATACCGGTTCTCCGGTAATTTGCCAGCGTGTGTAAAGTTGGGTGGGGGCGCTTTGCCGTTATAAACCTGGCCAATGATGATGGGCTTATCGGGATCCCCGCCCAAGAAGCCCACCAGTACCTCGTCACCGACCCGGGGCAGGGTGAAGCTGCCCCATTGATTGCTGGCCCATGTACTGGCCACGCGGACCCATGCCGAGTCCCGCTCGGATTTGCTGGCGCCGGCACCTTGGGCGTGCGTATGGTCGGATGGGCGCGCGCCGGGAAAATTTATCTTGACGCGACCCTGCTCGTCGCAATGCACCTCTTCACCTTCAGGTCCCACCACAATGGCACTCTGGATTTGTGGCCGCGGCAAATCGGCGGCTGGATCGAATGCCGGGATAATGGGTATGCCGCGGCGGACACAGGAAAATCGGTTGGTGTATCGCGCACCCCGCTCGGAACTGGCCTTGCCCAGTGCATTGGCGAAGCCTTGCGATTGTCCTGATTCATAAGAAAACAGGCGCTGCGCATGGTCCGCCATGTCTTTCGGCAGGTTGTTATCGGCATCCACCTCAAGGCTGGTGATGACGAACTCACGCTCATGCGGCGCATGGCTATCAATGTCCGGATGACCGTCTAATCCGATCCATTGACCAACGCACAGGTCCCGAACGCTGCCTTCGCCTTGAAAACACTTGGATTCCAGCTCATGGCGGAGCATGCGCAATTCGCCCAGGCGTTCATAATCTTCGCTATTTTCAGCAATGTGGGGAACGTCGAGCACATAGTCGTCCAGGCTCGCCGCCATCTGGTCGCCGGTGCTGCCCTGCTGCATCCGGGTCGGCGAGGCGGTCTCCATCAACCCGGCATTGGCATAATCCCAGCTTTGGCGGGTCACCTGACCAGGACGCAGGGAGCGGACGGCATTCCAGCTGGTGACCGTGTCACGCTGTTCCGTGCTGCTGTCCTGATGGTAGCGCACCATGCCGGCGCCATTTTGCTGGTAGGCCTCGGTATTGTCCGCCAAGACGAGCGTATGCGATGGAAAGTCGCTGGACCCCGGTTCTCCCGATTTGCCGGGCCGGATAAACCATGCAATACCCTGGCGTTTCCACAGCCGGCGCAGAAACGCGCTGTCCGATTCATTGTGCTGCATCGTGAATTCCCGAGCAGGGTACGTGCCGGAAAGACAGTTCCAGTCGATATCAAAGGCCCGGGCCAGGATCGGGTTGTTTTGCTTCCACTCGTCCAAAATGACTTTGGAAATATCCAGTTCATTCAGGTTGCGAAACACACGGGTATTGACGCGCTGTTCCATCAAGGCCAGGGCATCCCGCATGATCAGTTGATACGAAGCCAGCCCGCCATCATGGTGACCGGCAGATGCCTGGCTGATCAAGCCGCACACCGACCGCAAGGCGCCGCGGTCCGTGACGAACTGAATTTCAACCGGGATGGCGATAAAGTCCTTGAGGGGCAGGTCGCCGCGAGAAGATACGCACAATAGTCGGTACTCCAGGCCGCCATTGATGCTTTCTGTGCCGGACACGTGCTTGATGAGGAGCCGATCCTCCAAGACGCCATCTGATTGCGACAAGCGTAATCGAATGGCGCGTTTAGCTTCGGTCAATCCCAGGTTCACCGGCATGATGTCTTTAAGATCCATGGCATCCTTAACTAAACAATCGTTTATTTGCGTCAGAAACCCTTGGCAACAAAGCTTATAATCTGAAAATATTATCTATTTTGCAACATCGCATGCTACATCAAAGTTGTGCGTTCGACAATTGAATTGTGGGCGGCAAGTTACAGAACAAAGTAAGGCTTGCTATTTCATGGGGGCAAGTCTGGCGCTTCAATGACAATTTATTTTTGTCAGAAGCGAAAGGGGCGTTATCGCGCTACTTTAAATGGCGCGCAAATGCTTTGTGTGCCACCTAAAAGGCGTGAAATGGTGGGATTTTCCATTCATTCAGGTGAGGGCAGGCTGCATTCCAAACCTTGCGGTCTTATTCAATATTTGTTTTTGATAGAGAGGAGATTCCTGCGCTTTTTGCCAAAAATGCCGCCAGTTCCCTGGCGGGCACCGGCGGGCTGACAAGAAATCCCTGGATTTCATCGCAGCGGCCACCCCGCAGATATTCCAGTTGTTCTTTGGTTTCCACGCCCTCGGCAATAACGATGATGTCCAGGCCATGGGCCAAGGCAATGGTGGCATGCGCGATTGCGGCACTCTTGTGGTCAGTCATGATATTGCGCACGAAGCATTGATCGATTTTCAGCTTGTCGAACGAAAAGCGGCTCAGGTAAGCCAACGACGAATACCCGGTGCCAAAGTCGTCCAGCGAGACTTTTACGCCCATCTGCCGCAGTTCGGCAATCTGCCGCATTGCCATCTCGGTTTCATGCATCAGCACGCTTTCCGTCAGTTCGATTTCGAGGCAGTGCGGCGCCAGGTCGCTCTGCTGCAAGGCATCGCGGATAATGTCGGGCAGGGTGCCGGCGGTAATCTGGTGCATAGACACGTTGACTGCCACCGCCAGCGGCGGCAGGCCGGCATCTTGCCATGCCTTGTTCTGGCTGCAGGCGGTACGGATTGCCCATTCGCCGATTGCGACGATCAATCCCGTGTCTTCGGCCATGGGGATGAAGTCCGCCGGTGAAATCATCCCCAGTTCCGCGGTATTCCATCGAATTAATGCCTCTGCGCCGCAGATGCGGCTGTCTTTCAGGCAGACCTGGGGCTGGTAATGCAGTGACAGTTCGTTCCGCGCCAATGCGCTGCGCAATTGATGTTCCAGCGATACCAGGTGCAATGCCCGCGCATTCATCTCGGCAGTAAAGAAGCGGAAGCCATTGCGGCCTGCCTGCTTGACATGCGACAGTGCCGCATCGGCATTTCTGAGCAAGTCGCCCGGTTTGATGGCGTCATCGGGATAAATCGCGATGCCGATGCTGGCGGTCACGGTCAATGCATGACTGGATATAACGCAGGGCGCAGCCACGGTGTCGAGCAGGCGCATTGCGCGGGTGATGATGTCATCGGTGTTTTCAAAGTGCGTCAGTACCAGTACGAATTCATCGCTGCCCATCCGCGCCAGTGTGTCGCCGGCCTGCACGTTGGCAAGCAGTCTCCTGGCCATTTCCTGCAGCAATGCGTCGCCGGCGTCATGGCCGATGCTATCGTTGATGCGTTGCAGGCGATCGATGTTCAGCAAGAGCAGCGCGACTTGATGATGATTCACCTGCGCTGCATCGATGGCCTGCTGCAAGCGGTCTTTCAACAAAGACCGGTTCGGCAAGCGCGTCAAAGGATCGTGATTGATCAGGAATTCAAGCTGCTCGTTGGCTTCCTTGATTTCACTTAAGTCAGTAAATACGCCCACATAACCGGTGGCGCGGTTCTGGGCATCCCGGATTGCACTGACAATGAGCCATTCCGGATAGATTTCGCCATTCTTGCGCCTGTTCCAGATCTCGCCGCGCCACTGGCCAGTTTTCTGCAAACTATCCCATAGCGCCCTGTGAAAGGCGGCGTCGTGGCGGTCGGAGTGCAGCATGCGGGGATTGTTACCCAGTACTTCAGCTTCACGGTAGCCCGTAATCCGTTCGAATGCGGCATTGACGGCGACGATGTTGTTCTCCGCATCGGTGATGATGATGCCGTCCCGGGTATGTTCGAATACCCGCGCTGCCAGGTGCAGCTTTTCGTCGGATCGCCGGCGTTCCGTCACTTCCTGCAAGGTCCCTGCCAGCGCCGTCACGTTTCCGCCGGCATCGCGAATCTCGGTCCCATAGGCATGAAAGTGGCGTAGCGGCCCCAGGGCTGGATCGCTGCGCAGTTCCCCTGACCATGCCCTGCCATCCTGCACGGATCGCTCGATGGCCTGGCGATCTTCCGGATGGAAGAACATGAGAAACTTCGCCAGTGTCGGCGAGACATTGACGGCATCAATGCCGAGCAGCCGGTACATTTCAAGCGACCACTGTACTGCCATGGTCTTCAATTCCATCCGCCAGCTGCCGATGTAGGCCAGCTGCTGGGCATGCGCCAGCGCCGATTCTCGTTCACGCAGGGCCCGGTGCAGGGCGGCACGCTTGTTTACCTCATGCAAAGTGAGATAAGTCAGCATGGCGATCACCAGAACAAAGGCGAGGGACGCCACGACATGGCTTTGCGCGAAGCTGCGCCAGGCGGCCAAAGCTTCATTTTCGCCGATGCCGACTGCCACGACCAGCGGCCGGCCCGTTACCCGGCGATAGAAATACATGCGCTCCACCGCATCGATACTGCTTTTCGATTGATAGCTCCCGGCATTCGCGCTGGGCAGCATTTGAATGAATTTTGGCAGCGGATTGAGCTTTTCTCCGTACACCCCCTCCATCAATGGCACGCGCAACATCAACGTGCCATCGATGCCCAGCAGGGTGACGACACCATCTTTACCGATCTTGATCGACTCATAAAAGCGTTCGAGATATTTCGGTTCGAATGCCGCAACGACAACGCCGCCAAAACTGCCATCCGGACGGCTGATGCGCGTGCTGATTGCAATGAACCAGACGCCGAGCTTGCTGAGAATCGGCCGGTCGATATAGAGGCCATGCGCAGGATTATCGCGGTGCAGCCGGAAATATTCTCGATCTGACAGGTTGTAACGGCCAGGCAGCTGCTGGCTATCGTGGATCATGTTGCCTTCGGAATCGAGTACCCAGATTGCCCGGACAAAGGGCAGATTACGGATATTGCCCTCCATAATCTCCTGCACCATGCGCTTCCGGTCGGGGCTTTGCGCCGGCAGCAGCTGCAGCGACTTGGTAATGGCTTGCAGCGCGAGTTCCACGGCATTGATGCTGCCCGAAGTTTGCTCTTCGAGCACCTGAACCAGCTTTTGTGCGGTATTGCCTCTTTCCGTCAATACATTCCAGCGTGACTGCGTCAGGGAAAAGACCAGGTTCGCCAGGATGGCAAGGATAATCAGTGCCGAAAAAAAAGCAATCAACCGGCGTAAATGTTGCTCGTCATTTTTACGCGGCATGCTAACGGGATTGTCCATACTGGCGCGATGCATATTTTCAGCGGCTTGAAAGGAATTTCTTAGACTTCTTAGTTTGTAATTGATGCATTGAATCGGGTCGCGCAGATGGCTTATTTCAAGAAAACATTGATTAGCAGGCTGATTGACCGAACGCAACCCGACCGGCGCAGCGTCGGCACCGGCCGAACTTTCCATTCAGCCAGTCATCGAAACTGAAAAAGCGCATCCAAAAGCACAACAAATCCAACCGCCGGGACGGCATGACGCATCCATCGCATCTCACAGAAAACTCGTTAGTGTATCGCGGCTTGCTGCAAGCCGGACACAATTGCTGGCGCATCGAACGGGCGCAACGTTTCTCCTTGCTGGTGGATGCGGCCAGCTATTTCAGTGCGGTACGCGCCGCCATCCGGGCGGCACGGCACAGCATTTTCATCCTCAGCTGGGATATCGACAGCCGTACCTGCCTGGTGCCGGGCGGCGCCAACGACGGCTATCCAGAACCACTCGGCGACTTCCTGCACGCCGTGGTGTCTTCCCGTCCCCATCTGCATGCCTATGTGCTCAACTGGGATTTCGCCATGCTGTATGCGCTGGAGCGCGAGTGGCTGCCGCTGTACAAGATGGATTGGCGCACGCACCGGCGCCTGTCGTTCCGGATGGATGGCAAGCACCCGATCGGCGCATCGCATCATCAAAAAGTCGTGGTGATCGACGACGCCGTCGCCTTCGTCGGCGGACTTGACCTGACGCGCTGCCGCTGGGACACGCCGCAGCACGACTGCAACGACCCCTTGCGCTGCGATACCAACAGCAAGCCTTACCCGCCGTTCCACGACGTGCAATCCATCGTCGACGGCGACGTCGCGCGCGCGCTGGGCGAGCTGTGCCGCGCACGCTGGCAGCGCGCGACCGGCCATGCGGCGGCAGCATACCGTAAGCCGGACCGCGTGCCATGGCCGGACGATGTCGCGCCCGATCTGACCGATATCGACGTGGCGATCGCGCGCACCGAGCCGGCTTTCGACGGCAGCCCCGGCGTGCATGAAATCCGCCAACTGCACCTGGACGCCATCGCCGCCGCCAAGCGCCACCTGTTTTTTGAAAACCAGTATTTCACCTCCGGCCTGATCGGCGGCGCGCTGTCGGCGCGGCTGGAACAGGAACCGGCGCCGGAGGTGATGGTGATCTCGCCGCAAACCCAGAGCGGCTGGCTGGAGCACGCCACCATGGGCGTCTTGCGCGCCCGCGTGCACCAGCGCCTGAAGCAGGCCGACCGCAACCGGCGTTATCGCATGTATTGCCCATGGCTGGCCGGGCAGGGCGAGAATTGCCTGAATGTGCACAGCAAGGTATTCGCGGTCGACGACGATGTGTTTTCGGTCGGTTCGGCCAATCTCTCCAGCCGCTCCATGGCCTACGATACGGAGTGCAACCTGGTGCTGGAAGCGCGCGGCAACCCGGCCGAGCAAACCCGTATCCGCCGCGCAATCGCCGGCTTGCGTAATCGCTTGCTGGCCGAGCATTGCGGCAGTTCGCCGCAACAGGTGGAAGCGGAAATCGACCTGAGCGGCAGCTTGCATGCCGTGGCCGAAAAACTCGGCAGCGAGCGGCGCCGGCTGCAGCAACTGGATCCGATAGTTGCGCCCGAGCTGGATGCCCTGATTCCCGAGCAGGCGCCGTTCGATCCGGAACGCCCGATCAATCCGGACGCATTGGTGGAGCAACTGGTGCCGGAAGAATTGCGGCAGCCGGCGCCGCGCCGCTTCATCGGGCTCGGTGTGCTGGCGCTGACACTCGCCCTGCTGGCGGTCGCATGGCGCTGGACGCCGTTGCGCGAATGGATCAACCTGGCGTCGCTGATTGCGCTCGCGCGCGGGCTGGAAGACTTGCCTTTTTCGCCGCTCGTGGTGGTGGCGGCCTACGCGGTGGCCGGCTTCCTGGTGCCCATCACGGTGTTGATCGCCGCTACCGGCATCGTGTTCGGGCCGGTCATGGGCGCACTGTACGCCATCATCGGCTCGACCCTGAGCGCGGCCATGACTTACGGGCTGGGCGAATGGATGGGGCGCGATACGGTGCGCCGGCTGGTGGGGCCGCGCATCAACCGGCTTTCCAGGCGGATCGCCAAACACGGCGTGCTCGCCATGATGGTGGTGCGCATGCTGCCGATCGCGCCGTTTACGGTGGTGAATGTCGTCGCCGGCGCTTCGCATATCCGGCTGCGCGACTTCCTGCTCGGCACCTTGCTCGGCATGTCGCCCGGCATCATCCTGACCGTGACTTTCGCCCACAACCTCGCCGAGGCGATCCGCAATCCGAGTCCCGGCACGCTGGCGGTACTGGCGGTGGTGATCACCACGCTGCTGGGCGTGGCGACAGCGCTGCAACGCTGGCTGCCGCGCAAAGAAGATCCTGCGCCGCAATGAAGCTCCCGAACGCCGATCCGCTGACAACGACGGACGCCGTTGCCGACAACAATGCCTGGCCGCTGACCATCGCCACGTACAACATCCACGGCGCGGTCGGCACCGATGGCCACTTCGCGCCGCAACGCATCGTGGAGGTCGTGAAGGAGGTAGGCGCTGACATCGTCGCGCTGCAGGAAGTCCCGCTGGGGGGCGGCGGCTTTCCCGACGTGCTCCAAATGCTGCAAGACGCAACCGGCTTCGAAGCCGTGGAAGGGCCGACCTTCAAGGTCGGGGAGCGCATCTTCGGCAATGCCGTGCTGAGCCGCTATCCGATCCTGGCCAAGCGCTCGCTCGACCTGTCGGTCGGCAAGCATGAGCCGCGCGGCGCGCTGGATGCCGATGTCAGCTGCCATGGCCATCCGCTGCGCGTGGTGGCGACGCACCTCGGCTTGCGGCCGGCCGAACGGCGCTGGCAAATCCAGCGCCTGCTGCAAACCTTCGATACCGATCAGATGCCGGTGATCCTGCTGGGCGACATCAACGAATGGTTCGTGTGGGGCCGGCCGCTGCGCTGGCTGGTGTCGCACTTCGAATCGGTGCCGGCGCCCAAGACTTTCCCGTCGCGCTGGCCGCTGTTCGCGCTGGACCGCATCTGGATCCGGCCGCGCCACCGGCTGGTGCATGTGGATGTGCATGCCACGCCGCTGGCGCGCGTGGCTTCTGACCATTTGCCGTTGATTGCGCATATTAATGGGTGACTGGCATTTGAAGATTCATACTCCGAGTGGCAAAAAAATTTCTGGAGCAGGGCAAAGATGCCAATACGGACTTCTCTTTGCAAACTCGCTGAAATTGCATGAATTCTTTTCTAAATCCGTCGGGTACACACGCTTATTGTGACTAATGCGTTAACATTGTCTTTTGGCATTTTTATGTCACGAACTTACGCGCCGAAGCGGCAAGCGCTTCCAAATCATTGTCACAGCGTCGACTTAAGGGCTAATCAAACTGGATGATCCGGAAATTGTATCGAAACGGTATGCAACATACTTGCCGTTTTAGGCATAGTTCATTTAATCGCTAACGACAGTCCTTATGGAAAATGCATTTATATTAATATTTTTTGGTATGTAAGTATTGCACTCCTTAATTACATCATCGGAAACATTTCTTATCACTAGCATGACGATTTCAATAGCAGCATTTCACGCGCTCTGGGACAGTTTCCTGCAGCGCTGGCCCCTGGAATCCCTGCCGCAGATGGCCCTGCAGGAATACACCAAGGCAGGTGACACGGATTGTTTCACCTACGGCTGGCTTGAACAGCGAACCGAACAACTTGGCTCCATCTGGGGCGGTTCTGCATTCAAGTTTGGCATCTATTCCCGCAAGGACCAGAGCGACAAGTCTGGGGGTGGCGGCCGTTGCTATTCCACCGACTATGGCTGGTACGCCAAATACGGCGATACCATCGAAGTGGCGTTTGCGCGGGTGCGCGACATCATTTGCGAAGTCGCCCGCGCTGCCAGTGCCGGCGATCTTGACATGGTACAAAAGGCCGATCTTGGCGCGGCGATCAAATGGAAAATCGCCTTTTTGTATCAAGACCGCACGGCACCTTCCGTGCTGCCGATCTTTAGCGCCGACCATCTCGTGGCTTGGCTGGAAACCCGTTCAAGGCGCAATGTCGCCGCACTGCACGCGGCTGCCATGGCGAAGCGCGGTGACGCCGACGTTTTCAGCTTTGGCGCGCAAATCTGGGAGAAGGCCGCGGCGCGCCTCGCAGCAATGACCCTCAATCCGGACGATGCGCTGGCATTTTTCCAGGAAAACCCGGAGCGCTTCCAACCGATCAAGGAGCCCACCAAGTATATTGCCGGCTTCACGACCACCGAAGGCCGTAGCCTCGCGCTTGCGCGCGATGCCAAGGGCGTGAAGCTCTGGCTGGAGCCCGGTGCATGGCTGGATACCGTCAAGGGCCAACTGAAAGACATCGAGGAATATCCCGCCGAGCGCTCGCGCAACAGCAATCTCGGCGCCAACGCGCCGCAGCTCGCGCAAGGCAATCCGGCCATTTATCTGGCCGTACCGACAAGGGCTGCGCTGCTCGCCTTGTGCAACGCCTACGACAATTCCGATCTGGAAGATAACGACACGATGCCACCTGACTTCTCTAATTTGACGCCCGCCAAAGTGCCATTGAACCAGATCCTGTATGGCCCGCCCGGTACCGGCAAGACTTATGCGACGATCACTGAGACGCTCTCCATCCTTGATCCTGAACTACTGCAAGAAAAGCCAGACGATCGTGCGGCGCATAAGTTGCGCTTCGATGCTTTGGCGCGCTCAGGGCAAATCCGCTTTGTCACTTTTCATCAGAGCTTTAGTTATGAAGATTTTGTCGAGGGTTTAAGATCTGATACTGGCGACAATGGCACTCTTCGTTACGACGTCGTTGATGGTGTATTCAAGTCGCTATGCGAATCGGCTTCTGCCAAAGTGGAACGCCAGATCGAAGTCCCGATCGATCTGGCTGGTCGGCGCATCTGGAAAATGTCTCTTGGCAATAGCAAAGGCTGGGATTCCTATATTTACGACGAATGTATTGAAAACGGTTTTGCCTTGCTGGGCTGGGGTGGCGAAATAAATTTCCAAGGCTGCCAGAATCGTAGTGAGATCTATCAGCGCTTTATCGATGCGGGTGAAAACGTCGATTCCGCAGACTATGCTGTTTCTGCTGTTGCCACCTTTTTATTGAAGGTGAAAAAAGGGGATTTGATCGTCGTAACCGATGGCCTATATAAATTCCGGGCGGTCGGCGAAGTTACTGGTAATTATCGGGTGCAAAACAGGGCGGAGCAGGACGATGGCTACGGTCAATGCAGAGATGTTCGATGGTTGCGTGTTTATAACCCGTCATTACCCTTCGAACAGTTGATGAACAATCAGTTCAGCCAAATGACTTTGTATGAATTGAAAGCTGGATCGATTGATAAAGAAAAGCTCGCTGCACTGTTGTCTCTTGCCCGTGAAGGCGTCAACAATATTTTGTCGCTAAACCAAGACGGGCAAGCCGTGGGTGGGGATCGCGCCATGGTGCGGCAGCCGCCAGAAAGTGCCGGAATTTATCAGTCCGCGCACAACGGCTGGGTTTTGATTATCGATGAAATCAACCGCGGCAATATCTCCCGCATTTTTGGCGAGCTGATTACGCTGATTGAACCTTCCAAGCGGGCAGGTGCGGATGAAGCGCTGAGCGTGACCCTGCCTTACTCCAAGAAGCCCTTCAGCGTGCCGTCGAACGTCTACCTGATCGGCACGATGAATACCGCCGACCGCTCGCTGGCGGGACTGGATATCGCCTTGCGCCGGCGCTTCACCTTCAAGGAAATGCCACCGCAGCCAGCCTTGCTGGACGCCGTCACAATTGAAGGCGTCAATATCGGGCAATTGTTGCGTAAGATGAATGAGCGCATCGAAGTCTTGCTGGACCGCGATCATTGCCTGGGGCACGCCTATTTCATGCCGCTCAAGGAACAGGAAAAGCCGACGCTGGCCGAGCTTGGAGACATTTTCCGGCAACAGATCCTGCCTCTGCTGCAAGAGTATTTCTTTGAAGATTGGGAGCGCATCGCCTGGGTCTTGAACAATCGCGGCAAGCATCCGGCGCCGGCCTTCGTGGAAAAAGCCTCAACCAACCTGGCCAGCCTGTTTGGCGCTGCCGTGGCGGAGACCCTGGAAAACGCCGACCGGCGCTGGCGCATCAATGGTGCGGCGTTCGACGATATCGAAAGCTATCGGCGCATCCTCGGAGAGGCCGCATGAAAACCGTGGTCGTGCGCGAATATGCACGACTGACGACGGATAACGTTGCGTCCACCCTCGATCAGGCGACGATCACGCCGTCTGCGTTCGACTGGCTATGCAATCTGGCCGCCGGTTTTGGCAAGGGCGGTGCAACGCTGCTGCAAATCGAAAGCCGCCGCTGGCTGCGCTTGGACAACCACGTGGGCGTGGTGGAAACGCCCTGCGGCACGTTGCTGGAAATTTTGCCCAAGCATACCGAGCAGGCAGAGGAGGAAACCGCGGCCAGGTCGCGCGCCTTGCTGATCAGGATGCTGGAGGCCGCCCTAGACCTGCCGGTGCGTAACGCCGACCGGGCCGATATCGCAACATTCCACCATCCCTTGCTGGAATGGGTGATGCGGCAGTTCGTGCTAGCGCTGGATCACCAGGTGAAGCGCGGCTTGCGCTTCGATTATCGGCGCATGGAAGAGGAACAGCGTTTCCTGCGCGGGCAACTTGATGTGGTCAAGCAAATGCGCCAGCCGCCGGGACGCGCGCATATCTTTCACATCCGCCATGATCTGTTCCTCCCGGATCGCCCGGAAAATCGCCTGCTGAAGTCTGCGCTCATGCGTGTTTGCAGCAGCACCCGGCAGCCGGATACCTGGCGTCTAGCCCATGAACTGGCCGGATTGCTGGCGGAAATACCCGAGTGCAAGGATACCCAGGCCGACTTTCGCCAGTGGCGTCATGATCGGTTGATGGCGCATTACCAGCCGGTGCGACCGTGGTGCGAACTCGTGCTCGGCCAGCATATGCCGCTGACGGTGCGCGGTGCTACCCATGGCATCAGCTTGCTGTTTCCGATGGAGAAACTGTTCGAGCGTTATGTTGAGGCGGGATTGCGCCGGCAGCTGCCGCCACCCTATAGCCTCAAGGCCCAGGCCAGGAGTGCATTCCTGTGTGAGCACGAGGGCAAAGGCATGTTCCAGTTGCGGCCGGATTTTCTGGTGCAGTGGGGATGCGAGAATTTCTTACTGATGGATGCGAAATGGAAGCTGATTTCCATAGCCGACAGGGAAAACAAATATGGTTTGAGCCAGCAGGATTTTTATCAGTTATTCGCGTACGGACACAAATACCTGAATGGGACAGGGAACATGCTGCTGATTTATCCTCAGACAGCCGAATTACCTGAGCCGCTAGGGCCGTTTGTATTCTCGGATGTAGATAAGCTACTGTTGTGGGTTGTGCCATTTGATCTGGCTAACGGGCGACTGGAATGGCCCTTGGAAGCGGGTTTTTCGCAACTATTGACAACCGTTGCAAAGCAAGCCGATAGATTCCATGGCTAGGTAATTTCCATTGCATATTCGGAAGCATAACGGTAAAGTTTGACTTGCTCAGGGTTCGCAACCTCTGACCGCATGAGGCGTTACGCCCCTGCACAGCCGAATCGGATACCCGCCGGCGCCCGACTGACGTGTTATACGTTACCGGGGATTTGCTTGTACAACCAAGTGAGTTCCCATGAGCCTGAAAAAGCTGCGGCAGTTACGCCGGCAAGCCTTCGAAAAACAAAATCATCTCTGCTACTACTGCAAGCTTCCGATGTGGGAGCAGGATCAGCAACAGTTTGCGCGCGGCCAGGGCGTCCCTGCCAGGTTAGTAAAATACGGACGATGTACAGCTGAACATCTCGTTGCCAGAAAAGATGGTGGCCGTGACTTACCTGAAAACATCGTTGCTGCCTGCCTGTGGTGCAATGCATCGCGCCACCGGGGGCGGCAGCATTGCGCCCCTGACCCCACTGCCTACAAAACCCGCGTCAGCCAACTCGTTGGACAGGGAATATGGCACCCTGTCATTGCCAGTAAGCTGGCCCGGGCCCTCACTTGAATCCTACGTTCTCCGCCTTCAGCGCATACCGCGTACTTCGCCCCTGTCCGCTAACAACCAGCAGGCCGTATTCCGCCAGCGCGGTCAGATCGCGCGTCGCGGTCGCCTTTGACGCTCCCGTGATCGCGCCATATTTTTCCGCGCTCAGACCGCCCTGAAAGCCGCTGTCGCCGACATCGAGCAGCTTCTGTATCGCCTTGCGCTGCCGCTCGTTGAGCGGCACTCCGGCATGCTGTGCCCAGAATCGTTGCTTGGCAAGGGCCGCCTGGATGATCTGGCCGGATTTATCGCAGGCCAGGGCGAACTGGCGGGCGAACCAGGCCACCCAGCACGTGACGTCCAGTGCGCCGGACTGGGCCTGGTTGAGCGCATCGTAATACGCGCGCCGGTTTTCCCCCAGCTGGCGCGACATGCTGTAAAGGCGCGTGGCGGCACCCAGATCCTGCGCCAGCGCCAGATCGACGATGGCGCGGCCGATTCTGCCATTGCCATCCTCGAAAGGATGGATGGTCTCGAACCACAAATGCGCCAGGGCGGCGCGGATGAGGCCATCTTCGCCAGCCTTGCCAGATGCGTTGAACCAGTTGATAAAGGCATCCATTTCGGCGGCCACGCTTACCGATGGCGGCGCTTCATAGTGAATGACTTCCTTGCCGGGGCGGCCGCTGATGATTTGCATCGGGTCGGAAAACGAACGGTAGCGGCCCACTTCGATGCGCCGGATGCCGGAAGTGCCGCCGGGGAAGAGGGCAGCTTGCCAGCGGCAAAGCCGGTCGGCATCCAGCCGGTCGGCAAATGCGCTGCCGGCGTCATGCATCACATCCACCAGGCCGTCCACATTTCTGGCGACCGGCCCGCCTTCGCCCAAGCCGAGCTTACGGGCCACCGAAGAACGCACCGCATCCAGGTTCAGGGCTTCGCCTTCAATTGCCGCCGTGGCAATCACCTCGTCGATCCAGATGGCATTCGTGATGCCGGCGAGTTGCTCCAGACCGACGGCTTCTGCCTGGCCAAGCACGCTGCCTTGCGCTCGTCTGGCCGCACCCAGTTCCGGCGCGATTGTCGCCGGGTCATAGCGGAGCGCTGGCCAGCCGGGCTGTTGCCAGATGTATTTTGCTGAATGAGGCGAATTCATGTCATTTACGGCTCAATAATTGAGCCGTAAAGATAGCATATTCGGCTCAACAAGGAGGGAATCGCACCGCCATCGCCTTTTCGGGAACTGCATTGGCGCTGGCAATCAGGTTTTTCTGCTGCAATCCGTCGCGATAATGGAAGTGGACATGACGAGGAGTTTTGGATTGTAATGTGCCACCTTTAATTCATCCCATTTTTCGCTATGCAATTGATAAACGCGTCGCTGGCAACGACCTATCTACTCAGAACGACTCGTGAAGTGTTGTTAAATTGCTTTATTGACTAATAATAACTATTGTCGCAAAGTAAGATGCTCAGAATTTTGCCTTCCAAGAACGGCTTTTTCGCTGAAATGAATATCGCTGGCGGTCGATGCATTCCTGCTCTCGCCAGACCTGACACACCCTGACCATACAAATGACACAAACCCCCAACAATCTCGCATTCGAATCCTGGGCCATCGCCGATTTGCTCCGTGGCGACTTCAAGCAAAGCCAGTACGGCCGTATCATCCTACCGTTTTGCTTATTGCGCCGCCTCGAATGCGTGCTCGAAGCTACCAAAGACAAGGTAGTCGCCGAATACGAAAAAGTTCAAAAGACCAAGCTGCCTGAAGACGCGCAAGAAAAACTGCTGCTGCGCGCCACTGGCGGCCTGTCGTTTTTCAATACTTCCAAAATGAACCTCGCCAAACTGGGCGAATCCGGCATCAAGGCCAACCTGGAAAACTACATCCAAAGTTTTTCCAAAGACGCCCGCGAGATTTTTGAATACTTCAACTTTGCCGAATTCGTCGGGCAATTGAATGACGCTAATCTGCTCTACAAGGTCGTGCAAAAAGTGCGCACCATCGACTTGAGCCCCAAGGCCGTTTCCAACCATGACATGGGGCTGGTGTTTGAAGAACTGATCCGCCGCTTTGCCGAAGGATCGAACGAAACTGCCGGTGAACACTTCACGCCGCGCGACATCGTGCGGCTCACCACCGCGCTGGTATTCATGGAAGACGACGCCGCGCTCACCAAGCCCGGCATTATCCGCACCATCTACGACCCCACCGCAGGCACTGGCGGCTTTCTCTCAAGCGGCATGGAGTACGTGCACGAGCTCAACCCGCAAGCAGTGATGCGCGCCTACGGCCAGGAACTCAATCCGGAAAGCTACGCCATCTGCAAAGCAGACATGCTCATCAAAGGGCAAGAGGTCGGCAACATCAAGCTCGGCAACACGCTCTCCAACGACCAGCTCTATTCCACCCAGTTCGACTACATGCTGTCCAATCCGCCGTTCGGCGTCGACTGGAAAAAGATTGAAGGTTCTGTTAACGCCGAGCATGATGAGAAAGGTTTCGACGGCCGCTTCGGCCCCGGCCTGCCGCGCGTGTCCGACGGTTCGCTCTTGTTCCTGCTGCACCTGATCAGCAAGATGCGCGATGCATCCGACGGCGGTGCCCGCATCGGCATCATTTTGAACGGTTCCCCCTTGTTCACCGGCGGCGCAGGTTCCGGCGAATCCGAAATCCGCCGCTACATCCTCGAAGCCGATTTGCTGGAGGCGATCGTCGCTCTCCCGACCGACATGTTCTACAACACCGGCATCGCCACCTATGTCTGGATACTCTCCAACAAAAAAGCGGCAGAGCGAAAAGGCAGCGTGCAACTGATCAACGGCGTCAACCTGTGCGGCAAGATGCGTAAATCCTTGGGTAGCAAGCGCAACGTGATGGATGACGAAGACATCGCCACCATCACCCGCTGCTTTGGCAAATTTGAAGGGGTCGATGCACGTGCGCTGGACAAACCGGCGGAACAGAAAAGTAATCGTGGCAGGCAATCTGCCAACCCGAAAGCAGAAGTCGCCAAGACTTTCGCCAGCAAGATTTTCAAGACGCATGAATTCGGCTACCGCCGCATCACGATAGAACGTCCGCTGCGCCAGTCGTATCAATTCAGCGACGAGCGCCTGGCCAGTCTGCGGTATGAGTCCGGCACCCTCAACGCCGCGATGCAATGGGCGTATGCGCAATACGGTGCAGAAGCCGACACAGGGAACAATGCGATCTGGAGCGATGCCCCGGCCTGCAAACACTACGGCGACCTCAGTGCACATGAAGACGCGATCCGCCGCTATATCAAGCTGCATTTCGTCGATCTCAAGGAAAAACAAATTAAGGACCTGCTCGACCGCAGCACCTGGCTCGCGCAAAAACAGACGCTGCTGAAAGCGCGGCAACTGCAACAAGTGATCGGCATCGTGCAGCACGACGACATGAATGATTTCGACGACGTGCTCGCCAAAGCCTGCAAAGCGCAAGGCATTACGCTCGACGCCAAAGAGAAAAAGCAAATCACCGATGCGGTCAGCTGGAAAAATCCCGCCGCTGAAAAAATCATCAAGAAGATTCACAAATCCAAGGCTGATCCGATCTACGGACTTTTTTCCGTCAACGGCCAGGTGATCGAATACAAAGCCGACGGCGACTTGCGCGATTTTGAAAACGTCGCGCTCGACCCGTCGAAGTCAGTCAACGAGCTGAACGAAGCCTACTTCACTAGGGAAGTCTTGCCGCATGTGTCCGATGCCTGGATCGACGCTGGCAAGAAGGATGACAAGGATGAGCAGATCGGCATCGTCGGTTATGAGATTCCGTTTAATCGACATTTTTACCAATATCAGCCACCGAGGGATTTGGTCGAGATTGATGCGGATTTGGATGCGGTGAGTGCAGAAATCATGAAATTGCTGCAAGAGGTGCATTCATGATGAGCGAGAAGTACCGAGCCTATCCAGAATATAAATCAACTGATACCGACTGGTTAGGTGAAGCCCCAAAGTATTGGAAAACTATTCCGGTAGGTCGTTTGTTTAGGCGAGTAAAAAGAACTAATTTTTCCGATAAAGACTTGCTATCTGTTTATCGGGATCATGGCGTGGTGCCCACATCCAGTCGTGACGACAATAATAATAAGCCTTCGGACGATTTGACTCCGTATCAATTGGTTGAGCCTAATGATCTTGTCATGAATAAGATGAAGGCCTGGCAAGGCTCGATAGCAATTTCAGAATTCGAAGGCATTGTCAGTCCGGCATACTTTGTATATCAACCATATTCAAAACTTTTTGACGTCGCATATCCGAAATACATTCATTACCTATTGCGGCATCCGATTTATATTGCTCAGTACCTAAGACAATCAAAAGGCATTCGCGTCAGTCAATGGGATTTAGATCCAGAAGAGTTTCAACGCATAGAATTGTTACTGCCTGATAAAAGTGAACAAAAAAAAATATTCAATTTCCTCGACAACGAAATCGCCAAGATCGACACGCTGATCGAGAAACAGCAACAACTGATCAAGCTGCTAAAAGAAAAACGTCAGGCAGTGATTAGTCATGCCGTGACCAAAGGTTTAAATTCCAATGCGCCGATGCGCGACTCGGGTGTTGAGTGGTTGGGTGAAGTTCCAGAACATTGGATCGTCGCTAAATTATCATTCAGGTACCAAGTACTGCTTGGAAAAATGCTTGATGATAAAAAAATCACTGGGAATTTTTTGGCCCCATATCTTAGAAACACAGACGTTCAATGGGATAGCGTGAACACAGTAGATCTTCCTCAGATGGATTTTCGCCCGGAAGAGCAAGATCGGTATTCTGTACGAAAGGGCGATTTAATTGTTTGTGAAGGTGGTGAGATCGGACGGTGCGCTATTTGGGAAAATGAAGAGCCAGTCTTTTATCAGAAAGCATTGCACAGATTAAGACCATCGAACGCATTGTCAGACAATACCCGTTTCATGTATTACCAATTGTTTAACGCTGTTCATCAAGAACGGTTTATCAGTGGTGCAGGTAAATCAACTATTGCGCATCTTCCCGCTGAAACTTTCAGGCAATTTAAATTTCCTTATCCGCCGTATGACGAGCAAGAGGAAATTTCTGCTTTTCTGGATAGGCAAAAAGTTCAATTTGATTTGCTGGAACAAAAGGTGGCACAACAAATCGCGTTACTTCAAGAACGTCGCACCGCCCTCATCTCAGCCGCCGTCACCGGAAAAATCGACGTCCGCAACTGGCAAGCACCCTCCCAAACCACCAATAAAAAGATCGCCGCATGACATATATGCCCAGCCACGGCAAGGCCAATGAGCTTGTCTTTCAAAACGACATAATCCGACAATTGGTCGCCAATGGCTGGCTGCTCGGCACAGCCGATAAATACAATCGCGCGCTGGCTTTGTATGAAGAGGATGTGCTGGGCTTTGTCAAAGAGTCGCAGGACGAGCAATGGCAAAAGTTTTGTGCGCTGTATCCGAATGATCCTGAACAAAAGTTTATCGAGCGGGTTGCTGCGCAATTGAACAAGGCCGATCCAAATGCGGCCAACAAAGAGATGCGCACCTTCGGCACGCTGGGCGTGTTGCGCCATGAGTTGCGCGACCGTGGCACGCGCTTTAGCTTGTGCCAGTTCAAGCCTGAACATGATCTGAATCCGGATACATTGGCGCGGTATCAGCAGAACCGGTTGCGGGTAGTGCCGGAGCTGGTGTACAGCCCGTGGGCGACCGCTGCGCACCTGGAGGAAACCGGAGCCAAGGCCAATGCCTGGCGCATCGATCTGGTGTTGTTTGTCAATGGTTTGCCGGTGGCTACCCTTGAACTGAAGTCGGAGTTCAAGCAAGCGGTGCACAACGCGATCAAGCAGTACAAGACCACGCGCTTAGCCGTAGATCCGGTCACCAAAAAACCGGAACCCTTGTTGACCTTCAAGCGCGGTGCGCTAGTGCATTTTGCGGTCAGCCAGTACGAGGTGTATATGGCGACACGGCTGGAAGGCGACGACACCTTTTTCCTGCCGTTTAACAAAGGCACGGCGGAAGGCGGCGCGGGCAACGATGTGCCGATTGATGTGAACAAGTACGCGACCGAGTATCTGTGGAATGAAGTGTTGCTGCCCGATAACCTGCTGAACATTCTTGCGCGCTTTGTGCATTTGCAGATCGATGAGAAGGAAGATTGGGAAGGGCGCAAGTACAAGAAGGAAAGCCTGATCTTCCCGCGTTATCACCAATGGGATGTGGTCAACAAGCTGGTCAATGCCGCGAAGAGCGAAGGGCCGGGGCAGAAATACTTGATCCAGCATAGCGCCGGCTCCGGCAAGTCGAATTCGATCGCGTGGGTCGCGCATCAGTTGTCGTCGCTGTATGACGCGCACGGCAACAAGCAATTCCATTCGGTGATCGTGGTGACCGACCGCACGGTGCTGGATGCGCAGTTGCAGGATACGATTTACCAGTTCGAGCATACCGATGGCGTGGTCGGACGCATCAACCGGCAGGAAGGCGATGGCTCGAAGTCGGAAAAGCTGGCAGCGGCGCTGGAAAGTTCGCAACCGATCATCATCGTGACGATCCAGACCTTTCCGTTTGTGTTGAAGGCGATTGAAAACAGCGTCAGCCTGAAAGAACGCAATTATGTAGTGATCGCCGACGAGGCGCATTCATCGCAAACCGGCTCGACCGCGCGCCAGTTGAAGGAAGTGTTGATGGTCGACGGCGTCGGCGAAGATGACGAGCTGACCACCGACGATATCCTCGACGCTGCTGTCGCATTGCGCCGCGCATCGAACAACCTGAGTTATCTGGCCTTTACCGCCACGCCAAAAACCAAGACGCTGGAATTGTTTGGCCGCTTGCCCAAGCCCGATGAAACGCCCTCCAAAACCAACAAGCCCGCTGCCTACCATGTGTACAGCATGCGCCAGGCGATCGAGGAAGGCTTCATTCTCGATGTGCTGAAAAACTATACCAACTACAAGGTCGCGTACAACCTGGCGATGAAGATCGCCGGCAGCGATCAGGAAGTGGAAAGCAAGAAGGCCAAGGTCAAGCTGAACCAGTGGGTGCGCCTGCACGACTACAACATCAGCCAGAAGGTGCAGGTGATTGTCGAGCACTTCAAGGACAATGTGATGGGATTGCTGGGTGGGCAAGCCAAGGCGATGGTGGTGACTAGCTCGCGCAAGGAAGCGGTGCGTTACAAGTTGGGCTTCGATAAATACATTACCGAGCAGGGTTACCAGAAAATCCATGCGATGGTGGCGTTCTCAGGTGAGGTCGAGTTCAACGCAAAAGACCCGAATGCAGATGCGCTGGTCGGTAACAAATACACCGAGACCAACATGAACCCGAAGCTCAAGGGCCGCGACATGCGCAAGGCCTTTGATACCGATGATTATCAGGTGATGATCGTCGCCAACAAGTTCCAGACCGGTTTCGACCAGCCCAAGCTGTGCGCGATGTATGTGGACAAGAAGCTCGGCGGCGTGGAATGCGTGCAAACCCTGTCGCGCCTGAACCGGACCTATCCGGGCAAGGCTCAGACTGGGACGTTTGTGCTGGACTTCTTCAATGAGCCGCAGGAGATCCTCGACGCGTTCCAGCCGTATTACCAGACTGCTGAGCTGGCGGACGTGTCCGATCCCGATCTGATTTTTGACCTGTTCGATAAATTGCGCGCGGCTGGCGTATTTACCTGGAATGAGGTCGAGCAATTCTGCGATGCGTTCTTTGTGAAAAGCAAAAGCAATGCAGCGATTGCCAATATCTGCAAACCGGCGGTCGAGCGCTGGCAAAAGCGCTACAAGTCGGCGGTGGAAGCATACAAGCAGGCGCGGGATATCTTCGAGCGCACCAAGCAGACCAAGGATGCGGTGTTGATCGCCAATGCCGAGAAATCGTTCAAGGTATGCAAGCAGGAAAAGGATGCACTGGAAATCTTCAAGAAAGACCTGGGCACCTTTGTGCGCTTCTATGAATTCATGTCGCAGATCGTCGATTACGACGACAAGGACTTGGAAAAGCTGAGCTTGTACGCGCGCAACCTGCGTCCGATGCTGCGCGAGACCATCATTGATGAAGACGATGTCGATTTGAACAGCATCGTATTAAGCCATTACCGGTTGTCCAAAATCCGCCAGCATGACTTGATCATGCAAGAGTCGGATGAATACAAGCTGGCGCCGGGCGACGAGGCAGGGACGGCCAAAGCCAAGGACAAGAAAGTCGAGTTCCTGTCCCAGATCGTGCATAGGTTGAATGAGCTGTTCATCACCGATCATCTGACCGAAAGCGACATGGTCAATTACGCCCATACCATCCGCGACAAGGTGAAGGAAAATGAAGTGGTGATGCGGCAATTGGCGAACAATACTGCCGAGCAAGCGCTACTGGGCGATTTTCCCAAGGCGGTGGACGATGCAATCCTGGATAGTAGCGATGCACATCGGGAGCAGATGATGCAGTTGTTGTCAGACCCGAAAAAAGCGGCTGGATTTGCAAAGATTGTTTTCGATTTGTTGAGGTCGTCGCATTGAGAGTAAGCGTCAACTTCGCACCGTCTGGACGCGGTTTCCTGGATGAGCCAAAGTGGCTCCCGCTGTTTTTTGGTAGGAACTACTTTGGATACAACAATCAAGCAGGGGAACCGCAAGGGCCGTCCGAACCATCCTCTCGAATTCAAGAAACACCTTGCGCAGGCCGCTTGCGAGCCGGGCGTCTCCGTGTCGCGTCTGGCCAGGGAGCATGGCATCAACGCCAACATGCTGTTCAAATGGCGTCGCCACTATCGTGCTGGCTTGTTCGATAGCACAGCGTCGTCGGCCTTGTTGCCGGTGGTCGTGGCCGATGCTGGCATGGCGGCATCTCCATCACTGCGAGCACGGCACGGCCAGATTGAAATCACCTTCGCCGGTGCGGTGATCCGCATTGAAGGCGGCGCTGACGCCGACACCACGACTGACTGCTTTGTATCGTCAATTTTGCACAGTGAGCTCTTTGGTCCTAAATATGGAGTCGGCAAGTCTCGTTCCTGTGGACACCAATTTGGAGAGTACTCTTAGTTGCTCTTTACAAGCTTGATTTTCAATAGCATGGGGGTAGTTCATACTGTGATCAATTTCTCCCCAAATTTCCTCAAATAGAGTTCGAACCTGAATTTCGCAACATATATTTGAATCCGCTTTCGGTTTTACAACGTAATGTATGCTGGTGTAATACGAAGCTTTAATTTCAGTAGCAAGTCCTAACTTTTTAAAAAATTCAATTGCTTCCGGATCCCATGAATAAACCTTCGGCTCCTCATGTAAAAACCATTCTCGATTGGTTATTTGATTCATAATATGTTTATGAATATTGGGGAATTGGTCTTGGTATAAATGAAGAACTCGGACGCCAGCTAAATCAGTAATTTTTTCATATATGTTTGCTGCAGAAATAGGGTTCGCGTCATCCCATTTCCGTTCAAGTTTGTCCTTTAAATGGCTTTCATTTTTCAGTCTACTTTTTATTGTATGGATCACAGGTGTGCCATATTGATTTAATGAAGGTTCGAGTTTAAAAAAGTCAACCACACCATTTAAAAAACGTTCAAATAGATGCTTATCATCATTGAATTTGCAGGTTGCTGAAGCAATACTCTCTTCTTTATTCATGTTACGCATCCAACAATTCAATTCTTTTTAGCATCGATTCGCAAAACTGGCGATACGCAGCGCCAGTTTCTTGGTATTTTGCGCTTGCTCCCCGTATGGTGCTCGCATGTTCCGTTTCAATTTCAGGTAGCGATGGGATCCTCCACATTGGAGTGTGATAGTGCTGTGCCATCGTTGGAAAGGTATTGTGCGAGTGCATCACTGAAGTTTCGCCTATTGGTGCACTCATAGTCGCGTCGTCTAGATGGCTACGTAACCCTTTTTCGATGCACCGTTTGATAGTTTCCGGTATCCGGTTTGCATAGTTGAAATGAGCATGGGCCAAGTTCCAAGTGTTATTCACGCCAGAGTATTTTTTTGCGTTATAGATTGTGTAGCCCAAAAATGACACAAAATCTTTTGGAAAAGAATGCCTCTTCTCTTCTGAAATAAGCTGATAAATGATATTGAACTCGGCTTTCCAGGCGCTGAGAGATTTGCCGATGTTCCGAATGCCATATAGTGAAAATAAATCGGGAGCCGCAGGAACAAAAAAACCATCAACTGTTGATATAACTACTTTATTTAGTGACCCCAAACTCGGCGAAGTATCAATGATGACGTAATCATAGCCATACTGCGTGCTGTATTTTTCGCTGATTTCTCTGATTTTCGTAACTGTGCGTATAGCCAACGGGTCGCCTCTATATATTCCAGCCCATCGTTCAGCGATTTTGTCTTCATATAGGTGCAGTGTGAGCCTGCCTGGAATAATATCGAGCGAACTGGAGAGCTTCACTGGGGGGGGTAAGGACTCAAGGTCGCCAGTACCTTCTTCAGTAGGTTTTAAAATAAAATGCAAGCTTCTTGGCTCATTAATTAAGTTGCGGAAATCATCTAGAACGAGTGAATTTTTCGACGATTCGAACCCTGCATCTATAAATTTATCTTCCTTTTCCCAGATGCTATGGATTGATTCTTGATTTAAAGAATAAATAGTTAAATTGCATTGTGGGTCCGCATCTATCATTAGCACTTTAAACCCCATCTCAGATAGAGCGTGCCCGACGTGATAAGTAAGGGTGGTTTTTCCCACGCCGCCTTTATTGTTGAATACTGAAATCGATTTCACCGATTGTTCCTTGCAAATGGCTTTACCCCAGGTTGGGTAACTAGAGGACGGGGATTACATAAAATAAATATTGTTGATTGTCGATATGATGAGAGTTGCAAATATGCAATTAATTTTACAGTATTTTCTCTTATAGTTGCTAGGGGAATCAAACCAAAAATGGCACGTCGCGCGGTGTTCCATTGAATCACGATGGAAAAGTCGTTTAGAAGAGAAAGCCGGCGAGCATTCGCGGTTTTGCTTTACTTATAAGGGAAAGCCAATCGGCTGAGATGTGACCAATACCGCATGGCATAACGCTTTAAGGAAAGCAGTATTGAGGATTTTCGGTTTTATGATCTTCGACATGTCTGGGCATCATGGCATCGCCAGGCGGGAACGTCATGTGATGAACTGAAAGAGCTTGGTGGCTGGAAATTGCGGACGATGGTGGATCGCTATGCAAAGTTTGCATCTGACCATCTGCAGGCTTCAGCGTCGCGGATTGAAGAGGGTAGGGGCGGCAACGTGGCGGCACTGTCACGTTTTCATCAAGTCCAGAAATGAGAAAGGGGCTACGTTTTCACGTAACCCCTTAATGATATTGGCTTCCCGACCTGGACTTGAACCAGGGACCTGCGGATTAGCAGCCGATATTAACTTCACAGAATTTTTCTTACCTATTTCCTCACCAATCACAGAAAACAAAAAGGCCAATCCGAAGATTGGCCTTTTTGTTTGATTCAATTGGTCGGGGCGAGAGGATTCGAACCTCCGACCCCGTGCACCCCATGCACGTACGCTACCAGGCTGCGCTACGCCCCGACGAACTCAAGATTATAGCAGAGGTCGGGACGATGTTGCCAAGTAATGCTTGTCAGGTAAATAAAGCAAGCGAACTGCTTCTGCATTTCAAAGCAACTTGCAGGCCTCATCGAATTCCAGCCGCGGGCTGCGCGGAAACAAGTTTTTCGTATCGCCATATCCAAGATTGCACAGGAAATTGGTCTTGATATGGCTATCGGGAAAATACTCATACGCAAAGTCGGGGCGGCCCTCGGCCGGGAAAAATTCATGGTCGACTTTGGCTTGATCGAAGCCGGACAAGGGGCCGCAATCCAGTCCCAGCGCGCGCGCCGCCAGCATGAAATAGGCGCCTTGCAGGGAGCTATTGCGCCGCGCCGTGACTTCCGCCAGTTCCGGGGTATTGGCGAACCAGGCGCGCGCGTCCGCATGGGGAAATAGCTTGGGCAATTGCTCGTAGAATTTACCATCGTAACCAATGATCGCCGTGACCGGCGCTGACATGGTTTTTTCCACATTGCCCGGGGCAAGCGCGGGCAACAGGCGCTGTTTCGCTTCCGGCGTGCGCAGGAAGAGGATACGCACAGGGCAGCAGTTGGCGCTGGTCGGGCCCCATTTCATGAGGTCGTAGATCTGTTTCAGGATGTCGTCGCTGACGGGCTTGTCTTGCCAGGTATTGAAAGTGCGAGCCTGGCGAAACAGCAGGTCGAGTCCTTCCTCTTTCAATTGCTTGCTCATGATTGGTTCCTTGAAATATTGCCGGTTAAGGATAATGCACCGGCTTGCCCGGAAGATCGGGCAGGGGAATGAATTCGGTCTCGTCCGGCACCTTCGCAAACCGCTGCTCGCGCCAGTCGTCCTTGGCTTGTTCGATGCGCTCGGCCGAGCTGGAAACGAAGTTCCAGGTGAGGTAGCGCGCCCCATCCATCGGTTCACCGCCCAGCAGCATGGCACGTACGCCTGCCGCGCCGGCAGCGATGGTGACGTGCTTGCCGGGTTTTAAAACCAGCAATTGCCCGGCATCAAAGAGGCCATCGCGGCCCAGGTCGAGGGCGCCTTCCACCACGTAGATGGCCCGTTCGGTATAGTCGGCCGGAATATCCATCCGTGCGCGCGGCTGGAGTTGCACATCGACGTAGAACAGGTCGGACAGGGTGGCCACCGGCGAGCGGCGGCCGAAAAAGCTGCCGGCGATAATGCGTGCCGACACGCCTTCGGCTTCTTCCACCGGCAGCTCGGCGGCCCCGGTATGGCGAAAATCGGGCGCGCATTCTTCTTTGGCGCGCGGCAGCGCCACCCAGCATTGCAGGCCGGACAGCGAGGATTCATGCTGCCGCGTTTCGGGTGCGGTGCGTTGCGAATGGACGATGCCTCTGCCGGCGGTCATCCAGTTCACATCGCCGGGCTGGATGGCCTGTACGCTGCCGAGGCTGTCGCGGTGCAGGATTTCGCCGGTAAAAAGATACGTGACGGTAGCCAGCCCGATATGCGGGTGCGGCCGCACATCGAGGCCCTTGCCTGCGGCAAAGACATGCGGGCCCATCTCGTCGAGAAAGACAAACGGCCCGACCATGCGCTTTTGCCGCGACGGCAGCGCGCGCCGCACTTCGAAGTGGTCGCCGAGATCCGTCGTGCGCGGTACGACCACGACTTCCAGGGCGCCGTCTGGCAGCACTTCAGACGCATCAGTCATGGCTATTCCTCCTGCGTGGTAATCCGGATTTCGCCCGACAATACCTTGTGGATCGGGCACTTGTTGGCAATCTCGGTCAGGCGCGCGCGCTGCTCGGCATCGAGTGCGCCGACGTAATGGATATGCCGCTTCAGGATAAAGGCAGCGCCTTCGTGCGCATGCTCGATGCGCACCTGCACGTCTTCCAGGGGCCATTCCTTGCGGCGCGCATACAGGGTGAGCGTGAGTGCCGTGCAGGCGCCCAGCGATGCCGCCAGCAGTTCGTGCGGGGAAGGGCCGGTGTCTTCGCCGCCAACCTGCGGACTTTCATCGGTCAATAACCGGTGTTGCCCAATGTCGATGAAGTGCTGCAGCTTGCCTTCGCCTTTGTGTACCTTGATATCCATCGTTTGCTCCCCTGTTCGATGTGCGGGCCGGCGTTGCCTCCCTTGGAGGCTTCATTCTAAGACTGTGATTGTCAAATATAAAGAGCAATATTTTGAACCTTACTCTCGATAAATTTCACCGAACAATTTCACACTTCATTTGTCCTGCATCTGGTGTCTCGAGATACCGTGGCCTATGCTGAATGCAGCTTATCGGCTAGCTTGATGTGGAGGTGAATTATGGCAACTTCGGCTTGGCAGCTTGATGGCCAATACTATGAAACCTGCAATTGCGATTTTGTCTGCCCCTGTGTGCCCAGCCAGATGCAGGCCAAACCGACCCAGGGCAGTTGCAATTTTGCGATGGCGTTCCAGATCGAGCACGGAAAGTACGGCGCCCTGACGCTCGATGGCCTTGGGTTCATTGTCCTCGGGCATACGCCGGCAGAAATGGGTGAGGGCAACTGGACGGTCGGGCTCGTCGCCGACGAACGCGCCAGCGCCGAGCAGCGTGAGGCGATTACGGCGATTGCCAGTGGATCGGCCGGCGGGCCGATGGCGCTGCTGTCCGGATTGGTAGGCAATTTTGCCGGCGTCGAGTCGGCCCCGATCCAATTCGAACGCGATGGCGTGAACTGGTCGGTGGCAGCGCTAGATAAGATCGATATGGCGGCAAAAGGGGCGATGGGGCTGAATCCGCAAGCCACTGAACCGCTCCATCTGGACCATACCGGCCACCCGGCGGCGGATAGCTTTGCCCTCGCCAATGTTTCGCGCAGCCATATCCATGCGCTGGGTTTCGACTGGGACGATGTCAGCGGCAAGAACAATGGCCAGTACGCGCCGTTTTCCTGGCAGGGTGGCTGAGCTGGCGTCTTCCTTGTCCACCGGCACCGGCCCGGCAGCGTCGATTGCGGCGCTCTCCGGGCGCGACCGCATTGTGATTGGCTTGTGCCTGGTTGTTGTCGTGGCGCTGGCCTGGGCCTACCTGTTCTATCTCGACCGCATGATGGCGCCTGCCATGGCGCAGGATGCCGAGATGGCCGGCATGGCGATGGTGCGGCAGTGGAGCGCGGCGGATTTCCTGTTCACCCTGGCGATGTGGGTCGTCATGATGATCGGCATGATGGTCGCATCGGCGACGCCAGTGCTGTTGCTGTTCGCCGCAGCCCACGCCCGCCGCGGCGGGGGGCGGGTGCCGCTGGCCGTGCTGGCTTTCGCGCTGGGTTACCTGCTGGCCTGGAGCGGCTTTGCCCTGTGCGCCGTGCTGGCGCAGTGGGCATTGCACCAGGCGGCGCTGCTGTCGCCGCAGATGGCCCTGTCCAGTGCGCAGGCGGGCGGTGCGGTGCTGGTTGCCGCCGGTCTCTATCAGATGACGCCGTTAAAACGCGCCTGCCTGCAGCATTGCCAAAGCCCGCTGGGCTTTTTGCTGTCGCACTGGCGCGAAGGCATTGGCGGCGCTTTGCAAATGGGGATGCGGCATGGCGCCTGGTGCCTTGGCTGCTGCTGGGCGCTGATGGCGGTGTTGTTCGTGGTCGGCGTGATGAACCTGGCCTGGGTGGCGGCACTGGCCGTTTTCATCCTGCTGGAAAAGCTTGCCCCCGCTGGCGTCACCGTCTCGCGTGTGGCTGGCGCGGCGATGATGGTCGCCGGGATGATGCTGCTGGCCGGACAAGCATAAGCTGCTGTAACGGCCTAGCCGACGCTGTCGGCGGCCGCCAGCAGGTGGCCCAGTTTTTCTGCCTTGGTATCGAGGTAGCGGGTATTGAAGCGGTTGCGGTTGACGATCAGCGGTATGCGCGAGTCCACCGGCACGCCATCCTTGCCCAGCGCCGCCACCTTGCGCGGATTATTGGTCATCAGGCGCAGGCTGGCAATGCCCAGATGCTGCAGCATGGGCTTGCACAAGGTGTAGCTGCGCAGGTCGTCGCCAAAGCCCAGCTGGTGGTTGGCTTCGACCGTATCGGCGCCTTGTTCCTGCAACCGGTAGGCGCGGATCTTGTTGAGCAGGCCAATGCCGCGGCCTTCCTGGCGCAGGTACAGCAGCACGCCGCGCCCTTCTTCGGCGATTTTTTGCAGGGCCGTTTCCAGTTGCGCGCCGCAGTCGCAGCGCTGGCTGAACAGGGCGTCGCCGGTCAGGCACTCGGAATGCACGCGCGCCAGCACCGGCGCGCCGTCGTCAAAGCTGCCCAGGCTGATTGCCAGGTGTTCCTTGCCAGTGTCATGCTCGATGAAGCCGTGTAGGGTGAACGTGGCCCAGGGCGTAGGCAGCTCGCAGGAAGCCACAAACTCGATTCCGGCATCGATGGGGGCATCGGACGGGGATTCTGGTTTTGATGACATGGCAAATTTCCTGCAATCGGTTACAAAAATGAAAATGGCGCGACCCTTTGGGGCGTCGCGCCATTTTATCGCTTTATCGCAAAACGGGTTTTTGCGGCGCGATGGCTGATAGGGCTTAAACGGGCAAATCGAACAACAGGATTTCCGCATCGTTTGCCTCGGCAAGCGTGACCGCGCTTTCACCATTCAGCCGCAGCGCATCGCCCGTTGAGAGCGCCGTGCCATTGACCGTGACCTGCCCGCGTATGACATGGACATAAGCTAGGCGTCCTGGCGCCAGTGCATGGCTGAGCTGGTCGGCGCCGCCCAGGATCGATGCATAGATCGAGGCATCCTGGTGAATCAGCACCGAGCCTTCGCGGCCATCGCTGGAGGCGATCAGGCGCAGGGCGCCTCGCTTCGAAGCGGCATCGAAATGCTTTTCCTCGTAGCCGGGTGCAACGCCTTTGGCATCCGGCTCGATCCAGATCTGCAGGAAATGCACGGGGTCGGTACGCGAATGGTTGTATTCGCTGTGCGAAACGCCCGTGCCGGCGCTCATGCGCTGCACATCGCCATAGCGCAGTACCGAGCCATTGCCCATGCTGTCCTTGTGTTCCAGGGCGCCATCGAGCACGTACGAAATGATTTCCATGTCGCGATGGCTATGCGTGCCAAAGCCTTTGCCTGCCTGCACCTGGTCTTCATTGATCACGCGCAGGGGGCCAAAGCCCATGTGCTCGGGATCGAAGTAGTCGGCAAACGAAAACGAATGCTGCGACCGGAGCCAGCCATGATCGGCCTTGCCGCGTGCCTTGCTTGTACGAATCTGTAGCATGATGTGCTCCTTTAACTAGGGTTGCTCGGATCAATATGCAATAATTTCGATTAATGAAATCATTAATTCTTCCTTTTTTATCTGCTTGCATTACTATGTAATCAAGCGATGATGCAAGTATGCTCTTGCAAGGTAAAAAAGAAAAACGGAAAATTTACCGATCTACTATCGAAAAATTCGAATGTTAAGAATCAGCCTGGATGCCTTGCAAATCATTGATGCGATCGATCGCCGCGGGTCGTTTTCCGCGGCCGGCAAGGAATTGTTTCGCGTGCCTTCGACCATTTCCTATACGGTTTCCAAGCTTGAGGATGAACTCGGCGTGCAATTGTTCGAGCGCATGGGGCCCAGGGTGAGCCTGACGCCGGCCGGACACGAGTTGCTCAAAGAGGGCCGGCATTTGCTGAAAGCCGCGAGCGACCTCGAGCTGCGCGTGCGCCGGGTGGCATCCGGCTGGGAAACGGAACTGTCCATCGGCATGGATGCGATGTTTTCGCCTGCCACCCTGCATGACGATATTGCGGCGTTTTGCCACGTGGCGGACCAGACCCGCCTGCGCCTGGTGCAGGAAGTGTTGTCCGGCTCCTGGGAAGCCTTGCTGGACCGGCGCGTCGACCTGCTGATCGGCGCCGCCGGCGAGGGGCCTTCGGGCGGCGGCTATACGGCCGAGCCGATCGGCAAATTATCGTTCGTCTTCGTCGTGGCGCCTTCCCATCCCCTGGCAGCGGTGCCGCGCCGCCTTGGCAAGGCGGACTTGCACGAGCACCGGGCGATCGCCATTGCCGATTCGGCCCGCAACATGGCGGTGCGCACGGTTGGCTTGCTGTTTGGACAGGATACGCTGACGGTGGGCGACTTGCGCACCAAGTACCAGTTGCAGGTGGCCGGGCTTGGCTTCGGCTTTCTGCCGGAACCGTACGTGCGGGCGGCGATCGCATCCGGTTTGCTGGTAGAAAAGAAAGTCGAGGAGCCCAAGCCTGACGAAACGTTTTACATGGCGTGGCGCACTGGCGAAGAGGGCACTGCGCTCAAATGGTGGATCGAACGCATGCGCGCCGATCCGCCATTTGAGCGGCTGGTGCGCTGGATGACAGCTGCGCCCATGGGCTGAACAGGCGCGGGCTGTCAGTTGCCAACGATTTTGCTGGCCGTTTCGGCAATCAGCTTGCCCTGGAAACGCGCGCCGTCAAGTTCAATCTGGCTCGGCTGGCGCTGGCCCTGGCCGCCGGCGATGGTGGTGGCGCCGTAGGGGCTGCCGCCGACGATCTCGTCGAGCGTCATCTGGCCCTGGTAGCTGTAGGGCAGCCCGACAATGGTCATGCCCAAGTGCATGAGGTTGGTGATGATGGAAAAGAGCGTGACTTCCTGGCCGCCATGCTGCGTTGCCGTCGACGTGAAGGCGCCGCCGACCTTGCCATTGAGCGCGCCGCTGGCCCAGAGGCCCCCGGTCTGGTCGAGAAAGCTTGCCATCTGGGACACCATGCGGCCATACCGTGTCGGGCACCCGATAATGATGGCATCATAATTCGGCAAATCGTTCACGGTGGCGATGGGGGCGGCCTGGTCCAGCTTGAAATGGGATTTTTTCGCGACATCCTCGGGCACGGTCTCGGGCACCCGCTTGATATCGACCGTGGCGCCTGCGGACCGGGCGCCTTCGGCAACGGCCTGGGCCATGGTTTCGATGTGACCGTAAGTCGAGTAATAGAGGACGAGCACTTTAGACATGGCATTCTCCTGAGTTGGCGCGCTTTCTGGCGCGCGATCGCCGGATTGTCCCATGGTGCCGATTCTGGCTTACAGTGCTGGATCAACTCCTGGACAGTATTTCATTTTAGGAATTTATATGCCCATCAAGATCAGCCAGCAATTTGACGCCGGGGCCATTGACGTCGTCCGCGCCGAGCGTGCCGATGCCATCGAGTTAAACCTGCGCAAGGATAGCCATGCGGATTTCATGCAATGGTTTTACTTCCGCCTGCAGGGCGCGGAAGGGCAGAATTGCCAAATACACATTCTCAATGCCGGCCAGGCGACCTATCCGCAGGGATGGGATGGCTACCAGGCCGTGGCCAGCTACGACCGCCAGCAGTGGTTCCGCGTGCCGACGTTCTACGATGGCCAAAGTTTGACGATCTGTCATGCGCCGGCGCATGACAGCGTCTATTACGCCTATTTCGAGCCATATTCCTGGGAACGCCACCTGGCGCTGCTGGGACGCATCGATGCCGCGCCGCATGCGCGGGTAGCCGACCTTGGCAGCACGGTCGACGGGCGCGACCTGAACGTGGCGGTGATTGGCGACCCGGCTGCCGCCAGAAAGGTCTGGATCATCGCGCGCCAGCATCCGGGCGAGTCGATGGCCGAATGGCTGGTGGAAGGACTGGTCGAGGCGCTGCTGGATGGCGCCAATCCGCTGGCGCGCCGCCTGCTGCAGCACGCCGTGTTTTACATCGTGCCCAACATGAACCCGGATGGCGCGGTGCGCGGCAACCTGCGCACCAATGCCGCCGGCGCCAACCTCAACCGCGAATGGATGACGCCTTCCATGGAGGCGAGCCCGGAAGTATTCCTGGTCAAAAACAAGATCCACGAAACCGGCTGCGACCTCTTCCTCGACATCCATGGCGACGAGGCGCTGCCGTATGTGTTTGTTGCCGGTTGCGAAATGCTGGAAGATTTCAGCGCGCGCCAGGCCGCCGAGCAGCAAGCCTTCATCGATGCCTTCAGGCTGGCCAGCGCGGACTTCCAGACGACGGTCGGTTATGAAGCCGGCAAGTACCAGGCTGACATGCTCAAGCTCGCTTCCAAGTACATTGGCCATGCCTTCAAGTGCGTGTCGCTGACGCTGGAAATGCCCTTCAAGGACAATGCTGCGCTGCCGGATCCGGCAGTGGGCTGGAATGGCGCGCGCAGCGCGCGCCTGGGCGCGGCAATGCTGCAGCCCATCCTCCAGCACGTCAGTCAGCCCGGGTAAAAAGGCGATGATGACAGGGCATCTATCCTGTTTGCCAAGAAGCCCGCCAGGCTGAAAATATTTTCAGCGGGAATGGTTTCTGCACGGAACAAAATGTCCGCTGCCGGCTCGAAGTGTGCTGATGACGCGGCGAGTTGAGTAGCTTTATTTTGTCAAGACCGGTTCGCGTTACAAAAGCACCTGACAAATTGATCAGGCGCCAATAACAACAATCTCGAATCGGAAAACCCCATGACGCGACGCTTGCTGCTGCCGTTACTGATCGCTGCTGCCGTGCAGCCCGCGATAGCCGCCGAACGGTGGAGTGCCGCCCCCCTGAAAAAAAAGTCCGAGCAGCTGTGGATCAATGTTGGCGGCGTCTCGCAGCATTTTGACAATGCCACTGCGTTAAACCAGGACAATTTCGGTTATGGCGTGGAGTACCAGGTTGACCGCAACAGATACCTGGTCCTGGGTGCCTACCGCAATTCCGTCAACGCCGATACGCGCTATTTTGGCGGCGCCTGGATGCCGCTATCGTACAAGTCATTCAAGCTGGGCGCCATTGCCGGGGTCGCCAATGGCTATAAGGACATGCGCAACGGCGGTTATTTCCCCGTCATCTTGCCCGTGCTCGCGCTCGAGGGGGAGCGTGTCGGCGCCAACTTTGTCTATATTCCCAGCATTCCGGCCAAGGTCAGCGGCGCGGTGGCGATGCAACTGAAATACCGGTTCAATTAAGGCATGTTCAATGCAGGTGGGCAGGCGGCTGCGCCGGGTCTTCCGGCATTTCGGCATGCACCAGTTCGCCTTCCAGGTCGCAGTAGAGCGGGGCGCCGCAATCGTCGCAAAAATCCATCGGAAAGACTTCTTCATGGCGCTTGATGTGCACGACGCCGGACTCGCGTAAAAGCGCGGTGATTTCCTGCAGGGGCGTCTGCGCCTCCTCGGTGCCGGCGCCTGCCAGGTCAGGCATCTCGTCCTGCGCCTCTTCTTCGCCGTACAGCGGCCACACCAGGCCGTAAATGACTTCCAGGCCCGGGCGCAGCACGTAGCTGACCCGGTATTCGTCGATGCGGCCGTCGCCCGCCGGGTCGGCAAAGCCGCCGATCACGGCGCTTAACTCTTCCGGGCCGATATTCAGGGTATGGGTCAGGTAATGCACCGCCGCCTTCACGGAAGCTGGACGGATGGCCTTGTCGGCAGCCCGGCAGGACATGAAGTAGGCGTCCGGCAGCAGGAGTTCGACGCCGCAGCCGGGCAACAGACGCTCGATGCTTGGCTTGCCTTGGGCCTGCCATTGCGAAAGCGCGGCCGAGCGTTCAGCCGGATTGACGGCTTCCTGCCAGCGGAACAGCGGCGCGCCCAGCGGCGCCACCACGGTGGCCAACAGGTAGCGGGTGTCAGCCAGGAAGGGCGCGGTTTCCGGCACGGTGGTCGGCGCGCGCAAGGGCGTCTTGCCGAGCGCCGCCTGCGCCATGCGCTGGGTCATGGCGAACGTGTCGGCATGGGTCTTGGGGAGCTGGTCGATCGAATACAGCAGCGGCGCCATGGTCAGCTGCGTGTCGGCGGCAAGCACGTGCGCCTGCAGCTGTGCCGCCAGGGTCAGCAGCATGTCTTGCGAAAATGGTCCGGAGGCAATGGCAAATCGGGTCCAGGCAAGGATGGGCGCGGCAATCAGCAAGGCCTGGTATTGCTTGCCATCGTGCTCGATCACGCAGGATTCGCTGCCAGCCTCGACGCCATCCATCAGCACGTCATAGGCTTCCGAGCGGGTCTTGAACAACTGGTCCAGCGCCGCATCGATGTCGGCCTGGTGGCCCAGGCGAAGCGCCTTGTGCAGCAGCGCATCGAGTTCGCGCTCCCAGGCGCGCTCCTCGACCCGGCTGGAAGCCTGGATCAGCGCCTTGCACAGCGTGATCAGGCGTTGGCTGTCGGCGGAAAGGCGGGCGGAAGGCCCCTTGAACGAGCGGCGCATGGTGGAATCTTTGGAAAACGGGTCGAACAGCATTGTAGCGATTTTCGCAAGCGGATGTGGCCCAATGCCAAAAGAAAACGGGGCCGGCAATGCCGACCCCGTTTTTGATGCGCCGGCATCCTGGACGCCGGCGCGGTGCTGATGTGCTTAGGCTGCGAGCAGCTGGCGCAGGACGAACGGAAGAATGCCGCCGTGCTTGTAGTAGTCCACTTCGATCGGGGTGTCGATGCGCAGCAGGACCTTGACTTCCTGCTTCTTGCCGTCGGCACGGTTGATCACCAGGGTGACTTGCTGCTGCGGCTTGATTTCCGACTCGATGCCCTTCAGGTCGAAGGTCTCGTCGCCGGTGATGCCCAGCGTTTGCACGCTGTCGTTGCCCAGGAACTGCAGCGGCAACACGCCCATGCCCACCAGGTTGGAGCGGTGGATACGCTCGAAGGAGCGGGCCACGACAGCCTTCACGCCCAGCAGCTGGGTGCCCTTGGCCGCCCAGTCGCGCGACGAGCCGGTACCGTACTCTTCGCCGCCGAAAATCATGGTCGGCACGCCGGCATCGACGTATTCCATCGCGGCGTCATAGATCGACAGTTCGCGGCCGGTCGGCTGGTGAATCGTGATGCCGCCTTCGACGCGCGAACCGTCGGCCTTGGCCGGGATCATCAGGTTCTTGATGCGCACGTTGGCGAAAGTGCCGCGCATCATGACTTCATGGTTGCCGCGGCGCGAGCCGTAGGAGTTGAAGTCGGCCTTCTGCACGCCATTGGCCAGCAGCCACTTGCCTGCCGGGCTGGTGTCCTTGATCGAGCCGGCCGGCGAAATGTGGTCGGTGGTGATCGAGTCGCCGAAGACGCCCAGCGCGCGCGCGCCCTGGATGCCGGTGGCGGCAGCTTTCGGTTCCATTTCGAAGTCGGCAAAGAACGGCGGCTCAGCGATGTAGGTCGAGGCCGGCCAGTTGTAGACCTGGCCATTGGCGACGCCCTTGATGTCTTCCCACAGCTTGCCCGGCTTGCCCTTGACGTCGGCGTAGTTCTCCTTGAAGGTCTTGGAGTTCAGCGCGAACTTCATCAGCTTGGCGATTTCCTGCGAAGTCGGCCAGATGTCGCCCAGGAAGATGTCCTTGCCCTTGACGCGGCCAACCGGCTCGGTCATCAGGTCGCGGGTCATGTTGCCGGCAATGGCGTAGGCCACGACCAGCGGCGGCGAAGCCAGGAAGTTCGAACGGATGTTCGGGTGAATACGGGCTTCGAAGTTACGGTTGCCCGACAGCACGGCGGAGGCCACGATGTCGTTCTTGACGATGGCTTCGTTCAGTTCCGGGGTCAGGTCGCCGGCGTTGCCGATACAGGTGGTGCAGCCGTAGGCAGTGACGCCGAAGCCGAGTTTTTCCAGGTACGGCAAGAGGCCAGCCGCTTCCAGGTACTTGGTGACGACGCGCGAGCCGGGGGCCAGCGAAGTCTTGATGTGCGGCGCAACCTTCAGGCCGGCTTCCACGGCTTTCTTGGCCAGGAGGCCAGCGGCCAGCAGCACGCTCGGGTTCGAGGTGTTGGTGCAGGAAGTGATGGCGGCGATCAGCACGTCACCGCTCTTGACCTTGACGCCATTGGTGGTTTCGTACTGGGCTTCCAGGTCTTCGGCCTTCTTGTTGAAACCGTTTTCCGAGGTTGGCTTGGAAAACAGGTCGGCGAAGGTTGCCTTGACGTTGCCGATTTCGATGCGGTCTTGCGGGCGCTTCGGGCCGGCCAGCGAAGGCGCGACCGAGCCGAGATCCAGGGCGACCACGTGGGTGTAGTCGATTTCGCCCGATTTCGGCACGCCGAACAGCTTCTGGGCCTTGAAGTAGCCTTCGAAGGCGTCGATTTCCGCCTTGGTGCGGCCGGTGCCCTTGAAGTAGTCGATGGTAGCGTCGTCGACCGGGAAGAAGCCCATGGTGGCGCCGTATTCCGGGGCCATGTTGGCGATGGTGGCGCGGTCGGTCAGCGACAGCGTCTCGGTGCCTTCGCCGAAGAATTCGACAAACTTGCCGACGACCTTCTCTTTACGCAGCATTTCGGTGATGGTCAGCACCAGGTCGGTGGCGGTGACGCCTTCGCGCAGGATGCCGGTCAGGTTTACGCCGATCACGTCCGGGGTCAGGAAGTACACCGGCTGGCCCAGCATGCCGGCTTCGGCTTCGATGCCGCCCACGCCCCAGCCGACCACGCCGATACCGTTGATCATGGTGGTGTGCGAGTCAGTGCCGACCAGGGTATCCGGGTAGTAGACTTTTTCTTTCTTGTGCACGCCGCGTGCCAGGTATTCCAGGTTGACCTGGTGGACGATGCCGAAGCCCGGGGGCACGACGCCGAAGGTGTCGAATGCCTGCATGCCCCACTTCATGAACTGGTAGCGCTCGTTGTTGCGCTGGAATTCCAGTTTCATGTTCAGGTCGAGGGCTTTCTTTTCGCGGAAGTGGTCGATCTGCACGGAGTGGTCGACGACCAGGTCCACCGGCACCAGCGGCTCGATGTTCTTCGGGTTCTTGCCATTCTTGGAGGCGACGCCACGCATGGCGGCCAGGTCGGCCAGCAGCGGCACGCCGGTAAAGTCCTGCAACACCACGCGGGCCACGACGAAGGGGATTTCATCGGTGCGGGCAGCGGTCGGTGCCCAGCCCGCGAGCTGGCGAACATGCTCTTCGGTCACTTTTTTGCCGTCGCAGTTGCGCAGCACCGATTCCAGCACGATACGGATCGATACCGGCAGACGCGAGATATCCACGCCAAGTTTTTTACCCAGCGCAGGCAGCGAATAGAACTGACCTTTCTTGGAACCCGAGATCGGGAATTCCTTGAGCGTGTTCAGAGTGTTGCGGGACATAGCCTCTCCTTAGATATGACAAGACAAAGCAAACGGGTTTTTTACTTCGCACAAAAATTTACTGCATTATATTTTTTATTGGCAACTTTACCAGTAATAATGCTCAGCCTGCTGCCGCCTGTTCCGCCGATTTGCATTCGTTGGCGAGCTGGCGGCCGTGCTTGGTATCGAGCAGCATGGCCTTGGCCGGGATGCCGATAAATAACAGGCCGCGCTTTTTGTGCTCCAGGCGTTCGGCGCCGCTCTCGGTCTCAACACGGGTCATGGCGCTGATCTTCTTGTCCCAGCGCAGGGCGACATTGTCAGGATTGCCGGGATTGCGGTACACGGTGATCTTGTGGCCTTCGGCGCAATCATATTCGGTGACGACCGAGCCGGTGATATCGGCTTCGGCCTCTTCTTCCTTGGCGGCTTTTTTGGAGGTTTTCTTGGCAGGCTTTTTCTCAGCCTTCTTGACTGCCTTTTTCGGCGCGGGGGCGGCGGTTTCCGCCGAGGCTGGCGACATTGCCAGCCCGATGCTTGCTGCGATCAATATCGATAGGAATTTCTTCATGCCTGGGTCTCCTGGAGTGTGCGGTGGTATGTCCCTGATGCGATAAGGTGTTTTCCCGATTTATAGTAGTGCGGCTGCCGCTTCGGGTAATGGCATGCCGCCGAGTTTTGCGCGTTGCAGGATGGTCCAGTAATAACGGTAGCTGGCGCGGTCATGCAGCTTGCCGTGGTGCTGGATGGGCCCCCAATGGGCGCCTTGCGCTTCGATCAGGATTTGTGCGGCTTCATGCACTTCCGAGCTGCGCGGCGCCATTGCCTTGATGATGGGCTTGATCTGGTCCGGGTGGATGCTCCACATGCGGGTATAGCCGCATTCGGCCGCGGCGCGGGTGGCGTCGCTGGCGACCAGCGAGCTATCCTTGATTTCGGTGGTGACGTTATGCGAGGGCACCTTGCCATGCGCATGGCAGGCCGCGGCGATCTCGAGCTTGGCGCGCAGTACCAGCGGATGGGTGAATTGCCCGGGGCTGCGCATGGCATTGCCGGGGATCGCGCCATAGTGCGCCGAGACGAAATCCATGATGCCGAAGGAAAGCGATTCGACCTGGGGCAGGGCGGCGATGGCGTTGGCGTCTGCCAGGGCGCCGTGCGTCTCGATCAGCACGTGTACCGGCAGCTTGCTGCGGCCATGGGCACGGGCGATCTTGTCGATGACGGTGAGGGCGCGCTTGAGGTCCTTGAGGTTTGCCGCCTTGGGTACCATCAGGTAGGCCAGGCGTTCGGCAGCGGCTTCGCAAATCAGCGTGACGTCCTGCTCGAAAAAATCGCTGGCGGGATCGTGCACGCGGGCGCCGACGCGGCCAAAACGGTTGTCCTCGGAAGCGATCAGCGCGCCGACCAGTTGCGCATGGACTTTTTCATTGCCGGCAGCGGCGCCGTCTTCGCAATCGAAGGTGATATCGAACAGGGGGCCAATTTCTTGTTGCAGGGCAAGCGATTTGCGCATCAGCTTTTCAGAGCCGGCGTAATGATCGCAGACCGGCAGTGTGACCGGCTTGTGCTTGTCCTGGAATAAGACTTCGGAAGGATGCATGTGCAGCGTGGCGGTAATGTTATTTGAAGTCGATTGTAACGCGGCCGGGCGATGCGCAACAGCGCTCCGCCCGGCCGCTTGACAACCTGCGCCGGTTTAGCCGACCAGGTGCTTGACGCCTTCGCGCTCTTCGGTCAGTTCTTTCAGGGTCAGGTCGATGCGCTCTTGCGAGAATGCGTCGATTTCCAGGCCCTGGACGATCTTGTATTCACCGTTTTCAGTGGTGACCGGGAAGCCGAACATGGTGCCTTCGGGGATGCCGTAGGAGCCGTCCGACGGGATGCCCATGGTGGTCCACTTGCCGTTGGTGCCCAGGACCCAGTCGCGCACGTGGTCGATGGCAGCGTTGGCAGCCGAAGCAGCCGAGGACAGGCCGCGGGCTTCGATGATGGCGGCGCCGCGCTTGCCGACGGTCGGCAGGAACACGTCCTTGTTCCAGACCTGGTCGTTGATCAGGTCCTTGACGGATTGGCCATCAGCCGTGGCGAAACGGTAGTCGGCGTACATGGTCGGCGAGTGGTTGCCCCAGACGCACAGCTTTTCGATGGCGGAAACCGGCTTGCCGATCTTGGCAGCGACTTGCGACAGCGCGCGGTTGTGGTCCAGGCGCAGCATTGCGGTGAAATTCTTGGCCGGCAGGTTCGGCGCCGACTTCATGGCGATGTAGGCATTGGTGTTGGCCGGATTGCCGACCACCAGGACCTTAACGTTGCGCGAAGCGACGGCGTCCAGCGCCTTGCCTTGCACGGTGAAGATCTGGGCGTTGGCTTCCAGCAGGTCCTTGCGTTCCATGCCAGGGCCACGCGGACGTGCGCCGACCAGCAGGGCGACGTCGATATCCTTGAATGCGGTCAGCGGATCGCTGTGCGCGCTCATGCCGGCCAGCAGCGGGAATGCGCAATCGTCGATTTCCATCATCACGCCCTTGAGCGCCTTCTGTGCTTTTTCGTCAGGGATCTCGAGCAATTGCAGGATGACCGGCTGGTCTTTGCCGAGCAGGTCGCCATTGGCGATACGGAACAGCAGGGAATAACCGATTTGGCCGGCGGCGCCGGTGACGGCGACACGCATGGGGGCTTTAGCCATGTTGACTCTCCAAAGTTGGTGATGAAAGGAATGCGATGTTAAAACTAAAACCTGGCAATGATACTGCCGAAAGCCAGCCAAGTCAGCCTGTTCATCCCCGCCAGGCGGGAAAAACCGGGGAGAAACCGCTGCTTAACTTGCTGCTGTACTTGTGCCAGGAAAAATATTTCACGCGAGTGTAGGCTGTGCGTTACACGCTGTCAATGACTATCTTATATCTTATATAAGACATATCAGTAGCATTTTTTGCTAGACGGAAAAGGGTGAATTGTGGTGAAATCGAGGGCATGAATTCAGTCCTTTCCAACTTGAGCAATGGCGGTGCGCCTGGCACAGGGGCGGGATCGACTGTTTCCGCTACTTCCCCCACCTTCAGTCCGCTCTATCAGCAAATCAAGGCGCTGATCACGCAAAGCCTGCAATCCGGCGAATGGAAGCCGGGCGAGCTCATTCCCAGCGAGGTCGAACTGGCCAGCCGCTTCAAGGTGAGCCAGGGTACGGTACGCAAGGCAATCGACGAACTGGCGGCGGAAAACCTGGTGGTGCGCCGCCAGGGCAAGGGTACCTTCGTCGCCACCCATCACGAGGTGCGCGCGCAATTCCGCTTTTTGCGCCTGATGCCTGATGTGGGTGAGCCGCATAGCGCCGAAAATCGTGTCATCGAAGTCAAGCGCCTGCGCGCGCCGGCCGAAGTCGCGCGCCTGCTGGAGGTTAAGACCGGCGATCCAATGATTTTTATCAAGCGCGTCCAGTCATTTGACGGTGTGCCAACCATCCTGGAAGAGTTATGGTTGCCGGGCGTGCTGTTCAAGGGCTTGACCGCGGAGCGCCTGGTTGAATACAAGGGGCCGATGTACGGCCTGTTTGAAACGGAATTTGGCACGCGCATGATCCGCGCCAGCGAGCAATTGCGCGCCGTGTGTGCCGACGAACATGCAGCCCAGGTGCTGGATGTCGCGCCGGGCAAGCCTTTGCTGAGCGTGGAGCGGGTCTCGTTTACCTATGGCGACAAGCCGGTGGAAGTGCGGCGCTGCCTTTATCTGACCGATACGCACCACTATCAAAACGAGTTGAGCTAAGGTTGGGTGAGAAATTTTATTGCTGGCGAGCTACAATAACAGGTTGGTGAGCTTCGCAAAAATAAGCGAAAATTACGGAATTGTTACAAGTGAGAGGTCTTGAAATGTCTGAACCGGAAAAAAACAATCGACGGCAATTTGGTCCGATGACCTTTGCCCAGGCGCTGAGTTACCGATTGCCGCTGGCGGCAAAGGTATCGATCCTGCACCGCGGCAGCGGCGCATTGATGTTCTTGCTGCTGCCCTTCGTGCTGTACCTGCTTGATCTTAGCCTGACGTCGGAGATCTCCTTCGACTACCTGCGTGGCTTCGCCTCGCACTGGTTCGTCAAGGTCCTGATCCTGGCCCTGTCCTGGGCATACCTGCATCACTTCTGTGCCGGCATCCGTCACCTCCTGATGGACTTCCACGTTGGCGTCAACAAGGAAGCCGGCCGCAAGTCCGCCGCCGCTGTGCTGGCTGTCAGCCTGCCGCTGGCCCTGCTGGTCGCATTGAAACTGTTCGGAGTGTTCTAAAAAATGGCAAACAATAATATCGGACCGCGGCGCCTGGTTGTCGGTGCGCACTATGGCCTGCGCGACTGGATGGCGCAACGCGTGACTGCCATCATCATGGCCGTCTATACCGTCATCATCCTGGTCTCCTTCCTGTCGGGCACCAACTTCAGCTACGAAGGCTGGGCTGGCCTGTTCGCACATCAGTGGTTCCGCCTTGCGACCTTCGTGACCTTCCTGGCGCTGCTGTATCACGCGTGGGTCGGCATGCGCAATATCTGGATGGATTATTGCACCAAGTCGGTCGCATTGCGACTCGTGTTACAAGTTGCCACAATTGCGTGGCTGATTGGTTGTGCCGGTTGGGCGGCGCAGATTATCTGGAGAGCTTAACCGTGGCAGCAACTAAATCCACCATTCCAACCCGCCGTTTCGACGCCGTCATCATCGGCGCAGGCGGTTCCGGCATGCGCGCTTCGCTGCAGCTGGCCGAAGCCGGCCTGAACGTCGCCGTGCTTTCCAAGGTGTTCCCGACCCGCTCGCACACGGTTGCCGCTCAAGGCGGTATCGGCGCTTCGCTGGGCAATATGGCCGAGGACAGCTGGTTCTGGCACATGTTCGACACCGTCAAGGGCGGCGACTACCTGGGCGACCAGGATGCGATCGAATTCATGTGCCGCGAGGCGCCGAAGGTCGTGTACGAACTCGAACACTTCGGCATGCCGTTCGACCGCAATGCCGACGGCACCATTTACCAGCGTCCGTTCGGCGGCCACACCGCCAACTTCGGCGAGAAGCCTGTCCAGCGCGCCTGCGCCGCTGCCGACCGTACCGGCCATGCGCTGCTGCACACGCTGTACCAGCGTAACGTGCGCGCCAAGACCCACTTCTTCGTCGAATGGATGGCCATCGATGTGATCCGCGACGTCGACGGCGATATCGTCGGCGTGGTGGCGCTGGAGCTGGAAACCGGCGACGTCATGATTCTCGAAGCCAAGACCACGATCTTTGCGACCGGCGGCGCCGGCCGTATCTTCGCTGCATCCACCAATGCCTTCATCAACACCGGTGACGGCATGGGCATGGCGGCGCGCGCCGGCCTGCCGCTGGAAGACATGGAGTTCTGGCAGTTCCACCCCACCGGCGTGGCCGGCGCGGGCGTGCTGATTACCGAAGGCGTGCGCGGCGAGGGCGGCATCCTGCTCAACGCCAATGGCGAACGCTTCATGGAGCGTTATGCGCCGACCCTGAAAGACCTGGCGCCGCGTGACTTCGTGTCGCGCTCGATGGACCAGGAAATCAAGGAAGGCCGCGGCTGCGGTCCGAACAAGGACCACGTGCTGCTGGATCTGCGCCATATCGGCGCCGACACCATCCAGAAGCGCCTGCCGTCGATCCTGGAAATCGGCCACAAGTTCGCCAACGTCGACGCCACCAAGGAACCGATTCCTGTCGTGCCGACCATTCACTATCAGATGGGCGGTATCCCGACCAATATCTATGGTCAGGTGGTTGCGCCCAAGAACGGCTCCAGCGAAATCGTCAACGGCATGTACGCCATCGGCGAATGCGCCTGCGTCTCGGTGCATGGCGCGAACCGCCTGGGCACCAACTCGCTGCTCGACCTGGTGGTGTTCGGCCGTGCTGCCGGCAACCACGTTGTTGCAAGCAACCTCAAGGCCAAGAGCCACAAGCCGCTGCCGGCCGACGCTGCCGACTTCGCGCTGTCGCGCCTGAACCGCCTGGAAACCAGCACCGGCGGCGAGCGCGTGCAGGATGTCGCCAACGATATCCGCTCGACCATGCAAAAGTACTGCGGCGTGTTCCGCACCGACGATCTGCTGCAGGCCGGCGTGGTGGAAATCATGAAGCTCGACGAGCGTCGCAAGCACGTGTCGTTCAAGGACAAGTCGAAGGTGTTCAACACCGCGCGCATGGAAGCCCTGGAACTCGACAACCTGATCGAGACCGCCAAGGCCACCATCGTGTCGGCTGCGGCCCGCAAGGAGTCGCGCGGCGCCCACGCCCATCGCGACTATGAAAAGCGCGACGACGAGAACTGGATGAAGCATACCCTGTGGTACTCGGAAGGCAACCGCCTGGATTACAAGCCGGTCGTCACCAAGCCGCTGACGGTGGAAACCTTCAAGCCCAAGGCTCGCACGTTCTAAGGAAAAAGATTATGGCACGTACTCTGAAATTTCAAATCTATCGCTACGATCCGGACAAGGATAGCAAGCCTTACATGCAAGACCTGACGGTTGAGCTGAAGGATACCGACAAGATGCTGCTGGACGCGCTGCAGCGCATCAAGTCTGACGTCGACGATTCGCTGGCCCTGCGCCGGTCCTGCCGTGAAGGCGTTTGCGGCTCCGACGCCATGAACATCAATGGCAAGAACGGCCTGGCCTGCACCACCAACCTGAACGAACTGACCGAGCCGATCGTGCTGCGTCCGCTGCCGGGCCTGCCGGTCATCCGCGACCTCATCGTCGACATGACCCAGTTCTTCAAGCAGTACCACTCGATCAAGCCGTACCTGATCAACGAAACCATTCCGCCCGAGAAGGAGCGCCTGCAGTCGCCTGCCGAGCGCGAAGAGCTCGACGGCCTGTACGAGTGCATCCTGTGCGCCTGCTGTTCGACTTCCTGCCCGTCGTTCTGGTGGAACCCGGACAAGTTCGTCGGCCCGGCCGGCCTCTTGCAAGCCTACCGCTTCATCGCCGACAGCCGCGACGAAGCGACCGGCGCGCGCCTGGATAACCTGGAAGATCCGTATCGTCTGTTCCGCTGCCACTCGATCATGAATTGCGTCGACGTCTGCCCGAAGGGCCTGAACCCGACCAAGGCGATTGGCAAGATCAAGGAACTGATGGTTCGCCGCGCTGCTTAAGGCAATCAACGAAATATCGATTCCATGTCCGACACACATCAATCCGACCCGATCAAACGTGCGCGCCTGCGCTGGCGCGCGCGCCGCGGTCTGCTGGAAAACGACCTGATCATCACGCGTTTTCTGGATGCGCATGAAGCCACCCTGACGGATGAAGAGGTGGACGCGTTTTCGCGGTTGATGGAGCTGGCGGACAATGAATTGATGGAATTGCTCATGTCGCGCAAGGAAGCTGACGGCGAAGTCGATTTGCCTCATGTCCACGCGTTGCTGGCCAGGCTGCGCGCAGCCTGATCAACGTAGTATTTGCTGTTTCGTTTCTTATTTTAACAACCGACTCACCCCCCAGGTGAATTGAAGGAAGAGCCATGACCAACTCTGATATTAAAGCCACGCTGTCGTTTTCCGACGGATCCCCCTCGCTGGAAATGCCTATCTATAAGGGCACTGTTGGTCCGGATGTTATCGACATTCGCAAGCTGTATGGCGCGACCGGCAAATTCACCTACGATCCGGGCTTCATGTCGACTGCGGCATGTAATTCCTCGATCACCTACATCGATGGCGACAAGGGCGAGTTGCTGTATCGCGGCTATCCGATCGAGCAACTGGCTGTCAACTGCGACTTCCTGGAAACCTGCTACCTGCTGCTGAACGGCGAACTGCCGAACCAGGCGCAGAAAGACAAGTTCGTCGGCACCGTCACCAACCACACGATGGTGCACGAGCAGATGCAATTCTTCTTCCGCGGCTTCCGCCGCGACGCGCACCCGATGTCGGTGCTGGTCGGTACTGTCGGCGCGCTGTCGTCGTTCTACCATGACTCGCTGGATATCTCCGACGCGCATCACCGCGAAGTGTCGGCCATCCGCCTGATCGCCAAGCTGCCGACCCTGGTCGCCATGGCATACAAGTATTCGGTCGGCCAGCCGTTCGTCTATCCGCGTAACGACCTGTCGTACAGCGCCAACTTCATGCGCATGATGTTCTCCAATCCGTGCGAGGACTACAAGGTCAATGACGTGCTGGTGCGCGCCCTGGACCGTATCCTGATCCTGCACGCCGACCACGAACAGAATGCTTCGACCTCGACCGTGCGCCTGGCTGGCTCCTCCGGCGCCAACCCGTTCGCCTGTATCGCTGCCGGTATCGCCTGCCTGTGGGGTCCTGCCCACGGCGGCGCCAACGAAGCTGCGCTGCAGATGCTGGAAGATATCCAGCAGCAGGGCGGTGTCGAGCGCATCGGCGAATTCATCGCCAAGGTCAAGGACAAGAATTCCGGCGTCAAGCTGATGGGCTTCGGTCACCGCGTCTACAAGAACTACGACCCGCGCGCCAAGCTGATGCGTGAAACCTGCTACGAAGTGCTGAACGAACTCGGCCTGCACGACGACCCGTTGTTCAAGCTGGCCATGGCGCTGGAAAAGATCGCCCTGGAAGACGAATACTTCGTTTCCCGCAAGCTGTACCCGAACGTCGACTTCTACTCGGGTATCGTGCAGCGCGCGCTGGGCATCCCGGTCTCGCTGTTCACCGGCATCTTCGCCATGGCCCGTACCGTCGGCTGGATCGCCCAGTGGAACGAAATGATTTCCGACCCTGAGCAAAAGATCGGCCGTCCGCGCCAGTTGTTCGTCGGTTCGCCGACCCGCGAAGTGCAGCCTATCGCCAAGCGCGGCTGATTGGGCCTGAATGGCATATGAAAAAGCGGACTTCGGTCCGCTTTTTTTATGTGCGGCAGGCAAGGGCAGGGGGCAAACAATCGGGCGGCTTTATGTTATGCTCTGCCAATTCGGAATTCTGTAAAACAGGTCACAAAGCCCTTCCCCCACAACTTGATGTGCAATCCGCTAACCGGTCAGGCCGTGTCGCGGAAGGTTAATTTAACCCGCTAATCTCGCGAAGCGCGAAGAAAGGTGAGCAGTATGATGCAGCAGTACCGTTCCAACTCATATTTGTTTGGAGGTAACGCGCCGTACATTGAAGAACTGTACGAGGCGTATCTTCTCAATCCCGGTTCCGTCCCGGATAACTGGCGCGCCTATTTTGATGCGATGCAGCATGTGCCGGCCGTTGATGGCTCGGACCGCTCCGATGTCGCCCATGCGCCTGTCATTGCCTCGTTTGCCGAGCGCGCCAAGCAGGGACCGATCCGTACCGTGACCGCTTCGGCCGATGCCGAAATGGGCCGCAAGCGCGTTGGCGCTACCCAGTTGATTGCCGCCTACCGTTTTCTCGGCACCCGCTGGGCCAACCTCGATCCGCTGCAGCGCCAGGAGCGTCCGGCAATCCAGGAACTGGAGCCCAGCTTTTACGGCTTCACCGACGCCGACATGGACACCGTGTTCAATGTCAGCAATACCTATTTCGGCACTGAAACCGCGTCGCTGCGCGACCTGGTCAATGCCCTGCGCGATACCTACTGCCGTTCGATCGGTGCTGAATTCATGTACATCAGCGATCCGGCACAGAAGCGCTGGCTGCAGGAACGCCTGGAATCGTGCCGCTCCACACCGAATTTCTCCGCGGAAAAGAAAAAGAGCATCCTTGAGCGCCTGACGGCTGCCGAAGGTCTCGAGCGTTATTTGCACACCAAGTATGTCGGCCAGAAGCGCTTTTCGGTCGAAGGCGGTGAAAGCTTCATCGCTTCGATGGATGAAGCCATCCAGCGCGCAGGTTCCAAGGGCGTGCAGGAAATCGTCATCGGCATGGCCCACCGCGGCCGCCTGAACGTGCTGGTCAATACCCTGGGCAAGGCGCCCAAGGACCTGTTCTCCGAATTCGAACACACCGCCGTCGAAGACCTGCCGGCCGGCGACGTCAAGTATCACCAGGGCTTTTCGTCCGACGTCACCACCCCTGGCGGCCCGGTCCACCTGTCGCTGGCCTTCAACCCCTCGCACCTGGAAATCGTCAATCCCGTGGTCGAAGGTTCGGCCAAGGCGCGCATGGTGCGTCGCGGCGACAAGAAGGGCGCGCAAGTCCTGCCGATCCTGGTGCACGGCGATGCCGCATTTGCCGGCCAGGGCGTGGTTATGGAAACGCTGAATCTGGCGCAAACCCGTGGCTACGGTACCGGCGGCACGCTGCATATCGTGATCAACAACCAGATCGGCTTTACCACTTCCGATCCGCGTGACACCCGTTCGACGACCTACTGCTCGGACGTGGTCAAGATGATCGAGGCGCCGGTACTGCACGTCAATGGCGACGATCCGGAAGCCGTGATCCTGGCAACCCAGATCGCACTGGACTTCCGCATGGAATTCCAGAAGGATGTCGTGGTCGATATCGTCTGCTTCCGCAAGCTCGGTCACAACGAATCCGATACGCCGGCGCTGACCCAGCCGCTGATGTACAAGAAGATCGGCAAGCATCCGGGCACCCGCAAGGTGTATGCCGACAAGCTGATCGCCCAGGGCACGATCGCTGCCGACGGCCCGGATGGCATGGTCGCCGCCTACCGTGCGGCGATGGATGCCGGCAAGCACACTGTCGATCCTGTCATCACCAACTACAAGAGTCAGTTTGCGGTTGACTGGATGCCGTTCCTGAACCGCAAGTGGACCGATGCCGCCGACACCGCCGTGCCGGTGGTGGAACTGCAACGCCTGGCAAGCCGCATCACGACCGTGCCGGAAGGCTTCAAGCTGCATCCGCTGGTGGAAAAAGTGCTGGGCGACCGCTCCGCAATGGGCAAGGGCGAACTCAACCTCGACTGGGGCATGGGCGAGCACCTGGCCTTCGCTTCGCTGGTGTCGTCCGGTTATGCAATCCGCCTGACCGGCCAGGATGCCGGCCGCGGCACCTTCACCCACCGCCATGCGGTCCTGCACGATCAGAACCGCGAAAAGTGGGATGCGGGCAGCTATATCCCGCTGCAAAACATTTCCGACAACCAGGCGCGTTTCCTGGTGATCGACTCGGTGCTGTCGGAAGAGGCCGTGCTCGGTTTCGAGTATGGTTATTCCTCGGCCGAGCCGAATACCCTGACGATCTGGGAAGCGCAGTTCGGCGACTTCGTCAACGGCGCGCAAGTGGTCATCGACCAGTTCATCAGCTCCGGCGAAGTCAAGTGGGGCCGCGCTTCGGGTCTCGTGATGATGCTGCCGCACGGCTATGAAGGCCAGGGCCCCGAGCACTCGTCGGCGCGTCCGGAACGCTTCCTGCAACTGTGCGCTGACAATAACATGCAGGTCGTGCAGCCCAGCACCTCGGCACAGATTTTCCACCTGCTGCGTCGCCAGATGATCCGCCTGTTCAGGAAGCCGCTGGTCATCCTGACGCCGAAGTCGCTGTTGCGCAACAAGGATGCCGGTTCGCCGCTGTCCGATCTGGCCAAGGGCAGCTTCCAGACCGTGATCGGCGAAGTCGATGGCAGCATCGATGCCAAGAAGGTCAAGCGCGTCATCGCCTGTTCCGGCAAGGTGTATTACGACCTGGTCAATTCCCGCAAGGAACGCGGTCAGAACGATACGGCCATCGTGCGTATCGAACAGCTGTATCCGTTCCCGCACAAGGCATTTGCCGCGGAACTGAAAAAATTCCCGAACATGGCCGAGCTGGTGTGGGCGCAGGACGAGCCGCAAAACCAGGGCGCCTGGTTCCAGATCCAGCACAATATTTTCGAGAACCTGGACGAAGGCCAGAAGCTCGCGTATGCAGGCCGCCCGGCCAGCGCTTCGCCGGCCGTCGGTTACTACGACAAGCACTATGCGCAACAGAAAGCCTTGCTCGACCAGGCTTTTTCGAAACTCAAGGGCTTCGTCCTGACTAAATAACACCTCGGCGGCGCATCAGAAACTGGTGCGCCGTTTGAACAACCCGAAACGGAGAGTTACATGGCTATCATTGAAGTGAAAGTTCCGCAGCTGTCGGAATCCGTTGCTGAAGCAACCCTGCTGCAGTGGCACAAAAAAGTCGGCGAGGCAGTTGCCCGCGACGAAAACCTGATCGATATCGAAACCGACAAGGTCGTGCTGGAATTGCCGGCGCCGGAAGCCGGTGTCATTACCCAGATCATCCAGGGTGACGGTTCGACCGTCGTTGCTGGTCAACTGATCGCCACCATCGACACCGAAGCCACCGCCTCGGCGGGCGCGCCTGCAGCTGCTGCTCCTGCTCCTGCTGCCGCACCGGCCGCTGCTGCCGCCGCGCCGTCCGCCGCCGGCATCGCCATGCCGGCCGCTGCCAAGATCCTGGCCGATAACAACATGACGACCGCCCAGGTTGCCGGTACCGGCAAGGACGGCCGCGTCACCAAGGGTGACGTCCTCGGCGCCCTTGCCAAGCCTGCCGCACCGGCTGCGCCTGCCGCTGCCGCCAAGCCGGCCCTGCAGCAAGTTGCCGCACCGGTCAGCCTGGACCTGGGCGACCGTCCGGAAGAGCGCGTGCCGATGAGCCGCCTGCGTGCCCGCGTGGCCGAGCGCCTGCTGCAATCGCAAGCCACCAACGCGATCCTGACGACCTTCAACGAAGTCAACATGCAGCCGGTCATGGACCTGCGCAACAAGTACAAGGACAAGTTCGAGAAGGAACACGGCGTCAAGCTGGGCTTCATGTCCTTCTTCGTCAAGGCGGCCGTCGCCGCACTGAAAAAATATCCGATCCTGAACGCTTCGGTCGATGGCAATGACATCGTCTACCACGGCTACTTCGATATCGGCGTCGCCGTCGGTTCGCCGCGCGGCCTGGTCGTGCCGGTGCTGCGCAATGTCGATCAGATGTCGATCGCCGAGATCGAAAAGAAAATCGGCGAATTCGGCGTCAAGGCCAAGGATGGCAAGCTGACCCTGGATGACCTGTCCGGCGGCACATTCTCGATTTCCAACGGCGGCGTGTTCGGCTCGATGCTGTCGACCCCGATCATCAACCCGCCGCAATCGGCAATCCTCGGCATTCATGCCACCAAGGAGCGCGCCGTGGTCGAGAACGGCCAGATCGTGATCCGTCCGATGAACTACTTTGCGATGTCGTATGACCATCGCATCATCGACGGCCGCGAAGCTGTGCTGGGCCTGGTGGCGATGAAGGAAGCCATGGAAGATCCGGCGCGCCTGCTGCTGGACCTGTAATCGACTCGATATGAGGCACGCGGCTAGCTGGCAACTCTGCCACCGCGTGCCTTTTTGCGTTTAAGGAATAAGACTATGTCCAAAGAATTTGATGTGGTGGTGATCGGTGGCGGTCCCGGTGGTTACATTGCGGCAATCCGCGCCGCCCAGCTGGGTTTCAAGACGGCCTGTATCGATGAGTGGAAAAACGACAAGGGCGGCCCGGCGCCGGGCGGCACCTGCACCAACGTCGGCTGCATTCCCTCCAAGGCGCTGCTGCAATCGTCCGAGCATTACGAGCATGCCAGCCACGGCTTTGCCGAGCATGGCATCGAGGTCAAGGGCCTGAACCTGAACCTCAAGCAGATGATTGCCCGCAAGGATAACGTCGTCAAGCAAAACAACGATGGCATCCTGTACCTGTTCAAGAAGAACAAGGTCACCTTCTTCCATGGCCGCGGCTCGTTCGAAAAAGCCGAAGGCGGCGTCTACAGCGTCAAGGTTGCCGGCGCTGCCGAAGAAACCATCACCGGCAAGCATGTCGTCATCGCTACCGGTTCCAATCCGCGCGCCTTGCCTGGCGCGCCGTTCGATGAAAAGCTGATCCTCTCCAACACCGGTGCACTGGCCATCGATGCCGTGCCGAAGAAGCTGGGCGTGATCGGCGCCGGCGTCATCGGCCTCGAAATGGGCAGCGTCTGGCGCCGTGTCGGCGCCGAAGTCACCGTGCTGGAAGCCATGCCGACCTTCCTCGGCGCGGTCGACGAGCAGATTGCCAAGGAAGCGCAAAAGCTGCTGGCCAAGCAGGGGCTGGAAGTCAACCTGGGCGTGAAGATCGGCGCCATCACCGCCGGCAAGAAGGATGTGACGGTCGAGTACGCCGATGCTGCAGGCAAGGAACACAAGGCCGTCTTCGACAAGCTGATCATCTCGATTGGCCGCGTGCCCAACACGACCGGCCTGAATGCCGAAGGCGTGGGCCTCAAGCTCGACGAGCGCGGCTTCATTGCCGTCGACGGCGATTGCAAGACCAGCCTGCCGAACGTCTGGGCCGTGGGCGACGTCGTGCGCGGCCCGATGCTGGCACACAAGGCGGAAGAAGAGGGCGTTGCCGTGGCCGAGCGTATTGCCGGCCAGCATGGTCACGTCAATTTCAACACGATTCCGTGGGTGATCTATACTTCCCCCGAGATCGCCTGGGTGGGCAAGACCGAACAGCAGCTGAAGGCGGAAGGCGTGGCTTACAAGGCCGGCACTTTCCCGTTCCTGGCCAATGGCCGTGCACGCGCCCTGGGCGATACCTCCGGCATGGTGAAGTTCCTGGCCGATGCAAAGACCGATGAGATCCTCGGTGTGCACATTGTCGGCCCGATGGCGTCCGAACTGATCGCGGAAGCGGTCGTGGCAATGGAATTCCGCGCCTCTGCGGAAGACATCGCGCGCATCTGCCATGCCCATCCGTCGTTGTCGGAAGCGACCAAGGAAGCAGCGCTGGCAGTCGACAAGCGTTCGCTGAACTTTTAAGCGCCCTGATCTCCAAGCTGGAAGGGGGCTTGTGCCCCCATTCCGCCAGGGGTGGGGCAAAGGAGCTATCATGCGTTATCTGGTCCTTGTACTGCCTCTGGCACTGGCCGCTTGTGCGAGTCTGGATGGCGGCGAAAAAGGCATCACGATCGAAGCCACCAGCCGCCAGCAAGTCGTGGCAGGCGCCAGTTGCGTTGTCAGTAATGGCAATGGCTCCTGGCAGGTGGTGACGCCGGCGACCGTGGACCCAGGCGGCGTCAATGGCGATTTGCGCGTAGTCTGCAACAAGACCGGTTACCGCACTTCAGAATTCCTGTTCCGGCCTTCGGGCTATGCCAGTTCCGGCACCAGCGTGGGCATTGGCCTGGGCAGCTTTGGCCGGCGCGTCGGCGGCAACGTCGGTTTCAGCCTGCCGATCGGGGGCAATGGCGGCGGCAGTTATCCACCACGGGTCACAGTGGAAATGAGCCCCTTGTAATGAATGCACAATCGATGAATGTCCAGGAATTTTATGATCATGCGCTCCAGCAGCGCGGCTACGCGTCCGATCCGGCGCAGCTGCAGGCGGTCGCGCGGCTGCAGCAGGCGTATGACGAGTGGAAAGCGTACAAGTCGATTCGTTCAAGTAAATTGAAGCGCATGATCCGTCGCCCCGACGTGCCACGTGGCGTCTACATGTGGGGCGGGGTCGGGCGCGGCAAGTCGTTTTTGATGGACAGCTTTTATTCGGTGGTGCCGGTTGTGCGCAAGACGCGCGTGCATTTCCATGAATTCATGCATGGCGTGCACCGTCAGCTCGACGACCTGAAGGGCGTGGCCAATCCGCTCGATGAAGTCGCGCGCCGCATCGCGCGCAAGTACCGCTTGATCTGCTTCGACGAATTCCATGTCTCCGACATCGCCGACGCCATGATCCTGTACAACCTGCTCAAGGCCCTGTTCGAGAATGGCGTCACTTTCGTCATGACCTCCAACTATGCACCGGACACGCTGTATCCTGACGGCTTGCATCGCGACCGCATACTGCCGGCCATTGCCTTGTTGAAGGCCAGGCTCGATGTGCTGAATGTCGATGCCGGCAACGATTACCGCAAGCGCTCGCTCGAGCAGGTGCAAAGCTATCTGACGCCGCTGGGCGCGGAGACGGACCGTGCCTTGCGTCATGCCTTTACGGCGATTGCCGAGTGCGCTGACGAAGACCCGCACATTATCGTGGAAGCGCGGGAGATACATACGCTGCGCCGCGCCGGGGGCGTCATCTGGTTCGATTTCGCCGCCATGTGCGGCTCGCCGCGTTCGCAGAACGATTACCTGGATATCGCCAGCCGTTTCCATACCGTGATTCTCTCGGGTATTCCGCGCATGAGTGCGGCAATGGCGTCCGAGGCGCGCCGCTTTACCTGGCTGATCGACGTGTTTTATGACCGCAAGGTCAAACTGTTGATGTCGGCCGAAGTGCCGCCCGAGGAGCTGTACACCGAAGGCGTGCTGTCCACCGAGTTTCACCGTACCGTGTCGCGCATCATCGAGATGCAGTCGCGCGAGTACATGGAGTCGAGCCGGCGCGAAATTGCCGATGCGATCGCCTGAGCCACCCGTGCCATGACACAAGGACTGTAATCGACTATGGATGTGAATGGATTTCCCCGCGCCTTGAGCGTGCTGATGCTGTACCTGTTCCTGGCGCAGCCTGCGCTTGCGCAGCAAGACAAAGCTGCGGATCAGCCCCGGGCTGCCGCAGCGCCGACGCCTTCGGCTGCAGCGCGCAGCGTCGAAGACATGCGCACGCGCTATCCGCAGGGCTCGATTGATTCGGTTGAGACAGCCGGGCAGGCGCAGGTCGATGTCGACAGCGCCCGCGCCAATCTGGCTGCGCAGTTCGCCATTGCCCGCAATGACTGCTATGACCGCTTCTTTACCAATAGCTGCATCAATTCGGCCAAGGAAGCACAGCGTGCCGGCCTGGCGGTTCTGCGACCGATCGAACTGGAAGCCAACGCATTTTTGCGCCAGGCGCGCGTCGACAAGCGCGACCATGCATTGCAGGAATTGCGACTCAAGTCCGAGCGCGAGGCGCAGGAGCGCCAGCTAGTGCAGCAGGATAATGAAAAAGAGGCTGCCCGCAAGGCCGAGGAACGCGCCGGCCGGGAGCAGCAGCGGCAGGCCGATCAGGCGACCCGCGCCGGAATGACGGACAATCGCGTGCAGCAGCATGAAGAAAAACTGCAACGCTTGCGTGCGGAAGATGCAGGCAAGGCGCAGCAACGCGTCAAAAATGTCGCGGCTTACGAAGAAAAGCAAAAGGAAGCGGCTGAGCGCAAAAAGAAAGTCGCCGACAAAAAGGCTGAAAAGCAAGCCAGGCAGGTTGGCAAGGCTGCCGCACCGGCGCCTGCGCCTGCACCTGCACCGGAACCGGTCAAGCCATCGGCTCCGGCGCGCTAGCGGCGCTGCGCGGCAGGCGTATCAGATAGCGCGCCCCATCTTGCTGGCGGTGTAGTTGCGTTGCTCTTGCGGTGGCGTCACCAGCTTGACAATGACAAGCGTGCAATTGTCCGCGACCGTTCCGGCGGCCCGTTCCCGCGCTTTCTTGATCAGCATTTCGGATGCCTGGCGCGGCGAATTCATGGCCAGGGCAGCACCGAGTTCAGCATCGCTGAAGTAATGCCACAAGCCGTCAGAGCACAGGAGGAAAGAGTCGCCGGACTTCAGGCCGTCATGGCGGCCGATGGTGGCAAACGGTTCAGTGCTTGAGCTGCCCAGGACGTTGACCAGGATATTGGCGAGCTTGTGGTTCTTGGCTTCGCTGCGCGTGAGCTTGCCCTTGCTGATCATTTGTTCCACGTAAGAATGGTCGATCGTATGCTCGGCAAAATTCGGGCCGTTGAAGCGATACAGGCGCGAGTCGCCCACGTGCGCCCAGATGGCGGATTTTTCAGGGGTGATGACCAGGACCACCATCGTGCTGTGCGGTTGTTTCTCAGCCGAGAAGCCGGTCAGTTTGATCAGCGTATGGACTTCATGGGCGATGACCTTCAGCATTTCCTCGACCGTCTCGGTCTGGGGCGAGAAGAGGTCGAAATTCTGCTTGGCAGTGCGAATCACCTGTTCCGCTGCCATGGCGCCGCCACTGCGCCCGCCCATGCCATCGGCCAGCACCGCCATCATGTAACCGGGTGCCTTGGGCGCGGAAAAGAGCGCGGCCCGATCCTGTTGTTCGGAGCGGTCGCCGATATGCTGGGCTGTCCCTGCTTCAATCTTGTATTGGCTCATACCTCGGGGTGGATTACACTGCACATTGGCAATGACATATAGTACGAAATAATCATCGCGTGCGCCAAGCATGATGGAGAGGATTGTGAATAATTGTGAAGTTTTTGTCTTAAAAGTAACAACAGTATGAACAAAACCTCCTTGGAAGACATTCAACGCCGGATTATCGAGCTGGAAGTCGAGCATCGCGATCTGGATTCCGTGATCGACATGCTGTCGCGTGACGGACGTCCGGAAGAGTTGCAATTGCGGCGCCTTAAAAAGCGAAAATTGCAATTGAAAGACCATATCACATTGCTGAAAATGCAATTGATCCCCGATATCCCGGCGTAATGCAGGGCTGCTTCGCCTCCGGGCGTGGCGGCTGCGTTCAGCCTTTGTTACAGAAATCCCTTGAGTACAGATACTCCTCTTCCCAGCATACCCGTTGGCGTCCGCGACCAGGAAGTCGAGCAATTGTTCGATGCCGGCGGCCTGCTGGGACAAGCCGTGCCCGGTTTCAGGCCGCGCCAGTCGCAAACCGAGATGGCCAAGGCAATTGCCGAGACCATCTCGCAGCAGGGCAGCCTGATGGCGGAAGCCGGCACCGGAACAGGCAAGACCTTCGCCTACCTGGTGCCGGCCTTGCTGTGGGGCGGCAAGGTGATCGTTTCTACCGGTACCAAAAACTTGCAGGATCAGTTGTTCCTGCGCGACATTCCGACCGTGCGCAAGGCCTTGAATGCGCCCGTTTCGGTGGCGTTGCTGAAGGGCCGCGCCAATTACGTCTGTCACTTTCACCTGGAGCGCACGCTGCAGAACGGCCGCCTGACGGCGCGCGAGGATGTGGGTTACCTGCGCGAGATTTCGCGCTTTGCCAAGACCACCAGCACCGGCGACAAGGCCGAACTGGCGCGGGTGCCGGAAACGGCGCTGGTCTGGAACCTGGTGACGTCGACGCGCGACACCTGCATGGGCGCGGAGTGCCAGTATTACCAGGATTGTTTTGTCATGAAGGCGCGCCGCGAAGCGCAGCAGGCCGATGTCGTGGTGGTCAACCATCACCTGTTTTTCGCCGACGTGGCGTTGAAGGATACCGGCATCGCCGAACTGCTGCCCTCGGCAAACACGATTGTCTTCGACGAGGCGCACCAGTTGCCGGAAACGGCCTCGCTGTTTTTTGGCGAGACGGTGTCGACGGCACAAGTGCTGGAACTGTGCCGCGACGTGCTCGCCGAGGGCTTGGCGCATGCGCGCGACGGCGCCGCATGGCCGCAGGTGGTGGCGCCGGTCGAGCGCGCCGCCCGTGATTTGCGGCTGGCTTTTTCGCAGGATATCGTGCGCCTGGCGGTCAGCCAGATTGCTCCGTCGAGTCCGTTTTTCCCGGCGCTCGACAAGCTCATGGCCGAACTCGACGGCATGATCGTGGTGCTGCAGGCCCAGGCCGAGCGGGCGGAAACCATCGAGCAGTGCCGCGTGCGCGCGCACGAACTGGCGATCAAGCTGACGGCCTGGAAAAACGCCGGTGAAGCCGCTGCCGGGCGCAGCGAGGCAGACCTGGAAGCGGTACTGTGGGTGGAAGCGTTTGCGTCGTCCCTGCAATTGCACAAGACGCCGCTGTCGATCGCTCCGGTATTCGCCCGCCAGCGCGAGGGCACGCCGCGCGCCTGGATATTCACGTCGGCCACGCTGGCAGTAAAAAACGATTTTCACCATTATGCCTCGCAAATGGGCTTGTCCGATGCGCCCTCGCGGACCTGGCCAAGCCCGTTCGACTATGGCAGGCAGGCGCTGCTGTACGTGCCGCAGGGCTTGCCGCAGCCGAATGCGCCGGGCTATACCGACGCGGTGGTCGACATGGCCCTGCCGCTGATCGAAGCCGCCGGCGGGCGTGCTTTCCTGCTGTGCACCACCATCCGTGCCGTCAATCGCGCCGCCGAGCGCCTGCGGGCGGAATTCGAGGAGCGCAAGCTGCCTTTCCCGCTGCTGGTGCAGGGTGAGGCCGGCCGCACCGAGTTGCTGGACCGCTTTCGCAGCGCCGGCAATGCGGTGCTGATCGGCAGCCAGAGTTTTTGGGAGGGCGTGGACGTGCGCGGCGATGCCTTGTCGCTGGTAATCATCGACAAGCTGCCCTTTGCACCGCCGGACGACCCCGTGCTGGCGGCCCGCATCGAGGCGCTCGAGCGCAAGGGCTTGAACGGTTTTGTCCACCACCAGTTGCCGGAAGCGGTGATCACCCTGAAACAGGGGGCCGGGCGGCTGATCCGCGACGAAACCGATCGCGGCGTGCTGGTGATCTGCGACCCCAGGCTGATATCCAAACCGTATGGGCGGCGTATCTGGCAAAGTTTGCCGCCGTTCAAGCGCACCCGCGACATTGCCGATGTCGAGGCATTTTTCAGCGAATCCGCCTGCCTCGGTGATTCAAACTGACACTGCTTGAGGAATTGCATGAGCAAACCGATTTCCCTGTTGCCTATACGGCGAGCCGACCTCTCGGTAGGGTTGACGCTCAGGCAGGCAGTGTATGACTGGCACGGCACATTGCTGCTGGCTGCCGGCAGCGTGATCGAGTCGCAAGTGCAGCTCGATAAACTGCTGGGTACCGGTTTTACGGAAGAGTCCGGCTGGGGGGCGTCGCAGCCGGCGATGGAGAAGCCGCCGGCCATGGCTCGGGCCAAAGCAGGCGCAACCACGGCGACTGTCGCGGCAAGCGAGACTGCCGGGAAGGAAACGATCGTCCGCATGGACGAGGTGCATTGGGCTGTCGGGGAAGCCATGACATTGCAGCCGCACGATAATCCGTCGCTGCGCTACGCTGTCCAGTTGTTCGGCTTCATCAAGAGCCGCATGCTGTTCGTCAGCGCTCCGGCCGTGGATGGCCGTTTTGAGCTGATCCGCGAGGGACAGTCGTTCGTCGCGCGGGCATTTTCAGGAAAGAAGGCGTACGCGTTTACCACCGCGGCGCTCAAGTCGGTGCATTCGCCCCATCCTTATCTGCTGATGACCTATCCGCGCGAAGTGCGCTGTACCGTTGTGCGCCAGAGCGCACGGGTGAGCGTCAAGCTGATCACCTCGGTAACGCTGGACCAGCCGGAACGGACCGCCGCGGCCACGATCACCGATCTCAGCACGGGCGGCGCCTCGCTGGTATGCAAGGAAGCCCTGGGCGCCAAAGGCGAAGCCGGGAATATCAAGTTCAAGGTCAATGCCGCCGATGCCGATGCCTACCTGAACCTGCGTTTTATCTTGCGTTCAGCAACGCCTGAAGAAAGCGGCGCGGGAATTCGCCATGGCCTGGAATTCGTCGATGTCCCGGCACACGAGCGCCTGATTCTGTCGGCTTTTGTCCATCAGGGCCTGGTAACGTAGCATAAGCGCCTAATTTCATTGAAGTTCATCGGTGGCCGAGATTGCTTCGGGTAAAATCTACTTATGAAAATTCTTGTCAGCAACGATGATGGCTACCTTGCCCCCGGCATCATGGCCTTGGCAGAGGCATTGGCGCCGATCGCGGATATCACGGTAGTGGCGCCGGACAGCAACCGTTCCGGCTCCTCGAATTCGCTCACCCTGGACCGGCCTCTATCGGTATTCCGGGCTGCCAACGGCTTTTATTTCGTCAATGGCACGCCTTCCGACTGCGTGCATGTGGCCCTGACCGGCGTCGTGCCGGAACGGCCGGACCTGGTGGTTTCCGGCATCAACCAGGGTCAGAACATGGGCGACGACACCCTGTATTCGGGCACGGTGGCTGCCGCGACCGAAGGCTACCTGTTCGGGATTCCCTCGATTGCCTTTTCGCAGGTGGAAAAAGGCTGGAAGGAACTGGACGCTGCTGCCCGCATTGCGCGGGAAATCGTGCTGCGGCGCTTTGATGCCCTGCAAAAGCCGTATCTGCTGAACGTCAATATTCCCAACCTGCCTTACGAAAAACTCGGCAAGATCGTGCCGACGCGGCTGGGCAAGCGGCATGAATCCGAGGCCGTGATCCGCGCCCAGGATCCGCATGGCCGGGAGATATTCTGGATCGGGCCGGCAGGCGCCGCCCGCGATGCAGGCGAGGGTACGGATTTTCATGCTACTGCAGCAGGCAATATTTCTATCACGCCGCTGCAGATCGACCTCACCCATGTCGCGCAACTTGATGCGCTGGCCAAGGCATGCCATGACTGACAAGCCGCGGCGTTTTCCGCTGTCCCTGTCATCGGTGGTGGAAAAGCCGGGGCCGGCGGCACGCCGGGCCGGCGAGGGTGCCTCGCGCCAGACCGCCGCACGCAACGCGGCCCAGCATGGCTTGCGGGATGCGCACGTTCCGGTCGCGGCGAAGGCTGCAACGGTTCATGCCTCGGGGCAGGCCGTGCCGCCAACTCGGTCTGCAAGCCCGGCGAATTCGACAAGCACGGCGAAGACGGCCGCGGCACCTGCCGGCGCTCTCGCCGCACCGCTGGTGTCTGAAGGGGTGCGCCGCGCAATGGTCGAGCGCGTGGCCAAGCAAGGCGTGCGCGACGCCAAGGTGCTTGCAGCGATGCTGGAAGTCCAGCGGCACCTGTTCATGGAGCCTGCGCTTTCCAGCCAGGCCTATATCGATGCCTCGCTGCCGATCGGTTATCATCAAACCATTTCCCAGCCCTATATCGTGGCGCGCATGATCGAAGTCATGCGCGACAACCGCAATGGCGGCGCCATGGACCGGGTGCTGGAAATCGGCACGGGATGCGGCTACCAGGCCGCTGTGCTGTCGCTGGTGGCGAAGGAAGTGTTCTCCATCGAGCGCATCAAGCCCTTGCACGAGCTGGCAAAATCCAATCTGCGGCCGATGCGCATAGCGAACATCCGCCTGCATTACGGCGATGGTATGCTTGGCCTGCCGCAGGCAGCCCCTTTCGACGGCATCATCCTGGCTGCGGCCGGCATCGAAGTGCCGCAAGCCTTGCTCGACCAGCTCGCCATCGGTGGTCGCCTGGTTGCCCCCGTCGGTGCGCGTCACCAGGTGCTGCAATTGGTGGAACGCACCGGCCAGGCGGAATGGATCAGCACTACACTGGAGTCTTGTCACTTCGTGCCACTGCGTTCCGGCACGGTGTGAAGGGAGCATGCTTTTGCAAACAATGAAATTCAAGAGAAACGAAAAAATGCGTCTGGTTTTACCGATCACCATGCTTGCCTTGCTGGCCGCGTGCGGCACGCCGCGGCCGCCGGCTCCCATTGTCGACAGGACGCCACGTCCAGAAAGCCGGGTCATTCCGAACAGCGGTGTCAGGCAGATGGACAGCCATGGCAATTACGCCGTGAAAAAGGGCGATACGCTGTACCAGATATCCCAGGATTTCGGGCAAAACGTACGCGACCTGGTGAGCTGGAACAATCTGGCCAGCGCCAACGATATCCAGGTCGGCCAGTTGCTGCGCGTGGCGCCACCCATTGCGGCGGTTGCCCCGGCCGCTGGCGCTCCAAGCGCCGGCGTTGCCGCCGTGCCGGCCATTGAAGTCAGGCCGCTGAATGCGCCGCCCGCAGCAAGTTCGGCCGCAGTGCCCCACAAGGCCGCGCCGCGCGGTGACAAGCAGCCGTATTCCGAGGCCGTCCTGGCGGAACTGCAAAAGCCCGAGAGCATTGCTCCCGCCAATGCGCCGGTGCAGGCGGTCGCCAAACCGCAGGAAAAGCCCGCGGATAAGCCGGTTGAAAAGCCGGCCGTTGCGGTCAATGAGGAAGACGCGGGCATTTCGTGGATCTGGCCGGCTGACGGCAAGATTGTCGGCACTTTCGATGGCGGCAAAAAAGGCATCGATATCGGCGGCAAGCCAGGGCAGCCGGTGGTGGCTGCTGCTGGCGGCAAGGTGATGTATGCTGGCAGCGGCATCCGCGGCTATGGCAATCTTGTCATCGTTAAACATACCAATAACCTGCTTTCGGCGTATGCGCACAACAAAACCATCCTGGTCAAGGAGGGTCAAACTGTCGGCAAGGGCGACAGGATTGCGGAAATGGGCAATACTGATGCCGATGCGGTCAAGCTTCACTTTGAGATTCGTCAGCAAGGAAAACCGGTCGATCCTGCAAAATTTCTCCCTAGCCGATAAATGACAAAAACTCCTCGCCCCCCGCTGGATGATGAAATGCTTGCAGACGATGCATCCGAAATGCCCATTGAGCTTTCGGAGCGGCAGGCAGGGGAGGGGCTCGAGGAAGGAATCGCCGGGGAGCTGGCATCCGTACGCACGGCCGAAGTCGACACCGTCGATGAACTCAAGACCGTGCTGGCTGCCGAACTTTCTACCGATACTACCCAACACTACCTGAACCAGATCGGCGCGCGGCCGCTGCTTACCGTGGTTGAAGAAGTGCATTTCGCGACCCTGGCCAAGCAGGGTAATTTCGAAGCGCGCCAGAAGATGATCGAGCATAACTTGCGCCTCGTGGTCTCGATCGCCAAGCATTACATCAACCGTGGCGTGGTCCTGCTGGACTTGATCGAGGAAGGCAATCTCGGCCTCATGCGCGCCATCGACAAGTTCGAGCCGGAGCGCGGCTTTCGCTTTTCCACGTATGCCACCTGGTGGATTCGCCAGAGCATCGAGCGCGCCATCATGAACCAGGCGCGCACGGTGCGCCTGCCGGTGCACATGGTGCGCGAGCTGAACCAGATCCTGCGTGCCAAATACCACCTTGAAGCGCAGAACCGCGACGGCAAGGACGCCACCGCCGAAGATATAGCCCACCTGGTCGACCGCCCGGTGGAAGACGTGCAAGACATCCTCGCATTGTCCGAGCATGCCACTTCGCTGGATGCGCCGCTCGACAACGATCCCCAGGCCAGCCTGATGGATCTGCTGCCGGGCGATGCGGCCGACGGCCCCGACTCGCGTGCCGAACTGGGGGAAATGGTGGCCAAGGTGCGCGACTGGCTGGGCAAGCTGCCGGACAAGCAGCGCATCGTCATCCTGCGCCGTTTTGGCCTGGATAACGATGATCCCGCCACCCTGGAAGAACTGGCCGACGAAATGGGCGTGACTCGCGAACGGGTGCGCCAGATCCAGCAGGAAGCCCTGATCAAGCTGAAACGGGCGCTGACCTCCAACGGGGTTGGCAAGGACGCCCTGCTGTGATCCCGATTCTGGTATTCGACATCGAGACCATTCCCGATGTTGATGGCTTGCGCCGGCTGCATGGCCACCCGGCCAGCATGGCCGATGCGGAAGTGGCCGAGCTGGCCTTTGCGGCCCGCCGTGAAAAGACTAATTCGGACTTCCTGCCGCATCATCTGCACCGGGTCGCGGCGATTTCCTGCGTGTTCCGCGACGATGAAGGTTTTCGCGTGCGTTCGCTCGGCGGGCTCGACGATGGCGAGGCCAAGCTGGTGGGGGATTTCTTCCGCGTGATCGACCGCTACACCCCGCAGATGGTGTCCTGGAACGGCGGTGGCTTCGACTTGCCGGTCTTGCATTACCGTGCCCTGCTGAATGGCGTGACGGCGTCGCGCTATTGGGAAACCGGCAACGAGGACCGCGACTTCAAGTGGAACAATTACCTGAGCCGCTATCACACGCGCCATCTCGACCTGATGGACATGCTGGCCATGTTCACCGGCCGCGCCAATGCGCCGCTGGACGATCTTGCCAAGCTGTGTGGCTTCCCCGGCAAGCTGGGAGTCGATGGCTCACAGGTCTGGAACCTGTGCCGGGAAGGGCGCCTGAAGGAAATTCGCGATTATTGCGAAACCGATGTGGTCAATACCTACCTGGTGTATTGCCGCTTCCAGCTGATGCGCGGCGAACTGAGCCATGACGGCTATCTTGCCGAGATCGAGCTGGTGCGTTCTTCCCTGGCCAAGCTCGACAGTCCCCACTGGCGCGAATACCTCGACGCCTGGCCGGCGTAGTCGCCAATTCTGCCGTCCCCTACAGCGCGTCTGCGCCGTCATTGATGCCGGCGAAGACGGATTGCTTTATCATGGCGGGCCATCCGGCGCCTGTTCATGGTTTCATGTGGGCGCCCCTTAATCCAGTTTGCCGGTTCTGATCCTATGCAGTCCAATATCATCGATATCGAATCCCTCGACATGGAAGGCCGCGGTGTCGGCCATCTCGTCAACGAAGACGGCAGTCCAGGGAAAGTCATTTTTGTCGAAGGCGCCCTGCCGGGCGAGCGCGTCGTCTACCAGACCTTCCGCAAGAAGCCCAAGTGGGAAGCGGCCACCATGGTCGAACTGCTGCGCGAATCGTCGCTGCGGGTCAAGCCGAAGTGCCCATATTTCGGCGTGTGCGGCGGCTGTTCGATGCAGCATCTCGAGCCCACGGCGCAGGTGGCCGCCAAGCAGCGCGTGCTGGAAGATAACCTGAAATACCTGGGCAGGGTCGAGCCGGCACTGATCTTGCGGCCGATTTATGGTCCTGACTGGGGCTATCGCTATCGCGCCCGCATTTCGGTAAAAAACGTTGTCAAGAAGGGCGGGGTGCTGGTCGGTTTCCATGAAAAGCGTTCCAGTTTCATTGCCGACATGAAAACCTGCGACATCCTGCCGCCGAATGTCTCGGCCCTGCTCGTGCCGCTGCGCGGCTTGGTGGCGTCGCTGTCGATTCCTGAAGGAATCCCGCAGCTGGAACTGGCGGTTGGCGCCGGCGAGCATGAAAACGTCACGGTCCTGGTGATGCGCAACATGGCGCCGCTCACCGCGGACGACGAGGCAAAGCTGCGCGCCTTTGCCGACCTGCATGGCATCCACTGGTGGCTGCAACCCAAGGGACCGGATACGGCCTATCCTTTTTACCCGGTTGATGCGGCGCTGGAATATACCTTGCCGGAATTCGGCATCCGCATGCCGTTCAAGCCGACCGACTTCACCCAGGTCAACCATCACATCAACCGGGTCCTGGTGGGACGTGCCTTGCGCCTGCTGGATGTGCAGCCGCAAGACCGGGTAGCGGATTTGTTTTGCGGCATCGGTAACTTTACCCTGCCGCTGGCGACCCAGGCGCGTGAAGTCATGGGCATCGAGGGCAGCACGGCGCTGACCGAGCGTGCCCTGAAAAATGCCGAGTTCAACGGGGTGGCAGCACATACGAGCTTCCAGTGTCGCAACCTGTTCGAGGTGAGTGCTGGCGATATCGCTGCGCTGGGTAAATTCGACCGCATGCTGGTCGATCCGCCACGCGAGGGAGCGCACGCGCTGTCGCTGGCACTGGCCGAGCTGGCACAAACGCAGCCGGACCTGCTGCCGAGGCGGATCGTCTATGTTTCGTGCAATCCGGCAACGTTGGCGCGCGACGCCGGCATTCTGGTAAATGAGGCTGGCTATGTGCTGCAAAAGGCAGGCGTGGTCAATATGTTCCCGCATACGGCGCATGTGGAATCGATTGCGGTGTTTGATTTGCCGGGATAATTCGAGAGGTATATGCCCGCAGGTTGAACCTTTGTTAATTTCTTGGGAAGACAATGTAAAACATCTAACTATGTATGCAAAAATTAATCTGCATATTTAACATTTAAATAATTTTACTTAAATAGTTCAAAAAATCTGCTGAAAAAATAGGTTCTCCCATAAATATGGTATTGTCATAAATTCAATCTCCCGGTAGTCTTCTGTTGCTAAAAAAATAACTTAAAAATTGCAACGGCAACATGACTTTCTGGGAGCTGCATGCGGTACCAATCCATAAGCCAGGATTCTTTTTTCTGGGTTCTGCAAGGCATTTGCGCATTGCATCGCAAGCCTTTCTCTGCCGATCTGGCGCAGCAGCAGCTGGCCGCTCCCTATACTAACGTTACCCTGTTGCGCGCTGCGACCGCTTATGGTTTCGATGCCACGCTGCGCAAGATAAAAACAGCCAAGCTGCACAAGGAATCCTTCCCGCTCGTTGCTTGGCTCGCGATTAAGCCACAAGCTGTTTCCCAAGCCGATCATGGTTTGATAGCGGATGCCAAAGAGGTGAAACCATCCGAAGCGCCAGCCGTCGACACCGTTCCCGCCCTGATTCTGCAAGCCGATGCCGCCAATGTACTGCTGATTGAAGCCGACGACACCACGCCGCGCACCATGCCTTTGGCCGAATTCGGCGTGCGCTACCAAGGCTACCTCACCCGTATTACCCCCAAGGCCGACTCGGCCACCGACCTCGACAGCGAAGCGCAAGCACGGCAGTCGCGCAAGTTTGGCTTTACCTGGTTTATCCCCGAGCTGCTGAAGCATAAAAAGCTGTGGCAAGAAGTGTTATTGGCATCGCTTGTGATCCAGTTGATCGCCTTGGCCACGCCCTTGTTCACCCAGGCCATCATCGACAAGGTGGTGGTGCACCGCACCGAAAGCACCCTGATCGTGATCGCCATCGGCATGGCCGTATTCACTCTCTTTTCCGCAGGGCTCTCCTGGTTGCGCCAATACTTGGTGCTGCATACCGGTAATCGCGTCGATGCCGTGCTCGGATCTTCTGTATTCGAGCGCTTGTTCAAGCTGCCGCCACTGTATTTTCAGCACCGCCCGACCGGCGTAATCGCTGCGAGGCTCCATGGCGTGGAAACCATCCGCGAATTCATCGCCAGCGCCGCCGTCACCCTGATCCTCGATTTTCCCTTCCTGCTGATTTTTGTCGCCATCATGTTTTATTACAGCGTGACGCTGACATTGATCGTGCTGGCCGTGCTTTCCGTGATCGTCGCAATGAGCCTGATGACTGCGCCATTATTCCAGGCCAAGCTGCAGGACCAGTTTTTACTTGGAGCGCGCAACCAAGCCTTTTTGACTGAGTACGTGGCGGGGCTGGAAACCGTCAAGTCGCTGCAGTTCGAGCCGCAATTGAATAGCAAATACAGCGGTTACCTGGCCAGTTATTTGTCCGCAGGTTTTGCCACCAAGCAGCTCGCCAATACCTACAACACCGCCGCCAATGCGCTCGAACAATGCATGAGCCTGTTGATCCTGGCGGTTGGCGCCTGGACTGTCATGCACTCGACGGAATTCACCATCGGAATGCTGGTCGCCTTCCAAATGTTTTCCGGGCGGCTGTCGCAACCGATGCTGCGGTTGGTGGGCTTGTGGCAGCAATTCCAGCAGGCCAGGCTATCGGTGGACCGGCTGGGCGACTTGATGAATGCGCCGATGGAACCGTACTCCGTCATTCCCGCACGCGACAGCGCGCGCAAAGGCCAAATCCAGATCGACACTATAGCCTTTCGCTATGCCGAACACTTGCCAATGGTCTACGAGAACCTGTCGCTAGCCATCCAGCCGGGCCAGAGCATCGGCATCATGGGCCCAAGTGGGTGCGGCAAGAGCACGCTCGCAAAACTCTTGCAGGGTTTTTATCAGCCCAGCGCAGGGCGCATCACGCTCGACGGCATCGATATCCGCTACCTGTCAGCTAATGAATTGCGCAGCCATTTCGGCGTGGTGCCGCAAGAAACCATGCTGTTTTCCGGCACCATCTACGACAACCTGCAGATGGCCAGCCCCAACGCCAGCTTCGAGCAAATCATCGCTGCCTGCCAAATGGCGGAAATCCACAGCGTCATCGAATCCCTGCCGCAAGGCTACCAGACCGAGATCGGCGAACGTGGCGCAGGGCTATCCGGCGGCCAGAAGCAACGGATCGCCATTGCCCGGGCACTCTTGAAACGTCCCAGCATCCTGGTATTCGATGAAGCCACCAGCGCGCTGGATGGCCCGACCGCTGAACATTTCGCCCAAACCATCAATGCCTTGAAGGGCAAGGTCACGATGCTCTTTATCACCCATGGCTTGCCCAAGGGGTTACAGGTCGATGCGATCTATCGTTTGGGTGCCCAAGGTGCCCAGAGGGTGGCCTTGGCGCCTGTACCCGGACAAACCGCGATGCAGTCCAGCCAACGGCATGGCAACGATGCGCGCCACGCGGCGCAAAAGGATGAGTCATGACCCAGCAAGCACCCGACATGGATAAGAGACATGCCAGCGCGCCGGCACAGCCAGCCCAGGCACAAGCCAGCGCCCAGGTCATCCCGCTGCGCCCGCCCAGCCGCTGGCACGATCCGCTCAAACTGATCCAGGGTGCGCCGCCCAGCGAGTTCGGCCGCATCGTCCTATGGTCTATTGCGGTTCTGGTCGGCATTATGATGGTGTGGGCTGCCTTCGGCCAGCTCGACATCATCGCCACGGCCGAAGGCAAGCTGGTACCGCAAACCCTGGTCAAGATCGTACAGCCGGCTGAATCCGGCGTGGTCAAGGCATTGCTGGTCAAAGAAGGCGATACGGTCAAGGCTGGGCAAGTGCTGGCCAGGCTCGACACGACGCTCGCTACCGCCGACAAGACGGGCGTTGCCAGCGACCTGGCGACCCAGCAATTGCAAGTTAGGCGAATCGAAGCCGAGCTGCAAGACCAGCCGATGTCCCCGAAGGCAGGAGACGATGTACAGCGCTTTGCCCAAGTACATAGCCAATACATCGCCCACCGCAAGGCCTTCGTTGATGCGCTCGACCAGGAAAAGTCGATCCTGACCAAGGTCGAGCATGAGAAGAGAAGCGCGGTTGAAATCCTGGCCAAGCTGGAACAGACGCTGCCGACCTATAAAAAGTCGGCCGAAGCTTATGTCAAGCTGGAAAGGGAAGGTTTCTTCAGCGGCTTGGCTGCGGCGGAAAAGCAGCGCGAAGCGATTGAAAAAGCAAAAGACCTGGATGCGCAAAAAGCGATGGTCGCCTCGCTGGACGCCACCATCGCCGCCCAGCATAAGAAGATCAGCCAGCTGAAAAGCGCTTACCAGAGCGAACTGCAAAAGGAATTGGCGGACATAAGAGCGAAGATCGCGCAATTGCAACCGAACCTGGACAAGACGCTTTACAAGGAAGGCTTGATGGAATTGAAGGCGCCGCAGGACGGCGTCATCAAGGACTTGGCGACGACCACGGTGGGCGCGGTGGTGCAGCCCGGCACGGTGGTGCTGACGCTGGTGCCGCAGGGGGAAGAGCTGTACGCCGATGTGAACGTGAAGAACGAGGATGTGGGCTTTGTGCAAATTGGCCAGAGTGCGCAAGTCAAGCTGGCGGCATATCCATTCCAGAAGTATGGCATGTTGATCGGCAAAGTCATCCATATCAGCGCGGACGCCACTGAAAGTAATCATGCTGCAAACGGGCGGACGGATGGGCGCGATCAAAGCGGCGATGCGCCAACGGCAGGCATCGCTGTGTACAAGGCTCGGATCAAGCTCGACAGTCAAACGCTTAATGGTCCGCGCGGCAGTGCATTGGCTATTACTCCCGGCATGCAAATCGTTGCGGAAATCAACCAGGGGAAGAGGACGGTGCTGGAGTATCTGTTGTCGCCGGTGCAAAAGACGGTGATGGAAGCCGGGCGAGAGCGCTGAGTCGATTGAGGGGCGCGAGCGTCAAAGGACCAATTGGCGTTGAGCTAGAGCGAACCGCTGGACAGCGAGAAGTGCAAGGGGGGATCGGTGCAGTTGCGGAAGAAGCGACGCGCCAGGGCAAGACAAAGATGAGAGGGAATGACGATCCACGCCGATGGTGAGAAATACAGATTGATTTCGGATTTTGAATGAAGAAAATATGGAAATGAATGCGATGTTGGGTCTTTTAATTGACCCCATTAATTCTTTAATTGCAGCCTGCAAAAGAGAGATATGAAAATACATTACGACTTGGCTCCAAATTATTCCGTCGCGAGCGCTCTGTTTTTGCGGAACGAGATCGCATGCTGACCGGTACCCCATTAGATCTCACACCGTTCGGCGCGGTGTTGCAAGGCATTGGCATTCTTTACTGGCTGCTCGTCATTGCGGCACTAGCACTGGTGCTCATCAAAGTCAAAGGACGGTTGCCAAAAGTGCTATCAGTTATTGCCGTGCTCGCGATCATGATCGGCCCGGTCGCATTGCATGTATTGAAAAAGCATGAGCAGCAACAGCAGACAAAGGCGCGGCTGAATGCCGCGATGGCGCATTTTCAGATGCGGTGCAAGAAATCAGGTGAGAAAATCGAACACACTGTTGAAAACGTAGACGGTGTAATGTGGATGAAGTGGCGAGAAAAAAATTTTAATCAGAGCGACCAATTTACGCTTAATGACCCTTATGGGCAGGACTGCGGCGGCGAGGATTGCATCTTGAAACTACTTCGTGCTACAGATGGACTTGATCTTGATCCAAAGCGGCAGGAACCGTATCACAAAGGATTCAGTTTTATTGAAAGCGTCGATCCGCAGGACGGTCAACTCTATCGATATACGTTGCGACTCTATCGCCCGCATGATCGGGACGCAGAGTGGCTGGAAACACTGATTCGACCAGAACTTCTCAAAGAGTCTATTGAAAAGACGAGTGTTCGCTATGGCATCACTTGGGATGATATTTCTACCCGAGAAGACCGTGAACAATGGATTGCTGGCGGCTCGCTTAAAGTGATCGATTTACAGGCTAATAAAGTCATTGCTGAACGCACTGGCTACATGATTGATCGGGGGCAAGGAAGTAAGTCCGGCTTTCGTTCTCCTTGGCCTTACGCGCAGCAGACTGCGTGTCCGAGTTTTCCAGAAGTAGGTCCTTTTGATCCTCGACGGCGTAAGACGGGCCTTGAGACCCTTAATTTTGTTCAGAAAATTCTTAAACCTTAATAAGAAAAGCAACTATGGCTACTATTAACCAGGTTACGACCTATCTAAAATATGCCAACCTTCAAATGGCTGCCGAAGCCATTTATTCTGTTGGATTTAGTGGGAGTATTTCAGCTGCTATTCTGACCGATGGTAACAATCGTTCCAGTAAATTCACCGATGTTCTTGCAGAGCAATTCGTTAAAGACTGGAGGGTCGTTGCGCATAAAGCCAACACTAGTACCGGCTTTAGTGGCACAGTATTTGAATGTCTCGTGGACGACCCGGCACGCGGTCTGGTAAAAGGCGAACAGGTCATCAGTTTCCGATCCACAGAATTTGCCGACGACGCCGTGCGCGACAACCAGGCAACCAATGTCCTGGAAATCAAAGCATATGGTTGGGCTTTCGGCCAGATCGCCGACATGAAAAATTGGGTCGATAGTCTCTATACCAACAACACGATTAAATCCGGCAGTGCACTCAATGTTACTGGTTACAGCCTTGGCGGTAGTTTGGCCACAGCATTTAACTTGCTGTATCCAGGTGCCATGCAAGGCACCTACACGTTCAACGGTGCTGGTGTTGGTAGCATCAACAGCGGAAATCTGACTCAGGCCATCGCAACTTTTGAACAGCAACGCAACAACACCGACGGTACGGCAATTACCTTTGTTACGCAAGCGGCAGCTAACAGGTATGCGGCACTGAAAGCGCGAACTGACTCTATCACCACTGCTGACATTATCAATGCACAGACTGACATGGGTATGAGTCCAGCGGAAAGAGAATTGTTTTCAAATGCACTTATGCGCGCCAAAATGGTGGCAGACGAGATAGTGCGAGTCGCGGGCATCCCAAACACTGGAACAGGCGGAGACCCGCTTGAAGTTCCCATCGCCAATATCGAGGCTGCGCAATTCGAATACCAATATGCTGTGGTCTTGGCAGGACAAAATACAAGTAGTTATCGCACATCGATCCCGACGAGTGGATGGGATTCCTATGCCGGCCGCAATCCCGCACCAGGCGGAACTATTTCCAATTTCTACGACATCTATGGTGCTAATACGCCGTCCGCAGTTGCGAATTCACAGTATCACTATGGGCAAGCCACACCAATCTTTATTGAAGACCAGCCTCTGTACCGTGGATCGGTCGTGCTCGATGCAGTGGCAGCAAGTTTAAGTAATGCTGAAGCTAAACTTTTGGTCGACAATTTTAGCGATAACGATTTTGGCGACACGCACAGTTTGGTATTGTTGGTCGATTCTCTCAGCGTGCAGAATCTGCTCGTTCAACTTGACCTCACGATTACGCAAGGAATTATTGAGTCTATTTTTAAGAGCGCATCGAATTTAAAATCCCAGGAAAGCATTATTGGCGGACAAGGCAAAGCTGAAGGCGATGTCCTTGAGAACGTGGTCAATGCACTTGCGGATACATTAGGCCTTAATTGGCATGGAGCAGACCGCCTAAAAGGGAACCCGGAGGGCGGAACTTGGGCATCAATAGAAGATCGCAACATTTTTTATACTAAGCTTAAGCAAGTGCAAGACAAGATAAACGATCTTTCATTGCAAGACAAAGTTAAAATTGTCGCTCCTCCAATCGATGGTCTCAAAGCAAAAGCTGACTTCGGTGCATTTCTGAGTATTAATTACTTGACGCCATTCGCGTTACAGGCAGCGGATAATGCCTTGCTCAAGGCTGGGCAGCCCGATCTTTACCAAAAATGGGATGATGATAAGGCCCTCAGTGAATTGGACCGAGCCAAAGGCAAAGTCCATTTCACGGATGAATATTTGACCGATCGCGCCGCGATGTTGAGCTGGATCGTCAAACGAAATCATGTAAACATCACCAGCAATACGATGGATGGGCCGAACAATTATCTGTTCCGCGACATGGCCAGCAACACAGAAATCACGGTGAGTTCATCGTTAATGAATGCATCTGATAAACGATATGTTTTATTCGGCGACAAAGAAAACAATACCCTCAATGGCGATAGTAAAAATGATCGCTTGTACGGCGGTGACGGTAACGATACTCTGAATGGAAAAGACGGCAATGACCATTTGGAGGGCAATGGAGGCAATGACACCATTGACGGCGGCATTGGTGACGATAAACTATTAGGCGGGATAGGAAACGATAGCCTTATCGGTGGGGCTGATATCGATACCCTTCAGGGTGGCGACGGCGAGGACACCCTGGAAGGCGGCACAGGCTCCGACTGGCTCTACGGTGGCGATCAAAAAGATATTTACATCATCCGCGCGGACGACGGCAACGACACCATTGTCGACAGCGACGGACTCGGCTCAATCCAGGTTGAAATCGATGGTGCGCTTGTAACATTAGGCGACGTCAAGAAAGATCCCGGCATCGAAGGTCGCTGGTACAGCGAAGACGAGAAAGTCAGCTATTCGTTCCAGCCAAATGCAGATGGCCGCGGTACCCTGACCATCAAATGGGGTACGCAAACACTCGTCGTGCGGGACTTTAAGGCGGACGGGCAATTCGGTTTGGCGCCGACCGATAAGCCGGCGCAGCCATCTGTCGCTCCTTCAAACATCAGTATTCTCGTTGATAACGATCCCACTGACGACCCGGTTGGGGTGACAGCTAATTTCAATGCCGCAGCGATATTGTCAACCTGGACCATCATCGGCACTACCAACCGCGATCACGTCATAGGCGGCAAGCTCGACGATGTGATCACTGGCATGGGCGGTCATGACGATCTCAATGGCAACAGTGGCAATGACAAAGTGTATGCAAATGATGTCATCGACATCGCCGCAGCAATAAGCGCAAGTGAAGATACGGTAACAACTAGCGAGGGGCCGCGGATGGAAGGGCACAGCGGCGACGACCTTCTGATCGGCTCAGGGTCCGGCTACCTGTACGGAGGCGGCGGAGAAGATACCATCATCGGCGGTGGCGGCATGGACATTATCCAGGGCGACACCTTCGACGGTGGCGCCAAGGAGCCAAGCGACGTTTCGCTATCGGTGCACTTCGAATATGAAGATGACACTCCCAATCACAAATATTCCTATTTCATCGAGCGCATCGGTGCCGGCGGTATCAAGACCCTGTACGCGCGTTTCGGCAGCCTGGACGTCGACGGCAAGGCCGATGTCATCATCGCGGGCGGCGGCGGCGACATTGTCAATGGCGAAAAGGGCAATGACTTCATCTCGCTCGGTAAGGGAAACGATTTCGGTATCGGTGCCCATGACGCTGATACGGTTTATGGCGGTGAGGGTAACGACCTGATTTTCGGCGACTTCAACTGGGACAGCAGCACGCCCGATGGTAACGAATCGCCAGGGCTGCTGATGGATTATGCCGGTCTGGAAGGCGAATATCACGGCAACGATGTGCTCGACGGCGGCAAGGGCGAAGACACCCTCCAGGGCAACGGAGGCGACGATTACATCAGCGGCGGCGAAGACAAGGACATGATCTGGGGTGACGATGGCGTCACGCCCGGCGCCTATCACGGCAAGGATTACGTCGACGGCGGCGGCGGTGACGACAATCTGGTTGGCGGTGGCAAGGACGACGAACTGTATGGCGGCAAGGACAATGACCTCATCTGGGGCGATGGCAGCACGACGGCATTGGAGCCGGAACACAATGGCAAGGATTATCTGGACGGTGGCGAAGGCAACGATACGCTCTACGGTGGCGGTAGCGATGACAAACTGTTTGGCGGCAAGGGCATTGACTATTTGCGCGGTGACGGCAGGACTGACCTGGTGAGCGGCGCCCAGCACGGCAACGATTATCTGGATGGCGGAGAAGGAAACGATTACCTGCTTGGCGACGGCGGCCGCGACACCTTGATCGGCGGAGAAGGCGTCGACGTACTCGACGGCGATAAAGAAGAACTGGCGGCACAGTTTCACGGCAACGATGATTTGGACGGCGGCAAGGGCGACGACATCCTTCTCGGCCGTGGCGGCGATGACACCTTGCGTGGCGGCGAAGACAACGATGAACTCCAGGGCGGCGACGGCGCCGATCAGCTCGATGGTGGCGCCGGCAACGATAAGTTGTTCGGGGAAGATGGCAACGACATATTGAATGGCGGCGAGGGCGATGACCAGTTGGCGGGCGAAGGTGGCAACGACTATCTGGCAGGCGGCGAAGGGGCCGACCAGATGCTGGGCGATGACGGCAATGATACGCTGGATGGCGGCGGGGGTTATGACGTTATTTTTGCCGATGCCGGCAATGATGTGCTCTCGGGTGACGACGGCGATGATTACCTCGACGGCGGCGATGGCAACGATCAATTGAACGGCGGTGCCGGAACCGATACTTTGATTGGTGGAGCCGGTGACGATACGCTGGATGGCGGCGGTGGCGCCAATTACCTGGACGGCGGCGCCGGCAATAACACGTATGTCCTGAACGATCAGGGCGCTTCCGTGCCCGGAATGTCGCTTACCACTCTGGCCAATAGCGGCGGGACCAATATCATCCGCTTTGCCGACGGCACAACATCGGCTGGCTTGGCGTTCCAGACTGTAGCGGGCAGCAGCGCAGATTTCACATTGCAGTATGGTGGCGGCAGCGTGTATATCACCAACGGACTGAAGAATTCGACACTATCTGGTTTGCAGTTTGGCGATGGCCAAGTCATGACCCGTACCGACATCATGGCGCTGGCGCCGTCGCTGGACATTGCCGGCAGCATGGACAATGATGACATCATGGGCAGCGCGCAGGCGGACAGTCTGAGTGGCGGGCTGGGTAATGACATTTTGCAGGGCGGCGCTGGTGCCGATACTTTGGCTGGCGGCGCGGGCGACGACACTTACGTTTTCAATCTCGGCGACGGGCCAGACCAGATTGACAGCAGCGCTGAAGACAACGCTGCGGCGATTGATACGATCGTGCTGGGTGCCGGTATCGCGACAACCGATATCGTGCTCAACCGTACCGGCAACGACCTGCTGGTGAAAGTGAGCGCGTCCGACAGCATCACTGTAAAAAATTATTTCGCAACCGGTAACGATCAGAAAATCGACCAGATCAAGTTTGCCGACAGTGCCATCTGGAACCAGGCAGCGATCGAATCGCGCGTGGTCACCGTGATTGCCAGCGCAACGGCAGGTGCGGATAGTATTTACGGTACTACCGGCAACGAGCTCATCCATGGCCTGGATGGCAACGACGTATTGAATGGCAACAGCGGCGACGACCAGCTGTTCGGTGACAACGGTGCGGATACCTTGTTGGGAGGCGTTGGCAACGATACGCTGGACGGTGGCGGCGATGGCGACGACAGCCTGTACGGTGGCCTGGGAAGTGACACCTATCTATTTAACAAGGGAGATAGGTTGGTCAGGATTTCCGAAACTGCCAGCAATGCCGGCGACGTCGATACGCTTGCCTTGGGAGATGGCTTCTTGCCAGCCAACGTCCGTTTGATACGCACCGGTTCTACAGCCGAGAGCGTCGATCTTGTGATGGACATGGGTAATGGCGCGGATTTCATCACCGTGGCGAATTTTTTTGCGCGTCAGGACGACTATTACAAGGTCGAGCAAGTCAAGTTTTCTGATGGCACGGTATGGACAGCGCAGTGGATCAAGGCGCAGATCGATGCGACCTACACAACCGGAACGCAAGGCAACGATTACCTGCGCGGCTATAACTGGGACGATAGCCTCGAAGGGACTGGCGGCAACGATACATTACTTGGGTATGCAGGCAACGATAGTCTGGGAGGCGGCGTCGGCAACGATAGTCTTGACGGCGGCATCGGCGACGACACGCTGGATGGCGGCATCGGCACCGATTCCTTGCTCGGTAAGGCCGGCAACGATACTTACTTGTTTGGGCGCGGCTATGGCAGCGATACCATCTGGGAAGCCGATGTTGCCGGCGGTAGCATCGATACGCTCAGGCTGGACGCAAGTGTCGTCCCTGGCGATGTCGCGCTCTACCAGTATGGTGACGGCATGGTGTTGAAGTTGGCCGGCAGCACGGACGAGTTGCGCATTTCTTCCTTCTTCATCGATACGTCCAACGGCAAGCCCTTTGATAACAAGATTGAACGAATGGTTTTCAATGACGGCACAGTGTGGGATTTGAACGCCATACTGTCCCGGGTCGTCTACCACGGCGCGGCAAATGCCCAGGCAGGCGGCACGGGCAACGATACCTTTGTCCTGGATAATCCGAATGACACCGTCGTCGAAGCCGCAAACCAGGGCGTTGACACGGTGCAAACCCCGTTCAGTCATTCGCTGGGCGCCAATGTCGAGAACCTGACCTTGACCGGTGTGTTTAATATCACCACTGGGTTTGGCAATGCGCTGAATAATCTCATGCAAGGTAACAGCGGCAACAATTACTTGTACGGTCAGGATGGCAACGATACGTTGGATGGTGGCGCGGGTGAAGACTGGATCGATGGGGAAAATGGTGCCGACCTGCTTCGCGGCGGCGCTGGCAACGATACGTTGTCCGGAGGCTCTGGCGAAGACCTGCTTTACGGCGACGGCGGCGACGATCTTCTGAATGGCGGTAATGGTAACGACACGATACAGGGCGGCGTTGGCAACGATACCCTGATTGGCGGAGGCGATTATAACTATCTTGCCGGTGGCGTTGGCGACGATACTTTTCAAGTTCTGGGCGGTGCGTGGAACAGCAATGTCAGCGAACTGGCGGAAGAAGGCATCGACACACTGATATGCGATGATGGCGGAGTGCTGTCCGACAATATCGAAAACATGATTATCAATCCTAATCGTGCGAATTATTCATTGTCGGAACAACTGCTGGGCAATGCACTTGACAATCGCCTTGTGAGTGGCGACTACGGTGCGACTCTGAGGGGAGATGGCGGCAATGATACCCTGATCGGCGGTTTCGGTAAGGACAAGCTGTTCGGCGATGACGGCAACGATATGCTGGACGGAAAATGGGGCAATGACACGTTGGATGGCGGGACGGGCAACGACATCTATTTGCTTAAACGTAGTTACGATGCCATTGTTATTGCGGATTATGATTCAAGTACAGGCAATTTCGATACCATCCGGTTTGACGCATTGATGCAAGTTTCTGATGTCAAGGTGACGCGCGACTATAGCAACCTTTATCTGGGTTTTGCCGGCACGACAGGGCGCATTACTTTGCAGTCCTGGTTCAACGGCGATGCATACAAGATAGAACGTATTGAATTTTCCGATAGCACTGTCTGGACGATGGATGACATCATTTCCAGGATTGTCATCGCGCCGGCAACAAGCGGTGTCGACGCAATATATGGGGCGGACAGCGGCGAAGTAATACAAGGCTTGGGCGGAAATGATTCTCTGTATGGCATGGGTGGCAACGACTCCTTGCGTGGCGATGAAGGCGATGACATCCTTGAAGCCGGCAATGGCAATGACAAGCTTGATGGCGGCGATGGGAACGATACCCTCTCCGGTGGAATCGGCGACGATATCTATTTATTCAGGCGCGGTGATGGTGCGGATACTATCGTGGAAAACGCTAATGCTGCAGGTAATGTCGATACCATCCAATACGATGCAAGTGTCGCTGTCGACGACATTCAGGTTACCCGTGGTTTCACTGATCTTTATCTGACTCTAGCCGGAACAAACGACCGCATCACGCTGCAATCGTGGTTTAACAGCGATGAGAACAAGATCGAACGTGTCGAATTTGTGGATGGCACCGTTTGGAGTGGCGCAGATATGAACGCCAGGATTATCGTCCCTGTTGGGACAATTGGCGATGACGTACTAATAGGGACGGACTCCGGTAACGCGATGCAAGGTGCAGAGGGGAGGGATTTGCTTTATGGCATGGAAGGCAATGATACGCTGGATGGCGGTGCTGGTGATGACAACCTTGAAGGCGGTGCAGGCAATGATACGCTGAACGGCGGCGATGGAGATGACAACCTTGGAGGTAGTGTCGGCAACGATATGCTAATCGGAGGTCGCGGCAACGATACGTATGACTATTATCCTGGTAACGGCCAGCACCTAATCGATAATGCGGCAGATGACAATGCCGCCGCCATCGATACGCTTTATCTGGGCGGTGATATCGTCCCTTCCAGTGTGGCGGCCAGTCGCGTCGGCGACGATCTGTTGTTGTCCATTGGCGCAGGCGATAGCGTGACGGTCCTCAATTACTTTGCAACGGATGCCGACCGCAAGATTGATCAAATCTTGTTTTCTAACGGCACGCTCTGGAATCAGACAGTCATCGAGTCCCGTGCCAATCCGCAGCCCACCAGCGGCGCTGACAGCCTGACCGGGGCTTCCGGCAATGACACTATCAATGGACTGGGAGGCAATGACACGATTTCCGGCGGTGCTGGCAACGATCAATTGTCGGGCGACGCTGGCAACGACGCTTTATACGGCGAGGCGGGGGACGACACGCTCAATGGCGGTGCTGGCAACGATCAATTGCGCGGCGGCACAGGCAATGATCTTTACATCGTCGACAGCGCCAGCGATGCGGTGACAGAGAATGCGAGCGAAGGCGTGGACACGGTACAGTCAAACGTGACTTATACGCTCAGTGCCAATGTAGAAGACTTGACATTGACCGGGGCTGCAGCGGTCAGTGGCACGGGCAATGGATTGAATAATGTCCTGACCGGCAACAGTGCGGTCAACACAATGACCGGCGCAGCCGGCAACGACACGCTGGACGGCAAAGCCGGCGCCGACAAGCTGATCGGCGGCGCCGGCAATGATCTTTATATCGTCGACAATACCGGCGATGTCCTCACCGAAAACAGTGGCGAAGGCACCGACACCGTTCATTCCAGCGTTACCTACACGCTCGGCACCAACCTGGAGAATCTATCGCTGACCGGCACGGCGTCGATCAACGCGACCGGCAACACCCTGGCCAATGTCTTGATCGGCAACGCTGCCAACAATACCTTGAACGGCGGCGCCGGTGCGGACACCCTGGCAGGGGGGGGCGGCAACGATACCTATACAGTCGATAATGCCGGTGACGCGGTCAACGAGAATGGCAACGAAGGCACCGATCTGGTCCAGGCCGGCGTGACTTATACGTTGGCTGCCAATCTCGAAAACCTGACCCTGACTGGAACAAGTGCGATCAATGGTACCGGCAATGGATTGGACAATGTCTTGACCGGCAATAGTGGCGCTAATACTCTGACTGGCAGCGCGGGCAACGATACGCTGGACGGCAGCACCGGCGCCGACAAGTTGATCGGCGGCACCGGCAACGACACCTACCTTCGCGACAATACCGGCGACGTTATTACCGAGAATGCCAGCGAAGGTATCGATCATGTCAAATCCAGCCTCGCCTATACATTGGAAGCGAATCTGGAGGCAATCACTTTGACTGGTACCAGCGCTATTAACGGCACCGGCAATACATTGAATAATCTGTTGATTGGCAATGGCGGCGCCAATGTCTTGAACGGGCAGGGTGGCAATGACATGTTGCAAGGCGCAGGTGGTAATGACACCTTGACCGATACATCGGGCAACAACTTGTTTGACGGTGGCAACGGTACTGACAGTATTACGGGTGGTGCTGGCCGCGAGTTTATCATTGGCGGAACCGGCAACGATACCATCACCACCAGCACTGGGGTCGACGTGGTCGCCTTTAATCGAGGGGATGGGCAGGATATCGTCAATGCCAGTACCGGGAATGACAATACTGTGTCGCTGGGTAATGGAATCAAGTATGCCGACCTGTCGGTCAAGAAGAGTGGCAATAACCTGATCCTGGTGACCGGAGCCAGCGAGCAGATTACCTTCAAGGACTGGTACCTCAGTACCAACAACCGTAGCGTAGCTAACCTGCAGGTCGTTATTGAAGGAACGACCGACTACAATGCCGGATCAGCCAGCCAGATCAGCAACAATAAAATTGAGCAATTCAACTTTGATGGGTTGGTGGCGAAATTCGACCAGGCAAGGGCCGCCAATTCTTCGTTGACCAGTTGGGCATTGTCGTCTGCATTGCTGGAGTTTCATCTTGGCGGCAGCGATACAGCGGCCATTGGTGGGGACTTGGCTTACCAGTATGCGAAGAGCGGCAACCTGGCCGCATTGTCGATGACACCGGCCGAGGCTCTGTTGGCAAGTGCTGCGTTTGGTACGTCCGCGCAAAGCCTGCAAAGCACGGTGGCATTGCAAGACATGTCGCCAAGACTCATGTGATCCCATCATTTGGTATTTGTCAACACTTCCAACCTCAGTAGTCAGTCGAAAATGGATGTAAAAAAAACGGCCAGTGGCCGTTTTTTTATTGTGCTGTCGATAGGTATTAATCGTCGCCGCCGAAAATCCCCAGAATCGACAACAGGTTGGCGAAGATATTGTAGATATCCAGGTAGATGCTCAAGGTGGCGGTAATGTAGTTGGTTTCGCCGCCATTGATGATTTGCTGCACGTCATACAGGATATAGGCCGAAAAAATGCCGATCAGGATGACCGACAGGGCAAGTTGCAATGCCGGTAATTGCAGGAAAATATTGGCGACCATGGCCACCAGCGCCACCAGAACGCCAACGAACAGCCACTTGCCCATGCCGGAGAAATCGCGCTTGGACACAGTGGCAATAGTTGCCATCGTCGCGAAGATCGCTGCCGTGCCGCCGAACGCCGTCATGATCAGCGAAGCACCGTTAGAATAGCCCAGGGTATGGCTGATCAGGCGAGAGAGCATCAGGCCCATGAAGAAGGTGAAGCCCAGCAATACGGCTACGCCGGTGGCAGAATGCTTGGTTTTCTCAATGGCGTACATGAATCCGAAGGCGATCGCCAGGAAGACAATGAAGCCCAGGAACGGGCTGCCGGCCATGAAGGAAAACTTGAGTTGCACGCCCAACCAGGCACCCAGCACGGTAGGTACCATCGATAGCGCAAGCAGCAGGTAGGTATTGCGCAATACCTTGTTGCGCGCAACGGCCGACTGGCCGGTAGTGCTGTAGGTATGTTGCAGGGGTTGGTTCATATCTTGCCTCCGGTAACGGTATCAGTTTTGCAATCCTTAGAATAGCATGACTGGAAGTGCTGTGTGGTACTGGGAAAGCAGGAAAAACCGAGGATTTGATTCTGGTTTACTATGGTATGTCAGGCATGGGCAGGGGGTTTCGTGCTAAAATTAAAGGTTAGTTGAATTTTGACGATTAACCTTAACCCTTTCTTTTTATTGGAGTTTTTACAGATGGCAATCGAACGCACCCTGTCGATCATCAAGCCCGACGCAGTCGCCAAAAACGTAATCGGCCAGATCTACAGCCGTTTTGAAAACGCTGGCCTGAAGGTCGTTGCTGCACGCATGGCGCAACTGTCGCGCGCTGAAGCCGAAGGCTTCTATGCCGTGCACCGCGAACGTCCTTTCTTCAAGGACCTGGTTGACTTCATGGTTTCCGGCCCGGTCATGATCCAGGTGCTGGAAGGCGAAGGCGCCATTGCCAAGAACCGCGACCTGATGGGTGCTACCGATCCGAAGAAAGCAGAAAAAGGCACGATCCGCGCCGATTTCGCCGATTCGATCGACGCCAATGCCGTGCACGGTTCCGACGCTGCAGAAACTGCCGCCGTCGAAATCGCCTACTACTTCCCGGCTCTGAACGTCTACTCGCGTTAATCCCGGTTCCGCGCGCAGCTGCCCTGGCGCAGGGCGCGCGAACTTCACATAAGCAAATGTACCAATGACGACTCTCACCAACCTGCTGGACTTCGATCCCGCGCAACTCGTCGCCTACTGTGGCGAGTTGGGTGAGAAGCCGTTTCGCGCCAAGCAATTGCAACGCTGGATACACCAGTACGGCATCGCTGATTTCACTGCCATGACGGATCTGGCCAAGTCGCTGCGCGACAAGCTGGCCACGCGCGCCTTTGTCGCTGCACCGTCCGTGATCAGCGACCATACCTCGACCGATGGCACCCGCAAGTGGCTGCTGGATGTGGGGCAGGGCAATGCGGTGGAAACGGTCTTTATTCCGGAAGAAAACCGCGGCACGCTGTGCATCTCGACACAGGCCGGCTGCGCGGTCAATTGCCGCTTCTGCTCGACCGGCAAGCAGGGATTCAGCCGCAACCTGACGGTGGGCGAGATTATCGGCCAGTTGTGGATGGCTGAATTTGAATTGCGCAAGACCAAGGGCATCGAGGCAGGCCCCAAGGGCGAGCGCCAGATTACCAATGTGGTCATGATGGGGATGGGTGAGCCGCTGCTCAATTTCGAGCCGACCGTGACCGCCCTGAAGCTGATGCTTGACGATAACGCCTATGGCTTGTCGCGCCGGCGCGTGACGCTGTCGACCAGTGGCGTGGTGCCAATGATCGACAAGCTGGCGCAGGAATGCCCGGTCGCCCTGGCAGTGTCGCTACATGCGTCCAACGATGCGTTGCGCGACGGCCTGGTGCCATTGAACAAAAAATATCCGCTGGTCGAATTGATGGCAGCCTGCAAGCGTTACCTCGAGTATGCGCCGCGCGACTTCATCACTTTCGAATATTGCATGCTGGATGGCGTCAATGATACTGACGAAAATGCCCGCGAGCTCATCGCGCTGGTCAGGAGCAAGGGGCGCGAAGTGCCCTGCAAGTTCAACCTGATTCCGTTCAACCCCTTTCCGGAGTCGGGCCTGCTGCGCTCGAATAATGCCCGCATCAAGGCATTTGCCCAGGTCCTGATGGACGCCGGAATCGTAACTACCATACGCAAGACGCGCGGCGACGATATCGACGCAGCCTGCGGCCAGTTGGCCGGTGAGGTGCAGGACCGTACCAAGGTGCAGGAACGCATGCAGAAAATGGCGGAATACCAAAAAAAATTCGGCAAGGATTTCGGCCGCATCGTGGAGATATCGACATGAAGAAATCGGGAGGCGTAGTCATCGCCTTGGCGGCGGCATTCTTGCTGGCGGGTTGCGCGGGCACGGGTGGTGGTGTCAGCGATGAGCGCGAATTGCCGACCAGCTCGGACCAGACTGATGGACAGAGGCGCGCACGCATCCGGCTGCAGCTGGCGGTCGGCTATTACCAGCAGCATCAGTTGCCGGTGGCGCTGGACGAACTCAAGCTGGCCCTTCAGGCGGACCCGGGTTTCGCTGAGGCGTACAGCATGCGCGGCCTGGTCTACATGGATATGGGCGAAATGCGCCTGGCCGAGGATAACTTCCAGCAAGCGCTGCGCCTGGCGCCACAAAGCCCTGAATTCAATAATAATTACGGCTGGCTTCTTTGCCAAAGCGGCCGGCCGGAGCAGTCGATCGCTTACTTCGAAACTGCCCTCAAGAGCCGCAACTACCAGTCTCCTGCCAAGGCGCTGAACAATGCGGGCGTGTGCAGCCAGCGCATGAAAGACACTGTGGCGGCCGAGCGTTATTTGAACGAGGCTTTCAAACTGGAACCGGGTAACGTGTCGACCAGTTTGAACCTGGCAAAGTTGAATTATGATCGTCGCGATTATGAGAAGGCACGTTTTTATATTTCGCGCGTTACTCGCTCCGATTCACTGAGTGCTGATGCCTTGTGGCAGGCGATCAAGATTGAACGCAAACTGGGCGACCGCACGGCAGAACTGAGCCTGGTGACCCAGCTGGGCCGCCGTTTCCCCAGTTCGACCGAGTTTGCTGCCTACCAGCGCGGAGCGTTTGATGAGTGAGGCCGGTATGGAAGGCGGCATGCAGCCGCCAGAAAATCCGCAGCAGGAAACCGCCATGGCCGGGCCGGGCGCGCATCTTGCTGCACAGCGGCAGGCTGTCGGCTGGACGATTGAGCAAGTGGCCAATCAGTTGAACCTCGCACCGCGCCAGGTGCAGGCGATGGAAGAGGATAATTACGCCGCATTGCCGGGCATGGTGATTGCGCGCGGCTTTGTGCGCTCCTATGCCAAATTGCTCAAGCTCGATTCGGCGCCGCTGCTGGCAATGATTTCGGAGCCGGCGACGCCGAGCCCGGAAACGCTCGAATTGCGGCGCACCCTGTCGGCAACATTTACAGAGTCGAACTTGCCGATGGCCAAGCGTTCGGGCAGCAGCGCGAAGTGGCTGGCGGTGCTGCTGGTGTTGTCGCTGCTGGCTGCTGGCGGCTGGCTGGCCTGGCGCGAAGGATTGATTGAAAACTGGTTGCCCGGTCGTTCGGCTGTGCCGGAACAGCAGGCAGCGCCGCAGGATCCCGCCGCACAGGCGCAGGAGTCTGCCGGTGGCGTGCCGCTGGGGCAGCCGACCGAGGGCGCCCCGGCAGCAACGACGGAGCCGGCAAATCCAGCGACTCCAGCGATGCCGGCGACGCCGGCGCAGGCCCCTGCTGCAGGGGCGAATGCCGCGCCGAAAACTGTGCCGCCGCCGGCTGCTCCGGCAGCGCCCGCACCGGGTCAATCAGCTGCGCCGTCGGCCCAGAAAACGGTCGTCGCCGGGGTGTCGGCACTCAAGCCTGGCGACAAGCTGGTGCTGAAGTTGCGCGAGGCTTCCTGGGTCGAGCTCAAGCGTGAGAACGGCGAGCTGCTTGCAGCCCGCCTGGTGCCGGCCGGCTCGACCGAGTCTTTCGATATTGACGCGGGCGCAAATCTGGTAGTGGGCAATGCTGCGGGCGTCGATGCGACTTTCCGCGGCAAGGCCATCGACCTGAACGCCGGCGCCAAAAATAACGTTGCGCGGGTCAAACTGAATTAGTGGTGAAACAGCGGTGAACATGGAAAGCAATAACCGTCCTATCGGCTCCGGCCCCCTTCCACGACGCCAGACCCGGCGTGTGGCGATCCGTCATGGCGCGCGCGAAGTCGGCGTGGGCGGCGGCTCGCCCATCCTGGTGCAGTCGATGACCAACACCGACACGGTCGACGCCATTGCGACGGCCATCCAGGTCAAGGAGCTGGCGCGCGCCGGTTCGGAAGTGGTGCGCATCACCGTCAATAATCCGCAAGCCGCGGCGGCCGTTCCGGCGATCCGCGAGCAGCTCGACAAGATGGGCATCGACGTGCCGCTGGTGGGCGATTTCCATTACAACGGCCATACGCTGCTGAACGATTATCCCGATTGCGCGCGCGCCTTGTCGAAGTACCGCATCAATCCCGGCAATGTCGGGCAGGGCGCCAAGCGCGACACCCAGTTCGCGCAAATGATCGAGGCGGCCTGCAAGTATGACAAGCCGGTGCGCATCGGTGTCAACTGGGGCAGCCTGGACCAGAACCTGCTGGCGCGGATCATGGACGAGAATGCGCAACGCGCCCAGCCCTGGAATGCCCAGGCAGTGATGTACGAAGCCCTGGTGACTTCTGCCATCGAAAACGCCCAGCGTGCCGAAGAGCTGGGCCTGGCGGGCGACCGCATCATCCTGTCCTGCAAGGTCTCCGGCGTGCAGGACCTGATCGCGGTCTATCGCGAGCTGGCACAGCGCTGCGACTATCCGCTGCACCTTGGCCTGACTGAGGCAGGCATGGGCAGCAAGGGCATCGTCGCCTCGACTGCGGCGCTGTCGGTGCTGCTGCAGGAAGGCATCGGCGACACCATCCGCATTTCGCTCACGCCCGAGCCGGGTGGCGACCGCACACGGGAAGTGATCGTGGCGCAGGAAATATTGCAGACCATGGGCTTGCGCAAGTTCGCGCCCATGGTGATTGCCTGCCCTGGTTGCGGGCGCACGACTTCGACCGTATTCCAGGAACTGGCTGACCGCATCCAGAGCTACTTGCGCGAACAGATGCCTGTGTGGAAAAAACAGTATCCTGGCGTCGAAAGCATGAATGTCGCAGTGATGGGCTGCATCGTCAACGGCCCCGGCGAATCCAAGCACGCCAATATCGGCATCAGCCTGCCCGGCACGGGAGAGTCGCCTGCCGCGCCGGTGTTTGTCGATGGCCAGAAAAAAACCACCCTGCGCGGCGAGCGCATCGCCGAGGAATTCCAGGCGATCGTGCTGGAATACGTGCAAAGCCGTTATGGCGCAAAAGAGACCGCGCTGTAAGCGGCGCTTTGGCCTCCACATTTACCCAATCCGGCTGGTCCGGCCTTGATTACTAGAAGATGTCTGAAAACAAGAAAGCAGAGAAAATCGTCGGCGTGAAGGGGATGAACGACATCCTGCCGGCGGATGCGCCCCTGTGGGAGCTGTTCGAGAATACCGTGCAGTCGGTGCTGAAGAGCTATGGCTTTCAGCAGATCCGCACGCCGATCGTCGAGCCGACCGCGCTGTTTGCGCGCGGCCTGGGTGCTGTCACCGATATCGTTGAGAAGGAAATGTATTCCTTTGTCGATTCGATGAATGGCGACAATCTGACGCTGCGCCCGGAAAGCACGGCCGGCGTGGTGCGCGCAGCCCTCGAACACAACCTGACCTACGACGGCCCCAAGCGCCTGTGGTATGCCGGGCAAATGTTTCGCCACGAGCGTCCGCAGCGCGGCCGCTACCGCCAGTTCCACCAGGTCGGCGCCGAGGCCATCGGCTTTGCCGGCCCGGACATCGACGCCGAGCTGATCATGCTGTGCCAGCGCCTGTGGGATGACCTTGGCCTGTCGGACATCCGCCTGGAACTGAACTCCATCGGCGACGCCGACGAGCGGCACCGCCATCGCCTCGACCTGATCGCCTATTTCGAGCAGCACGCCGAGTTGCTGGACGAGGATGCCAGGCGGCGTCTGCACAGCAATCCGCTGCGCATTCTCGATACCAAGAATCCGGCCATGCAGGAAATGGTTAATGCCGCGCCGAAACTGATCGACTACCTCGGCGAGGAATCGCGCGCCCACTTTGAAGGCGTGCAGAAAATCCTGCGCCACAACAGCATTCCGTTCACCATCAACCCGCGACTGGTGCGCGGCATGGACTATTACAACCGCACGGTGTTCGAGTGGGTCACCGACCAGCTCGGTTCGCAAGGCACGGTTTGCGGCGGCGGGCGCTATGACCCGCTGGTCGAGATGTTCGGCGGCAAGCCGACGCCGGCTTGCGGCTTTGCCATGGGCGTCGAGCGCCTGCTGGAACTGATGAAGGCTAGCGGCGAGCAAATCGCCCGCACTCAATGTGACGTGTATCTGGTGCATCAGGGCGAGGCTGCGCAAATGCAGGCTTTCGTGCTGGCCGAGCGCCTGCGCGATGCCGGGCTGGACGTGGTTCTGCACTGCGCGGCGGCCACTGGCGCCGGCAGCTTCAAGTCACAGATGAAGCGTGCCGATGGCAGTGGCGCGGCATTCGCTGCCATCATTGGCGAGGACGAGGTTGCCGCCGGCAAGGTGACGATCAAGGCCATGCGCGCCGAGGAAGAGCAAAACAAGCAGGTTACGGTCGCCTTCGAAGAGGCAGTCAATCATGTCGTCGACCAGATTGTCGGCACGGACGAACATGATCACGATCACGAGCATATCCATTACCACCATTAACAAGACTAAAACATCATGGCATACGATCTCGAAGAACAAGAACAACTGGATTCCATCAAGGCTTGGTGGAAGCAATACGGCAACCTGATTACCTGGGTGCTGATTGTCGCGCTGGGCGGCTATGCGGCCTGGAACGGCTGGAAGACTTACCAGGGCAAGCAGGCAGCACAAGCCGGCCTGCTGTACGAGGAATTGCAGAAAGCCGCGGCTGCGAAAGACGCCGCCAAGGTGGCGCGCGCTGCCGCCGACATGCAGGACAAGTTCGCCCGCACCGCGTATGCCGAAATGGGCGCGCTGGCTGCCGCCAAGGCAGCATTCGATGCGAGCGACCTGAAAGCCGCCAAGAGCCAGCTCGAATGGGTCGCAAAAAACGGCCAGCACGATGAATACAAGGCCGTGGCGAAAATTCGCCTGGCAGGCATCCTGCTCGATGAGAAATCCTACGACGATGGCTTGAAGCTGCTGGCCGGCGATTTCCCGGCACCGTTCGCCGCTGCCGTGGCCGACCGCAAGGGCGATATCCTGGTCGCGCAGAACAAGCTGGAAGAAGCGCGCGCAGCTTACCGCGCGGCGCTGGAAAAAATGGACGAAGGCAATCCGGGCCGCCAGCTGGTGCAGCTGAAGCTGGATGCAATCGGCGGCGCTGCCGCCAAGGCCGCGGCTTGAGGACAGGGGAGATCATGCGTATTGCTTTGAAACTGGCTGTTGCAGGCACCGTCGTGGCGCTTGCGGGTTGTTCCACACTGTCATCGCTCAATCCATTCTCCTCCAAGAAGGAACCGAGCAATCCACCGGCGGCGCTGGTTGAACTTGCTCCGAGCCTGGCGGTTGCCACCGCCTGGACGGCATCCGTCGGCAGCGCCGGCGTGCACGTGTTTTCGCCGGCAGTGGCGCGCAACAGCGTGTTTGCTGCGGCCGCCGACGGCACCGTTACCCGCATCGAGGCGGCAACCGGCCGTGCGCAGTGGCGCATCAATGCCGGCATGCCTTTGACGGCAGGCGTCGGCAGCGATGGCAACGTGGCCGTGGTGGCCGGCGAGAAGGGCGCGATCCTGGCCTTCGACGAGAATGGCAAGGAAGTGTGGAAAGCGCAGGCTTCCAGCGAAGTGCTGTCGGCGCCGGCGGTCGGTCTGGGCCTGGTCGTGGTGCGCAGCGTCGACAACAGCATCGCCGGTTTTGATATAGCCACCGGCAAGCGGCGCTGGGTCCTGCAGCGCAGCGTGCCTTCGCTGACCCTGCGCAGCGCGCCGGGTATCGCCATCGCCGAAGGCAATGCCTATGTGGCCTTGCCGGGAGGGCGCCTGCTGGCAGTCGCCCTCAACAATGGCGGGCCGCGCTGGGAAATTGCGGTCGGTGAAGCACGCGGTGCAACCGAGCTCGAACGTGTCGCTGATACATCCGGCATGCCTTTGCTGGTGGGGCGCGAGGTGTGCGCCGTTGCCTACCAGGGACGCGCTTCCTGTGTCGACGGCATCAGCGGTACTGCGCACTGGGCGCGCAACCTGTCGAGCGAAGTTGGTCTGGGCGGTGACGAGCGTTTCGTCTTTGCCGCCGACGATAGCGGTTCGCTGCATGCGTTTTCGCGCGACAGCGGCGCCAGCGTCTGGCGCAACAAGCAACTGGCCAACCGCCGCCTGTCCACACCGGTATCTTTCGGTCGTGCGGTAGCGGTTGCCGATTACCAGGGTTATGTGCATTTCCTGTCACGCGAAGACGGCGCCATGCTGGCGCGCGTGGAAACCGACGGTAGCCCGGTGCTGGGTACGCCGGTTGTGGCAGGTTCGCATGCCGTATTTCAAACCAGGGGCGGTACCCTGGTTGCATTTGGAGTTAACTGAATTTAATGAAACCGGTTATTGCATTAGTCGGAAGGCCGAATGTCGGCAAGTCCACGCTCTTCAACCGCCTGACGCGGTCTCGTGACGCTCTGGTGGCCGATCTTCCCGGCCTCACGCGCGACCGCCATTATGGCGAGGGGCGTGTCGGCGAACGTCCCTTCCTGGTAATCGATACCGGTGGCTTCGAGCCGGTGGCCAAGGAAGGCATCATGCACGAAATGGCCAAGCAGACCAAGCAGGCAGTGGTCGAGGCCGATGCCGTGATCTTCCTGGTCGATGGCCGTCAGGGCCTGACCCCGCATGACAAGACGATCACCGATTTTCTGCGCAAGTCGGGCCGTCCGGTGCTGCTGGTGGTGAACAAGTCCGAGGGGATGAAGTACACCACGGTCACTGCGGATTTTTATGAGCTCGGCCTGGGCGACCCTTACGTCATTTCGGCCGCGCATGGCGATGGCGTGCACGACCTTGTCATTGAAGCGCTTGATCTCGCCATCGGCAAGAAAACCGCCGAAGACGAGCCGGAAGAGCCGAAGCAGTCAGGCACCAAGCTGGCCATCGTCGGCCGCCCCAATGTCGGCAAGTCGACCCTGGTCAATGCCTTGCTGGGCGAAGAGCGCGTGATCGCCTTCGACATGCCGGGCACCACGCGCGATTCGATCGAAATTCCGTTCGAGCGCGAAGGCAAGCATTACACCCTGATCGACACTGCCGGCATTCGCCGCCGCGGCAAGGTATTCGAGGCAATCGAAAAATTCTCGGTCGTTAAAACGCTCCAGTCGATTTCGGAAGCCAATGTCGTATTGCTTCTCCTTGATGCGCAACAAGACATCTCGGAACAGGATGCGCATATTGCCGGCTTCATCCTGGAGTCGGGCAGGGCGCTGGTAGTCGGCGTCAACAAATGGGATGGCCTGACCAGCGACCGTCGCGATGAAATCAAGATCGACCTGGATCGCAAGCTCAGTTTTCTGTCGTTTGCTAAATTCCACTTCATCTCGGCGCTCAAATCCACCGGCATCGGCCCATTGATGAAGTCGGTCGACTCCGCCTACGCAGCGGCCATGATCAACCTGTCCACGCCGAAGCTGACGCGCGCCCTGGAAGAGGCTGTGGAGCACCAGCAGCCGCGCCGCAAAGGCTCGATCCGGCCGAAGATGCGCTATGCGCATCAGGGTGGCCAGAATCCGCCGATCGTCGTCATCCACGGCAACGCCCTGGAGGGAATCGAGGATAACTACAAGCGTTACCTTGAAAAACATTTCCGGGAAACGTTTTCTCTTGTCGGTACACCGTTGCGCATCGAATTTCGCTCAGGGAAAAATCCTTTTACCAGGCAGGGGAAATAGTCTTGTCATGGCAAGGAATTAAAAAATCGGCTACAGTCGAACTACTTCACCCGGTTGGCACTTGAAATCCACTCAAGTCGCCTCAAACTCCAAAACACAACTACACAATGGAGCTGTTATGAGCAATAAAGGGCAACTGTTACAAGACCCCTTCCTGAACGCCTTGCGCAAAGAGCACGTCCCGGTTTCGATCTACCTGGTCAACGGCATCAAGCTGCAAGGCCATATCGAATCCTTCGACCAGTACGTCGTCCTGCTGCGCAATACTGTCACCCAGATGGTGTACAAGCATGCGATTTCCACCGTCGTGCCGGCGCGCGCGGTCAACCTCAACGTCGATGCAGAATCGGAATAAGATTTGCAAATTAGCAATTTCATGTTGAAAACGGTATGCGCACCGCGCTAGTCGGGCTGGATTTCGGCAAGGGCGACTTTGCTGCCAGCCTGGACGAGCTCTCCCTCCTGGCCAAGTCGGCCGGCGCGCAACCCGTAGTCACCATCACTGGTCGTCGCGCCAGTCCGGATGCCGCACTATTCGTGGGTAGCGGCAAGGCCGATGAAATCGGCAACGCGGTGCGTGACGAGGCGCTGGAGCTGGTGATTTTCAATCATGCCCTGTCGCCGGCCCAGCAGCGCAACCTGGAACGCCACCTGAAGGTGCGCGTGGTCGACCGCACCAGCCTGATCCTCGATATTTTTGCCCAGCGTGCGCAAAGCCATGAGGGCAAGGTGCAAGTCGAGCTGGCCCAGTTGCAGCATCTTGCGACCCGCCTGGTGCGGGGCTGGACCCATCTGGAGCGCCAAAAGGGCGGTATCGGCCTGCGCGGCCCCGGCGAAACGCAGCTTGAAACTGACCGCCGGCTGCTTGGCGAGCGGGTCAAGGCCTTGCGCGCCAAGCTCGACAAGCTGCGCCGCCAGCATGCCACGCAGCGCCGCGCCCGTGCCCGCAGCAATACCTTTTCAGTGTCGCTGGTCGGCTATACCAATGCCGGCAAATCGACCCTGTTCAACTCGCTGACGAAGGCGCGTACCTACGCTGCCGACCAGTTGTTTGCGACGCTGGACACGACCTCGCGCCGGCTGCACCTGGACGAGGTCGGCAGTATCGTCATTTCGGATACGGTCGGTTTTATCCGCGAGCTGCCGCACCAGCTGGTGGCGGCTTTCCGCGCCACCCTGGAAGAAACCATCCAGGCCGACTTGCTGCTGCACGTGGTCGATGCCGCCAGTCCGGCGCGCATCGAACAGATAGAGCAGGTCAACCTGGTGTTGAAGGAAATCGGCGCCGACGATATCCCGCAGATTCTGGTCTGGAACAAGATCGATGCGGCAGGCCTGGAGCCGGCGGTGGAACGTGATGAGTATGATAAAATCCGGCGTGTTTTTATCAGCGCCCAAACTGGCGCCGGCCTGGATCTGCTGCGACAGGCCATGGCGGAGTTTGCCAGGGAGAGCAGCGCGGCCCCGCTTGCGGGCGCACCCGCGCAGATGACCAATGAAGCGCAACATTAGCAATCCAATGGGCATTCCCCCTATACATTTCAGCTGATCGCGACCAAGAATGCTTGCCCCAATATTAAAAAGAATCGGTCTCAAGTTTTCGATCAACGATCCCCGCTGGGGCCGTGGTTCGCAAGACGACAACCAGAATCAGAACCAGAACCCGCAGGATGGCCGGCGTCCGGAAGGCCCGCCCGACCTCGACGAACTCTGGCGTGATTTCAACCAGCGCCTGAGCCGCCTCTTTGGCGGCAAGAAAGGCGGCGGTGGCGGCCCGGGCGGATTCCGTCCTGACATGGGCAACGCCGGCTATGGCATTTTCGGTATTGCTGCCGTCGTCGTGCTGGCATTGTGGCTGCTTAGCGGGTTCTTTATCGTGCAGGAAGGCCAGACCGGCGTGGTCATGACCTTCGGCAAATACAGCCACAAGGCGCCTGCCGGTTTCAACTGGCGCTGGCCCACGCCGATCCAGACGCACGAAGTCGTCAACGTTTCGCAGGTGCGCACTGCCGAAGTCGGTTATCGCGGCAGCGTGCGCAACAAGCAGACCAGCGAATCGCTGATGCTGACCGAGGATGAAAACATCATCGATATCCAGTTCGCGGTGCAATACACCCTGAGCGATGCCGAGAAGTGGATCTTCAGCAATCGCGAGCAGGAAGAAATGGTCAAGCAGGTTGCCGAGTCGGCGCTGCGCGAGGTCGTTGGCCGCAACAAGATGGACTTCGTGCTCTATGAAGATCGCGCCAAGGTGGCTTTCGACGCCAAGAAGCTGATGCAGGCGATTCTCGACCGCTACAATGCCGGCGTACTGATCACCAACGTGGCCACGCTGGGCGTGCAGCCGCCGGAACAGGTGCAGTCCGCCTTTGACGATGCCGTCAAGGCAGGCCAGGACCGCGAGCGCCAGAAGAACGAAGGCCAGGCCTACGCCAATGACGTGATCCCCCGCGCCCGTGGCGCCGGCGAGCGCCTGCTGCAGGAAGCCGAGGCCTACCGCGCTCGCGTGCAGGAAACCGCGCAGGGTGATGCTTCCCGTTTCAAACTGGTGGTGACTGAATACCAGAAGGCGCCGGCCGTCACGCGCGACCGCATGTACCTGGAAACCATGCAGCAGATTTTCTCCAACACCGGCAAGGTCATGATCGATGCCAAGAGCGGCAACAATCTCCTGTACCTGCCGCTGGACAAGCTGATCGCGCATACCGCCAGCCAGGAAGCGGCAACGGCGGCACGCAATGCCGCTGCGCCGACCGGATCGGCTGCCGGCAGTTCCGAGGCAGCGCAGGCGCTCGAGGCCGAGCGCGCGACGCGCCCGAGTGATGTACGCAGTTCCCGTGATCGGGAGGGCAGATAATGAACCGCATCGTTTCCATTGCAATCGTCGCCATCCTGGCAATCTGGCTGGTGTCGTCCACCGTCTTTGTCGTCGACCAGCGCAAATACGCCATCGTCTTCGCACTTGGCGAAGTCAAGCAGGTGATCGACAAGCCTGGCCTGCATCTCAAGATGCCGCCGCCGTTCCAGAATGTCATTTTCCTGGATAAGCGTTACCTGACGCTGGATTCGCCCGATGCGGACCGCTTCATCACGGCCGAAAAGAAGAACATCCTGATCGATTCCTTCGTCAAATGGCGCATTTCCGATCCGCGCCTGTATTTCGTCAGCTTCAGCGGCGAAGAGCGGCGCGCGCTGGACCGCATGCAGCAGATCATCCGCGATGCGCTGAACCTGGAAATCACCAAGCGCACCGTGCGCGAAGTGATCTCGGGCGAGCGCGCCAAGGTGATGAACGCGATCCAGAAAAACGTCGAGGAAGAAGCCAGGAAAATCGGCGTGGAAGTCATTGATGTCCGCCTGAAGCGCGTGGACTACGTCGAGCAGATCAGCAACTCGGTGTTTGACCGCATGCGCTCGGAACGCCTGCGCGTAGCCAACGAATTGCGCTCGACAGGCGCGGCAGAATCCGAGAAAATTCGTGCCGATGCCGACAAGCAGCGCACCGTGATCCTGGCGGAAGCCTACCGCGAAGCTGAAAAGATGCGCGGCGAGGGCGATGCCAAGGCATCGCAGGTCTATGCCCAGGCATTCGGCCAGAATCCCGAGTTCTACAAGTTCTATCGCAGCCTGCAGGCGTACCGGGCCAGCTTCAAGAGCCAGAGCGACGTGATGGTGCTGGATCCGAACTCCGAGTTTTTCCGCTATTTCAGGAGTTCCGGGCCTGGAGGCGTTGCCGCCAAGTAATTCCACGCCGCCATGAATGGCGGGTTACTGCTGGCTTTACATTTTTTTTGATGGGACAATCCGGTGTGTAAGCCTGATTGTCCCGCGGGCTGGACTGGCGTTAGCCAGTCTGGTTTATTTTTTTCTGAAGCATTTTCATTTTCATGCGCACCTGGCTCCTTCCCGAAAACATTGCCGACGTCTTGCCCGCAGAAGCGCGCAAGATTGAAGATCTGCGTCGTGCGATGCTCGATACTTTCAGGCGCTATGGCTATGAGCTGGTCATGCCGCCAATGCTCGAGTACCTGGAGTCGCTCCTGACCGGTGCCGGTCACGACATGGGGCTGCGTACCTTCAAGCTGGTAGACCAGTTGTCCGGACGTACCATGGGCCTGCGCGCCGACATGACGACGCAAGTTGCGCGTATCGATGCCCACCTGCTGAACCGCAATTCCGTCACGCGCCTCTGCTATGCCGGCAGCGTGCTGCACACCCGGCCTTCCGGATTGCATGCAACGCGCGAACCGTTGCAGATCGGCGCCGAGATTTATGGCCATGCGGGACTGGAAGCCGATGCCGAAGTCCAGGAACTGGTGCTGGCGTGCCTGGCCCTGGCCGGCATTTCCACCGTGCGGCTGGATTTATGCCATGTTGGCGTGGTGCGGGCGATCCTGCAGAGCGATGCCCGCGCGCAGATGGACGAGGAAGCCCTGATTGGTTTGCTGAAGGCCAAGGATGGCGCGGGCTTGCGCGAATTGACTCAGGAATATGCGCCAGCCACGCGTGAAGCCTTGCTGGCATTGCCCGGGCTTTATGGCGATGCCAAGGTACTGGCAGAGGCACGTGCCGTATTGCCGGCGCTGCCAGGCATTGTGCAGGCGCTCGACGAATTGCAGGCGCTGCTGGAACTGGCGGGCGATGCCACAGTGTCGGTCGATCTCGCCGACCTGCGTGGCTACCAGTATGAAAGCGGCGCGATGTTCGCCGCCTATGTGCCGGGCTTGCCCAATGCGGTGGCGCGCGGCGGCCGTTATGACCATGTCGGCGAAGCTTTTGGCCGGGCACGTCCTGCGACCGGTTTTTCGATGGATTTGCGCGAGCTGGCGCGGCTGTTGCCGGAAGCCGGGCGCGCCAGTGCGATCATGGCGCCGTGGGGGCGCGACAGTGCGCTGCGTGACAAGATCGCGCAGCTGCGCCGGGCCGGCGAAGTCGTGATCCAGTGTTTCCCCGGGCAGGGCAGGCAACAAGATGAATTCGATTGCGACCGCGAGCTGGTGTGCGAGGGCGGCAATTGGGTATTGAAGAATTTGAGTTAACAGACTTTAGAGAATCGTATGGCAAAGAACGTAGTTGTGATCGGCACCCAGTGGGGCGATGAAGGCAAAGGCAAGGTCGTCGACTGGCTGACCGACCATGCGCAGGGCGTGGTGCGCTTCCAGGGCGGCCACAATGCCGGCCACACGCTGGTCATCGGCGGCCAGAAAACTGCGCTGCAGCTGATCCCCTCGGGCATCATGCGCGCCGGCGTGGCCTGCTACATCGGCAATGGCGTGGTGCTTTCCGTGCCCGACCTGCTGCGTGAAATCGACAAGCTCGAGGCCAGCGGCGTCGAAGTCGCTTCGCGCCTGAAGGTGTCGGAAGCCTGTCCGCTGATCCTGCCTTATCACACTGCGCTGGATGCGGCGCGTGAATTCGCCCGCGGCGCCGCCAAGATCGGCACCACCGGCAAGGGTATCGGCCCGGCCTACGAAGACAAGGTGGCGCGCCGCGCCATCCGCGTGATGGATCTGCTCAACGAGCAGCGCTTTGCCGAAAAGCTGAAGGAAAACCTCGACTATCACAATTTCGTGCTGACCCAGTACCTGAAGGCGCCGGCAGTCGATTACCAGAAAACCCTGGACGATGCGATGGCGACCATGCCGCGCATCAGGCCGATGGTGACCGACGTCTCCAGCGCCTTGCACGCCGCGTACAAGGCAGGCGCCAACCTGCTGTTCGAAGGCGCCCAGGGCAGCCTGCTGGACGTGGATCACGGCACCTATCCGTTCGTTACGTCAAGCAACTGCGTGGCAGGCAATGCCGCAGCCGGCAGCGGCGTGGGTCCAGGCATGTTGCATTACATCCTCGGCATTACCAAGGCGTACACGACCCGTGTCGGTTCCGGTCCATTCCCCTCGGAATTGCCAACTGATGCAGGCGTCGGCAAGCACCTGGCCAGCGTCGGCCACGAGTTCGGCACCGTCACCGGGCGCGCGCGTCGCTGCGGCTGGTTCGATGCCGCCCTGTTGCGCCGCTCGATTCAGATCAATGGCGTTACCGGCATTTGCCTGACCAAGCTGGACGTGCTGGACGGTCTCGAGCAGTTGAAGATCTGTACCGGTTACAAGGTCGATGGCAAGGACGTCGACATCTTCCCGCTGGGTGCCGAAGACGCGGCGCGCTGCGTGCCGGTGTACGAGGAAATGCCAGGCTGGAAGGAAACCACCGTGGGCGCCAAGACCATGGAAGCCTTGCCGGCGAATGCGCGCGCCTACATTGCCCGCATCGGCGAGTTGATCGGCGTGCCGATCGACATGGTCTCCACCGGACCGGACCGCGAGGAAACGATCGTCCTGCGCCACGCTTTCAAGTAATTCGTTCAGGAGCGGGACAGGCATGACCGGTGCGGCACATCACGAGCTCAGGGTTTCCTGGAGCGAGTACCACCGCAATATCGAAGAACTTGCGGTGCTGGTGCATCGGTCAGGCTGGCAATTCGATCATATCCTGTGCCTGGCCCGCGGCGGCTTGCGTCCGGGCGATGTCTTGTCGCGGCTCTTCAACGTGCCGCTGGCAATCCTGGCCACGAGTTCCTACCGTGAAGATGCCGGCAGCAAGCAGGGGGAGCTGGCCATTGCGAAGCACGTCACCATGTCCAGCGGTTCGCTGAAAGGGCGGGTCTTGCTGGTCGATGACCTGGTTGATTCCGGTGTCACGCTGGACAAGGTGCAGCGGCATTTACAGGAAGCGTTTCCAGAGGTGGTCGAGGCGCGTTCGGCGGTGATCTGGTACAAGGCCTGTTCCTGCATGCGCCCGGATTATTTTGTGCAATATCTGGAAACGAATCCCTGGATCATGCAGCCGTTTGAGGAGTATGACCGGCTGGGGATTCACGGGTTGCTGTCGCGGGGCTCGGCGGAGGTCGGGCCTGAGTGACAATCCGAAAGCCATAATGAAAAAAGCTTCGCCGCGGCGAAGCTTTTTTGTTTTCAGAAGCCCACGTCGGGAGCTCGGCCACGTTCCGCGGCCCCGATCCGGCTTGCAAGCCGGATCTTTCGAGTCCCTCACGCAAAGCGCGCAGGCGCTTTGCTCGTGGGCGTCAAAATAAAAAGGGATCGCCGAAGCGATCCCTTTGTATTTTGGTGCCCACGGAGGGACTCGAACCCCCACACCTTGCGGCACATGGACCTGAACCATGCGCGTCTACCAATTCCGCCACGTGGGCTAACAGAAGCAAAATTATAGCCGAAAGTTGGAAAATGTCAAAGCCCTTCTGCACTTTAATATGATCCGATTGATTAAACGCTTGATTGTTCGGGCAAACTTATTGCTACTCCAGTACACTAAGATATTCAATAAAACCAATAGCCGATACCTCTTTTGAGCCAATATCTTTATCCCATTCCTAGCCGAGAGGAAATCCTCGGACTATTGCGTACCTCCAAAGCGGCGCTGGACGCAGCGGCCCTTGCCGCCGCGCTCGGCGTCAAGCCCGACGAGACGGAAGGCCTGACGCGCCGCCTGAACGCCATGGAGCGCGACGGCCAGATCAAGCCGGACCGCAAGGGGCACTATCAACTCGCCAACCAGACCACCTTTATCGAAGGCCGCGTCAGCGGCCACCGTGAAGGATTTGGTTTCCTGATTCCGGACGATGGCGGCGACGATCTTTTCCTCTCCGAGCGGGAAATGCAAAAAGTGCTGAACGGCGACCGCGTACGGGCACGCATTGTCGGAGTCGACCGTCGCGGCCGTCCCGAGGGCAGCATTGTCGAAGTCATCTCGCGCGCCAATACCCATGTGATCGGGCGCCTGCTGAATGAAAACGGCGCCTGGGTCGTGGCACCCGAAGACAAGCGGATCGGTCAGGATATCCTGTTGGTTGGCAAGCCAGGCAAGGCCAAAGCCGGCCAGGTGGTCAGTGTCGAACTGATTGAGCAACCTGCGCGCTTTACCCAGCCGTCCGGCAAGATCGCCGAAGTGCTGGGCGATATCGATGACCCCGGCATGGAAATCGAAATCGCCGTGCGCAAGTATGGCGTGCCGCATGAGTTTTCCGAGTCGGCACTGAATCAGGCCGCCAAGCTGCCTGGCGTGGTGGTCGATGCCGACCTGCACGAACGTGTCGACTTGCGCGACGTGCCGCTGGTGACCATCGACGGCGAGGATGCGCGCGACTTTGATGACGCGGTGTATTGCGAACCCGTGAAGATCGGCCGCACTGCCGGCTACCGCCTGATCGTGGCGATTGCCGACGTCAGCCATTACGTCAAGCCCGGCGATTCGCTGGATGTCGATGCGATCGAGCGCAGCACATCGGTGTATTTCCCGCGCCGCGTCATTCCGATGTTGCCGGAAAAATTATCCAACGGCCTGTGCTCGCTGAATCCGGACGTGGACCGCCTGACCCTGGTGTGCGACGCCGTCATCACCAAGAAGGGCGAGATCAAGGCTTACCAGTTCTATCCGGCAGTAATCCATTCGGCCGCACGCCTGACCTATACGGAAGTTGCCGCCATCCTGGGAAATACCAAGGGACCGGAAGCGGCAAAGCGCGCGGCCCTGGTGCCGCACCTGACGCACCTCTACGAAGTGTTCCAGTCCCTGCTGACCGCGCGCCACGAGCGCGGCGCGATCGACTTCGAAACCACCGAGACCTATATCGTCTGCGATCCGAACGGCAAGATCGAAAAAATCCTGCCGCGCACGCGCAACGATGCGCACCGCCTGATCGAGGAATGCATGCTGGCGGCGAACGTTTGTGCCGCTGACCTGCTGGAACGGCACGAGCATCCCGGGGTGTACCGCGTGCATGCGCGCCCGACCAAGGAAAAGCTGACGCAGGTACGCAACTTCCTCAAGCAGGCGGGGCTGCACCTGGGCGGCGGCGAGGAGCCCATGGCGTCCGATTACGCCGAGTTGCTGCCCAAGATCAAGCTGCGCCCGGATGCCGTGCTGCTGCAGACCATGTTGCTGCGCTCCATGCAGCAGGCTGTCTACAGTCCGGACAATATCGGCCACTTCGGCCTGTCCTATGAAGCCTATGCGCACTTCACCAGCCCGATCCGGCGCTATCCGGACCTGCTGACGCATCGCGCCATCAAGGCCATTCTGCAAGGAAAGCGTTATTCGCCCAAGGGCATCGACACCACGGTGCTGAACACCATGCTGTCGCCGGCGGCACGCAAGATGCAGGCGCAGAACAAGGCTGCCGGGAAAAAGAAAAGCGAGGGCGACCTGGCGATCTGGGAAGCGCTCGGCATCCACTGTTCGGCCAACGAGCGCCGCGCCGACGAGGCGTCGCGCGATGTCGAAGCCTGGCTCAAGTGCTACTTCATCCGCGACAAGCTGGGCGAGGAATTCACCGGCACCATTTCGGGTGTGGCAGGATTCGGCATTTTCGTGCAGCTCGACCAGCTGTATATCGAAGGCATGGTGCATGTCACCGATCTCGGCGCCGATTACTTCCAGTACGACGAGACGCGTCATGAATTGCGCGGCGAGCGAACCGGCATCCGTTACCAGTTGACCGACCGTGTCACGGTACAGGTCAGCCGGGTCGACCTGGATGCGCGCAAGATCGACTTGCGCCTGGTGCATGAGCCGGGCATCCATACCCAGCTCAAGAACGAAGCCCGGCGTGCCGACGCCGAGCAGCAGCCCAGGGCCGCCAAGGGCAGGAGCAACTCCCGGCCTGCAGAGGAGGGGGGCAGGACTGAAAAGCCTGCCAGAAATTCCCAGGGGACAAAGTCAGGCAAGAGCAACAAGGGCGCCAGCCCCAAGGGCGGCGGGCCGGCAAAGTCAGCCCCGGCCAAGTCGTCGAAGACGTCGCGCGCACCCGGCAGTCGCGCGGCGAGCAAATCCGCCAGAAAAAAGCGTTAGACAATGAAAAGCAAGATGATTTTCGGCTTCCATGCCGTGACCGCCCGACTGCGCCATGACGCCACGTCGGTCGAGGAAATTTATATCGATGCGTCGCGTCACGACCGTCGCATGCAGGACCTGATCCAGGCCGTCAAGGCTGCCAATGTGCGCATCATCCATGCCGATGACCAGCGCCTCGACAGCATGGTCGGCACCCGCCGTCACCAGGGCGTGGTGGCCAAGGCCGGCGAGCTCTCACTGGCGCGCAATCTCGATGAACTGCTTGATGCGATCGAAGGCCCGCCGCTGTTGCTGATCCTCGATGGCATCACTGATCCGCACAACCTCGGCGCCTGCCTGCGGGTGGCCGACGGCGCCGGCGCGCATGCGGTCATCGCGCCCAAGGACCGGGCAGTCGGCCTGAATGCGACGGCAGCCAAGGTGGCCAGCGGCGCCGCCGAAACCGTCCCTTACATTACCGTCACGAACCTGGCGCGCACCATGCGCGAACTGAAGGAGCGTGATGTCTGGCTGTACGGCTTTTCCGATGATGCCGACAAGACCCTATACGAGGCAGAGCTCGCTGGTCCGGCAGCCCTGGTGATGGGTTCGGAAGGCGAGGGCATGCGCAGGCTCACGCGCGAGAATTGCGATGTCCTGGTCAGCATTCCGATGTTCGGCTCGGTCGAGAGCCTCAACGTCTCGGTAGCCTCCGGCGTGTGCCTGTACGAGGCGCGCCGCCAGCGCATCGCCAAGGCATGATCCGCCGGCGGGCATGCTCGGCCCGCCTGCCGGATTTTCCGCGTTGCGCTACCATTACGTTTCCGTATAACCATCATTGATTTTTATGTTCAGCCGCCTGCGTGAAGACATCGCCAGCATCATCGAACGTGACCCCGCCGCACGCACGTCATGGGAAGTGCTGACCTGTTATCCGGGCTTGCACGCGCTGATCATGCACCGATGGGCCAACTGGTGCTGGCGCCACGGCCTGAAATGGCCGGGCCGCTTCATCTCGCACCTGGCGCGCATCTTTACCGGCGTTGAAATCCATCCTGGCGCGACCATCGGCCGGCGCGTCTTCATCGACCATGGTTTTGGCGTGGTGATCGGCGAAACCGCCGAGATCGGCGACGATTGCACCATTTACCAGGGTGTGACCCTGGGCGGCACCTCGCTTTCCAAGGGCGCCAAACGTCATCCGACCCTGGAACGCGGCGTTATCGTCAGCGCCGGCGCCAAGGTGCTGGGCGGCTTTACGGTAGGCGAGGGCGCCAAGATCGGTTCCAACGCGGTGGTGGTCAAGGAAGTGCCGGCCGGGGCGACCGCGGTGGGCATACCGGCGCGTATCATCCAGAAAGAAACGAATGCGGTGCGCGAAGAGACGGCGGCACGCATGTTCGCCGCCTATGGCCTGACCACCGCTGCGGACGATCCGTTGTCCAAGGCCTTGCATGGCCTGATCGACAATGCGGCAACGCAGGAGTTGCAGGTGCTGAAAATCGTCGAAGCCCTGATGCGGGCTGGCATTGCCTGCGAACTTTTGCCGGAACTCGAAAAATTCGATCCGGAGCGGCTCAACAAGCTGGTGGAGTAAGCTCCCTGCCATCCAGGCCAACGCGCCTGACCACGCCATCCGCCGTGATGGCGATCCAGCCGCCGCGCGGCGCAACACAATCGCAATCCCAGTCGGGCAATACATAGCGCAGACGCTCTCCCGCAGGCTGCGCAGCGCGGTGGCATGCGGGTCGATGCGTATGGCCGTGTATCAGAAGGCTGCTGCCGGTGGCATCGAACAGTCCTGCCACGGCATCGGCATTAACATCCATGATTTCATAGGATTTTTCGCGCTGGGCAGCGCGGCTCTGGTCGCGCATGCCGGCAATGATGGCCTTGCGCTTTGCCAGCGGCATGGCGAGGAAATCGCTTTGCCATTGCGGCTGGCGCACCTGTGCGCGGAATGCCATGTAGCTGGTGTCGTCGGTGCACAGCGCATCGCCATGCGCAAGCGTCAACTTTCGGCCGGCGATGGTGGTGACGTACGGGTCTGGCAGCAGGGTGGCGCCGGTGGCTTTGGCAAAGGCTTCGCCAACCAGGAAATCGCGGTTGCCGGCGATCCAGAACACCTGCGCGCCTGCTGCGCTGACGGCTTGCAGCGCATCCGCAATTTGCCGGTTATACGGCGCATCAAGATCATCGTCGCCGGCCCAGTATTCGAACAGGTCGCCCAGCAGGTAAAGCTGGCGGGCATGGCGGGCGCGGTGCTGCAGGAAGTCGAGGAAGGCCGCCGTGGTCCTGGGCAGCGATTCGTGCAAATGGACGTCGGAAACAAAAAGCGCAACCGTTTCCGGTTGCGCCTTGCTTGCCTGGTGCGAAGCTGTCATGGGCAAGATGTCCGTGGCTTCATGCGCTTAGACGATCTCGGCTTTTTCGATCACGACATTTTCGACTGGCACGTCGGCGTGCATGCCGCCACGGCTGGTCTTGACGGCCTTGATCTTGTCGACCACGTCGGTGCCGTCGGTGACCTTGCCAAAGACACAGTAGCCCCAGCCATCCTGGCCCGGATAGTCAAGGAAGCTGTTGTTCTTGACGTTGATGAAGAATTGCGCGGATGCCGAATGCGGCGCCTGGGTACGGGCCATGGCCAGGGTATAGGCCTCGTTCTTCAGGCCGTTCTTGGCTTCGTTTTCGATCGGTTCCTTGGTCGGTTTCTGTTTCATGCCCGGCTCGAAGCCGCCGCCCTGGATCATGAAACCATCGATGACGCGATGGAAGATGGTGCCGTCATAGTGGCCTTCGCGCACATAGGACAGGAAGTTTTCGACAGTCTTCGGGGCTTTTTCCGCGTCGAGTTCGATGGTGATCTTGCCGTGATTGGTGGTGAGGATGACAGCCATGATGGTCCTTGTTGAGTGATTATCTGAAAAATTTATTGCGGTCTTACTTGACGATACTGGCCGATTCGATCACCACGGGCGTCGTCGGCACATTCTGGTGCATGCCCTTGTTGCCGGTCGGGACGGCACGGATCTTGTCGACGACTTCCGTGCCCTTGACGACTTTGCCAAAGACAGCATAGCCCCAGCCATCCTGGCCGGGAGCGTTGAGAAAATCGTTATTCTTGACGTTGATGAAGAACTGCGCGGACGCCGAATGCGGCGACGAGGTACGTGCCATGGCGACAGTGTAAGTATCGTTCTTCAGGCCATTTTTTGCCTCGTTCTCGATGGGGGGGCGCGTCGGCTTTTGGGCCATGTCCTTGTCGAAGCCGCCACCCTGGATCATGAAGTTTTCCATGACGCGGTGGAAAATGGTGCCCGAGTAATGCCCGCTTTTGACATATTCCAGGAAATTGGCCACGGATTTAGGGGCCTTGTCGGCATTCAATTCCAGCACGATTTCGCCCATGCTGGTTTTCAGCGCTACGCGCGGGTTTTGGACTTGTTCGGCCTTGACGGACTCGGCCTTGTCCGCTGCTTGTGCAATCAGGGCGGAAGAAGCCAGCAGGATGCCAGAGGCAAATTTCAGCAGGCGGCGACGGGATGCGAGCATGGGTCTATCCTTTTTTCATCAATGTTATACTGCCGGGAAACCAAACATTTTAACAAAATACGCTTTATTCTAGTGGCTGCGCGATTGTCCGGCCTCATAATTTGCCCCCAATGACTGCATTAAAGATTTACAACACGCTAGCGCGTGACAAGCAGGCTTTTGCCCCGATCGAGCCTGGCCGGGTGCGCATGTACGTATGCGGCATGACTGTCTACGACTATTGCCACCTTGGCCATGCCCGGGTGATGGTGGTATTCGACATGGTGCAACGCTGGTTGCGCGCCTCCGGCTATGACGTCACTTACGTGCGCAATATCACCGATATCGACGACAAGATCATCAAGCGCGCCGTCGAAAACAATGAAACGATTTCGCAGTTGACCGGGCGCTTCATCGCCGCCATGGACGAGGATGCGGCAGCCTTGGGCGTGCAAAAGCCCGACCATGAGCCGCGCGCCACCGATTACGTGCCGCAGATGCTGGGGCTGATCGGCAAGCTGGAGCAAAACGGCCTGGCGTACAAAGCCGCCGATGGTGATGTCAATTATTCGGTGCGCGATTTCGGCGGTTATGGCAAGTTGTCCGGCAAGTCGCTCGACGACCTGCGCGCCGGCGAGCGCGTGGATGTCAATACCGGCAAGCGCGACCCGCTGGACTTCGTGCTGTGGAAAGCCGCCAAGGAAGCCGAGCCGGAAGAAGTCAAATGGTCTTCGCCCTGGGGCAGCGGCCGTCCCGGCTGGCACATCGAGTGTTCAGCCATGTCGTGCGAATTGCTGGGCGAGCGCTTCGATATCCACGGCGGCGGCGCCGACCTGCAATTCCCGCACCATGAAAATGAAATTGCCCAGTCCGAAGGCGCGCATGGCGGGCAATTCGTCAATTACTGGATGCACAATGGCTTCGTGCGCGTGGACAATGAAAAAATGTCCAAGTCGCTCGGCAATTTCTTCACCATTCGCGATGTCCTGAAAAAATACGATGCCGAGGTGGTGCGCTTTTTCATCCTGCGCGCCCACTACCGCAGCCCATTGAATTATTCCGACGCCCACCTGGATGATGCCCGCGGATCGCTCACGCGCCTGTACACGGCATTGAAGGAAGTGGCGCCGGACGACGGAGCGCTGGACCGCGCGGAAGCGCATGCAGTGCGCTTTGCCGAGGCGCTTGACGACGATTTCAATACGCCGCTGGCGATTTCCGTATTGTTCGAGCTGGCCAATGAAGTCAACAAGACGAAATCGGCGCCGCTGGCGCGGCAGCTGAAGGCGCTGGCCAATGTGATCGGCTTGCTGGAGCGCGCGCCGCAGCAATTCCTGCATGGCGCCCCTGGTGGCGATACGGGTGCCGAAGCGGCAATCCTGGCACGCATCGATGCCCGTGCGGCCGCCAAGAAGGCGAAAAATTTTGCCGAAGCTGACCGCCTGCGCGCCGAATTGCTGGCCGAAGGCATCGTTCTCGAAGACAAACCGGGCGGCGTTACCGAATGGCGCAGGGCATAAGCGGCATGGCCAAAACGACTGCCAGCGAGGTGCGCGTCTTCATTCCGGATTATTGGGAAGATGCCAAGGCCGAACTGATGAAGCGCGACCGCATCATGCGCCGGCTGATTCCGCAATTCGGCGACTTGCGCCTGGTCGGCCGCGGGGATCCCTTTACGACCCTGGCCCGTTCTGTTGTTGGGCAGCAAATATCCGTCAAAGCGGCCGATACCATCTGGACACGCTTTACCGACATGTGTCCTAAAGTGACGCCGGCACAGATTTTGAAGGCTGGAGACGGGCTGGCTGGCTGTGGCCTGTCCAAGCGTAAAGCCGAATATATCCTCGATCTGGCGCGCCATTTCAAGGAAAAAAAGGTGCATGCCGACCAGTGGACGGCCATGGAAGATGAGGCGGTGATCGCCGAACTGGTGCAAATTCGTGGTATCGGACGCTGGACAGCGGAGATGTTTTTGATATTTAATCTGCTGCGACCGAATATTTTGCCTTTGGATGACCTGGGGTTGCTTAAAGGCATTAGCGTTAATTATTTCTCTGGAGAACCAGTTTCGCGCAGCGATGCGCGCGAAGTGGCTGCCAATTGGGCACCCTGGTGTACGGTAGCGACCTGGTACTTGTGGCGTAGCCTGACGCCGGTGCCGGTAGAATACTGATCCGGAACTGCATCCACCCGTGTTGAACAGAAGGGAACACGATGAGTAAAACCACATTCCTCAATTTCGAGCAGCCGATCGCGGAGCTGGATTCCAAGATCGAAGAACTGCGCTTCGTGCAGGATGATTCCGCTGTCGATATCTCGGAAGAGATCGAGCGCCTGGCGAAGAAAAGCGAACAGCTGACCAAGGATATCTACGCCAAGCTCACGCCCTGGCAAGTCTCGCAGATCGCGCGTCATCCGCAGCGCCCGTATACCATGGATTACGTCAACGAAATCTTCACGGATTTCCATGAGCTGCATGGCGACCGCACCTTTGCCGACGACCTTTCCATCGTCGGCGGCCTGGCGCGTTTCAATGGCCAGGCTTGCATGGTGATCGGCCACCAGAAGGGGCGCGATACCAAGGAGCGCGCCATGCGCAACTTCGGCATGCCGCGCCCGGAAGGCTATCGCAAGGCGATGCGCCTGATGAAGCTGGCGGAAAAATTCAACCTGCCGATCTTTACCTTCGTCGATACGCCGGGCGCCTTCCCCGGCATCGATGCCGAGGAGCGCGGCCAGTCCGAAGCGCTGGGCCATAACATCTACGTGATGGCTGAACTGAAGGTGCCGCTGATCGCCACCATCATCGGCGAGGGCGGTTCGGGCGGCGCGCTGGCGATCGCCGTGGGCGATTGCGTGCTGATGCTGCAATACTCGACTTACTCGGTGATCTCGCCGGAAGGCTGCGCCTCGATCCTGTGGAAGACAGCCGACCGTGCCAGCGAAGCAGCCGAGAACCTTGGCCTGACCGCGCACCGTCTGAAAGCCATGAACCTGATCGACAAGATCGTCAGTGAGCCGCTGGGCGGCGCACATCGCGATCCGAAGCAGATGGCGGCGATGCTGAAGCGCGCGCTGGCCGACTCGCTGCGCCAGTTCCAGGGCATGAAGCCGAAGGATTTGCTGGCTGCACGTCATGAGAAGCTGATGAGCTACGGCAAATTCAAGGAAATCACGCCGCAGGACTAAGGCGTGGGCCATTCGTCTGCGCACTCGCCCTCTGTGGGCGACCGATTCGAACGCGCGCTGGAAGCGATTCTGGCGCGCGTTTCCTTTTGCGCCGATGCGCCGCCCACCGTTGCCGTCGCCTACAGCGGCGGCCTCGACTCTTCGGTGCTCTTGCGCCTGGCGCAGCAGGCAGCCGCGGCGCGCGGCTTGCGCCTGTTTGCCTTCCATATTCATCATGGCTTGAGTCTCAATGCCGATGCCTGGACTGCGCATTGCGAGGGCGAGGCGCAGGCGCTCAGCGTGGCCTTCGAGGCGCGCCGGGTACAGATTGATGCAGCCGGGCGCAGCGGCGTCGAAGAGGCTGCGCGCCTGGTCCGCTATGCCACCCTGGGCGATATGTGCCGCCAGCATGGGGTGTCCCTGCTGCTGACGGCGCATCACCTGGATGACCAGGCCGAGACGGTATTGCTACAGCTCTTGCGCGGCTCCGGCGTTGCCGGCCTGTCCGGCATGGATGCAGTGAACGCCGCGCCTACGCTGCTGGGCGACCCGGACCTGTTGATGGCGCGCCCCCTGCTGGACGTGGGTCGCGCCGAACTGGAAGCCTGGGCTGCGAAAGCCGGCATCCGGCATGTGGACGATGAATCGAACGCCGATCCCCGCTATGCCCGCAACGCCTTGCGTCATGGCGTGATGCAGCAGCTGGGGCAAAGCTTTCCGGGTTTCCAGGAGCGCCTGGCGCGCAGTGCCGGCCATATGCAGGCGGCGCAGCGCTTGCTGGAGCAGCTGGCGCAGGAAGACCTGGCAGCGTGTGCCACGGGCGCCTGCCTGGACCTTGAACGCCTGCGCGCCTTGAGCAGCGAGCGTCTTGATAACCTGCTGCGCCACTGGATGAGCGTGCAGGGCGTGCGCATGCCTTCGACTTCGTGGCTGGCTGAAATGCGCACGCAACTGCTGCAAGCCAAGGCCGATGCGCAATTGTGCGTGTCGCACCCGGACTGCGCTATCCGGCGCCACCGCAACCTCGTGTACCTGACGCCAAAATGGGATGCGGATGCGACCGATGTGGCACCCTTGTCCTTCCGCTGGCAGGGCGAGGCTCGGCTGGAATTTCCGGCCTACCGGGGGCGGCTGCATTTCGAACCCGCGCCAGAAGGACTCGACGCCGCCTGGCTGCGCGCGCAGAACTTGCAAATCCGCTATCGCAAGGGCGGCGAAACCGTCAAGCTGGCCGCCAACCGTCCCACGCGCAGCCTCAAGCAGCATTTCCAGGCTCTCGGGGTACCTGGCTGGGAGCGTCCCTTCCTGCCGCTAGTGATGGCTTCCCAAGAGTTGTTGTATGCGGCCGGTATCGGCATGGATTGTCACCATATCGGAATGGGGCAGGGCGACTATATCCGCCTGCGCTGGGAGCATGTGCTGGCAGTCTAGCAACAGCTTTTTGTCACGCACGTTGTGCTGTAATCCGGGCTTGCCCACTTGTGTTCCCGGCTCGCAACAGGTAGACTAAAAGGTTGATTTTTATTCGTTTTTCATCATTTTAGTTATGGCACTCATAGTTCACAAATACGGCGGTACGTCGATGGGCTCGACCGAGCGTATCCGCAATGTCGCCAGGCGCGTCGCCAAATGGCACGACGCCGGCAACCAGATCGTGGTCGTGCCATCCGCGATGTCGGGCGAGACCAACCGCCTGATCGGCCTGGCCAGGGAAATCATGCCGCAGCCCGACCCGCGCGAGCTCGACATGCTCGCTTCCACCGGCGAGCAGGTGTCGGTGGCGCTGCTGTCGATGGCGCTGCAGTCGCTCGGCAAGCAGGCGGTGTCGTACGCCGGCTGGCAAGTTCCCATCAAGACCGATTCGGCCTTTACTAAGGCGCGCATCCAGTCGATCGATGATGCCAGGATCCGCAAGGACCTCGATGCCGGCAAGGTCGTCATCGTTACCGGCTTCCAGGGCGTGGACGAGGGCGGCAATATCACGACCCTCGGTCGCGGCGGCTCCGATACCTCGGCTGTTGCCGTGGCTGCGGCGCTGAAGGCGCAGGAATGCCTGATCTATACTGACGTCGACGGCGTCTACACGACGGATCCGCGCGTGGTCTCCGAAGCGCGTCGCCTGAACACGGTGACCTTCGAGGAAATGCTGGAAATGGCCTCGCTGGGCTCCAAGGTCCTGCAGATCCGCTCGGTGGAATTTGCCGGCAACTACCGCATGCCCACGCGCGTGCTGTCGTCGCTGACCGACCCGATGATACCGCTGGAAGAAGAAGCCAAATCCGGTACCCTGATTTCGTTTGAGGAAGATACAAAGATGGAACAAGCAACAATCACCGGCATCGCCTTCAGCCGCGACGAAGCCAAGATCACCGTGCAGGGCGTGCCGGACAAGCCGGGCATTGCCTACCAGATCCTCGGCCCGGTTGCCGATGCCAATATTGAAGTCGACATGATCATCCAGAACCAGTCGGTGGATGGCAAGACCGATTTCTCCTTTACTGTGCCGCGCGGTGAATACGCCAAGACCATTGACGTGCTGGAAAAGAGCGTCAAGGGCCATATCAGCCCGACCAGCATCACCGGCGACACCAAGGTGTCGAAAGTGTCGGTGGTGGGCGTGGGCATGCGCAGCCACGTCGGTATTGCTTCGCAAATGTTCCGTACCTTGGCCGAAGAAGGCATCAACATCCAGTTGATCTCGACCTCGGAGATCAAGATTTCCGTCCTGATCGATGAAAAATACATGGAACTGGCCGTGCGCGCGTTGCACAAGGCATTCGATCTGGAAAAAGCTGCCTGATTCGAACAATAGTTTGATTGACCAGACGCGCGTGAGAAGTTATTATGCGTGGCTGAACAGAAACGGACATTCTTGACCGTTTCTCGTGTGGAGACGTGGCCGAGTGGTCGAAGGCACTTCCCTGCTAAGGAAGCATATGGGCTTAAACCTGTATCGAGGGTTCGACTCCCTCCGTCTCCGCCAAAAAACATGAAAATAGCCCCGCAAGGGGCTTTTTTCATTTTGGCGGAGACGGGCGCGCAAAGCTTCGTCTCTGCGGGGCGGGGTGTCGCGCAGCGGCGCGCCGGGCCGCAGTTTCCCAACCTGCCCGACAAGGTTTATGATGGCGTTACATCTAAGCCTGCTTTGATTAAGGATGCCACGCGGCAGCACCGTACCATGGTGAACCTGTTCAACAAACTCTCCGGTCACACCAAAACCCCGGCAGGCATGGAGCGCAAGATCATGCGCCTGTTGCCCAGAGTAGCGCTTTTCGGCAGTGTCCTTGTCGCGTTGCCGGCGTTGGTCGTGCGACTGCTGCCACTGTCCGATCCCGATACTGCTGGACCCAAGCTTATCGCCACGGTCGACATCCTGTGCATCGCCGTGATGATCGTGTTCTGGATCGCCATCGTCACCGTGGGCATTGGCGCTTTCGTCGTCATGCTGATGAAAGGTCCGGCCTATGTGGCCGACCCCTATGCGCTTTCCGACGCCGACAAGCCTGGCAAGTCGATGAAGCAAATGCAGCCAGGCAGGGCAGTGCAGCAGCCGGATGACAGTGCGCCGCCCGTGCAGGACAACTGATTTTCAACGCCTTTGATTTCCATTCATGACAAACAATACTCCTGCACGTTACCGGCACTACAAAGGCGGCATTTACGAACTGGTGTGCGAGGCGACGCGCGAAGCCGACCTTGTGCCGGTGATCGTCTACCGCGCGCACAATGGCACGGTCTGGGTGCGCGACAAGGCGGTGTTTTTCGAAACGATCGACGTCGACGGCAAGCCCGTGCAGCGCTTTGCGCCCATCGCGGAATGAGCGGCGGTTTCCACGCAGGCATCCAACACGGTAAAATACGCTTTTATTCATAAATTCAACGGCTTTGGCGTTCCAAGGCCGTTTTTATTTGCCACCTACGCCATGACCGTCCGCACCCGTTTCGCTCCCAGCCCCACCGGCTATCTCCATCTCGGCGGCGCCCGCACCGCGCTGTTTTCGTGGGCGTATGCCCGCCACTTCGGCGGCACCTTCATCCTGCGCATCGAGGATACCGACCTGGAGCGCTCGACCCCGGAGGCGGTGCAGGCGATCCTCGATGGCATGCAATGGCTTGGTCTTGCGCATGACGAAGGTCCGTTCTACCAGATGAAGCGGATGGACCGCTACCGCGAAGTGATCGCGCAAATGCTGCAGGCGGGTTCGGCCTATTACTGCTATTCCTCGCCGGAAGAAGTCGAGGCGATGCGCGAGCGCCTGCGCGCTGCCGGCGAAAAGCCGCGCTACGACGGCACCTGGCGTCCCGAGCCGGGCAAGACCTTGCCGCCGCTGCCGGAAGGCCGCAAGCCGGTGGTGCGCTTCCGCAATCCGCCCGATGGCGACGTCACCTGGAACGATGTCGTCAAGGGGCCGATCACGATTTCCAACCGCGAGCTCGACGACCTCGTGATTGCGCGACAGGATGGCACGCCGACCTACAACTTCTGCGTGGCGATCGACGACTGGGACATGGACATCACCCACGTGATCCGCGGCGATGACCATGTCAACAATACCCCGCGCCAGATCAATATCCTGCAGGCGCTGGGCGCGCCGCTGCCGCAATACGGTCACGTGCCGATGATCCTCGGCGCCGATGGCGAAAAGCTGTCCAAGCGCCACGGCGCCGTCAGCGTCATGGAATACCCGGCGCAGGGCTATCTGCCGGAAGCCATGCTGAATTACCTGGCGCGCCTGGGCTGGAGCCATGGCGATGACGAAATTTTCTCGATGGAGCAATTGTGTTCGTGGTTCGACCTCGACCACCTTTCCAAGTCGCCGGCGCAGTTCAACCCGGAAAAGCTGGCATGGCTGAACAACCATTACATCAAGCTGGCCGACAACGAGCGCCTGGCGGACCTGGTGCGTCCGGTGATGGAACGTGAAGGCGCGCAGTTCGACGGCGCGCCGGCGCTGGCTTCGGCGATCGGGCTGATGAAGGACCGTACCAATACGCTGAACGAGCTGGCCGATGCCGCCATGCTGTTCTATCGCCAGCCGCATCCCGATGCGGCCTTGCTGGCGCAGCACCTGACCGAGGCGGTGAAGCCGGCGCTTCTGCAATATGCCGAACAGTGCAAGACGGTGGAGTGGAAGAAGGAAGCCTTGTCGGCCATGCTGAAGGAAGTGCTGGCCGCGCACAAGCTGAAGATGCCGCAGCTGGCCATGCCTTTGCGCCTCCTGATCACGGGCCAGTTGCAGACGCCTTCGATCGATGCCGTGGTTGAATTATTTGGCCGCGAAACGGTGCTGGCGCGACTGGCAAAGCATCTTTCATAAATATTCAAAAAGTGGATTTGCAGAATCAAGGAAGCTTTGCTATAATTTCGCTTCTACGCAAGGGGGGTATAGCTCAGCTGGGAGAGCGCTTGCATGGCATGCAAGAGGTCAGCGGTTCGATCCCGCTTACCTCCACCATTAAATAGTGTAGATTAGCAATACGGACAGGTTACTGTCCCCATCGTCTAGAGGCCTAGGACATCACCCTTTCACGGTGAGTACGGGGGTTCGAATCCCCCTGGGGACGCCAAATAAAAACGCCACGCATCTGCGTGGCGTTTTTCATTTATGCTTTTGCAAATGATCCAAGCCCAATCCCTCGCCATCTTCTGCAAGGTCGTCGACAACTTCGGCGATATCGGCATCTGCTGGCGCCTGGCGCGGCAGCTGGGGCACGAGCATGGTCTTGCCGTGACCTTGTGGGTGGACGATCTGCTCAGCTTTCAGCGGATATGCCCGGATGTCGAGATTGACGTCGCGCTGCAGCAAGTTGCGGGCGTGACGGTGCGCCACTGGCGCGACCAGGAAGGTACATTCTCTGCAGACGATATCGCCGATATCGTCATCGAATTTTTTGGCTGCGATATCCCGCCGGGCTACATCACGGCCATGGCCGAGTGCACTCCACGCCCGGTGTGGCTCAACCTGGAAGGCTTGAGCGCCGAGGATTGGGTGGAAGGGTGTCATGCCTTGCCTTCGATGCACCCGCGCCTGCCACTGACGAAGCATTTCTTCTTCCCGGGCTTTACCGTCAAAACCGGTGGCTTGCTGCATGAAGCTGACCTTGAACACGAGCGCCGGCAATTCCAGTCGGATCCCGCAGCGATGCGGGACTTTTTCGCGCGCCTGGGTGTCACGCCCGCCGAGATGGCTGCGGTGAAGGTTTCCCTGTTCTGTTATCCCTTCGCGCCGGTTGCGGCGTTGTTTGAGGCGTGGCAGGGCGGCGATACCGCCATTGTGTGCCTGGTGCCTGAAGGCGTTGCAACAGAGACGGTACGGGATTTTCTGGAAGCGGAAGCCAGGCCGGGTGCGGCGCGCACCCGCGGCGCGCTTACCGTGCGGGTGATGCCCTTCGTTGCCCAGCCGGATTACGACCGGCTGCTATGGGCATGCGACCTCAATTTTGTGCGCGGCGAGGATTCTTTCGTGCGGGCGCAGTGGGCGGGCAAGCCTTTTATCTGGCATATCTACCTGCAAGACAAAAATCTGCATCACGTCAAATTGCGGGCTTTCTTGCAACGCTATGCAAGCAATATTGATAGCCTGGTGGCTTTTTCCCTGCGCTGGAACGGCGCCTCGTCCGAATGCGTCGATGACGCGCCCAGTTGGACATCGATATGGCGGGCAGTCCGGGACGACATGCCGAAAATTACAGATCGGTCGGCCGAGTGGCAGCGCCAGATGCTTTTGCTCGGAGATTTGTCTTCCAATTTGCTGAAGTTTGCCGAGGCGTTACGGCTAGACGCGGACGAAAACAAGGTATAATGCGCGGTTAATCTATCTCGTTTGTTTTCGATCAAACAACGTGAGCTTAAGGCGCAGTTAGCCATGAGGCGACAGATGATTTTCATGCAACCTATTTTTTACGTACATTTTCTATGAAACCTGCAAAAGAAGTTCGCGTTGGCAACATCATCATGGTTGACGGCAAGCCTTTTATCGTTCTGCGTTCTGACGTCAACGGTTCGAGCCGCACCGGCTTTACCTACAAATGGAAGATGAAAAATCTTCTGACGAACAGCCCGCTGGAAAACGTCTTCCGTGGTGACGACAAGTTCGACGTCGTGGTACTCGACAAGAAGCCTGTGACCTATTCGTATTTCGCAGACCCGCTGTATGTCTTCATGGATGAAGAATACAACCAGTTCGAAATCGAAGAAGAAAACCTGGGCGATGCGCTGCATTACCTGAAAGACGGCATGGAATGCGAAGCCGTTTTCTATGATGGCAAGGCGATTTCCGTGGAATTGCCAATCACTATCGCGCGCCAGGTGGTTTACTCGGAGCCGGCAGTCAAGGGCAATACTTCGGGCAATGTCCTGAAGGAAGCCCAGATTGAAAACGCCATCGAGGCGCATCGCCACACCGTCCAGGTGCCGCTGTTTGTCGCAACCGACGATGTGATTGAAATCGATACCCGCACCAATGAATACAAGCGCGTGGTTCGTAACTAAATCCGCGTACCGTACTCAAGAAAAACGCTGCCGTTTCGGCAGCGTTTTTTTTCGTCTATCGCTTTGTCCGCAAGGGGCTTTTTGGCTGTTACAAATAATTTTCTGAATTTGTAACAATGCCGGAACTTTCTGAAATTGCCAGTGACCAATGCAAGTGCCCACATTATTTCCAAACGGCATCAGGCTAAGGCCTGCGGTTGGCGCGAAAGAATTTTTTAATCCAGACATTGAGTTGTCCATTTTCAGGAGATAGCATGCTTCGTTCAGATACGCTTTTCGGCAAACGCGATTCCACTACCAATACTTCCACCACGACGAACAGCCCGGCGCAACCGTTCGGCAGCAGCCTGTCTTCTTCCAGCACGCTCAAGACCGGCGCAGCTGCCGCCAACGTGCCGTCGTCGATCGACAATAGCGCCGCCAAGGCGGCTCCTGTGGCCAGCACCAACGAAGTCGGCAGCAAGCTGATCGTCGGCCCGAACATCAAGCTCAAGGGCGTTGAAATCACCGATTGCGACACGCTCGTGGTTGAAGGCCGTGTCGAGGCCACCATGGATTCGCGCGTGATCCAGATCGCCGAGTGCGGCGCGTTCAAGGGTTCGGCTGAAATCGATATCGCTGAAATCCATGGCGAATTTGATGGCGACCTGACCGTGCGTCAGAAATTGGTGATCTACGCGACCGGCAAGGTCACCGGCAAGATCCGTTACGGCAAGGTCGTCATTGAAGAAGGCGGCCAGCTGGCCGGCGATGTCCAGGTCGGCACCGCCACCGCAGCGCGCAACCTGTCGGTCGCCAAGGCCGGCTGATCCAGCCCTGCTGCATTGCGGAAGGTGTCTCATGCATCGACTCGTCCATGAAGCGATAGGGCGCCGACGGTAGCCTTCCGTTGCAAGACATGGCCAGCATCCGCAAGGTGCTGGCCATTTTTTGTGCGCGCGTCGCTGGAAAGCTGCATCCGGGTGGAGAAAATCACGCTAGCCGTGCGACAATAACAAGGTTACGCAACCACGGCACAACAGCTTCGATTTTTCCATGACCACGACGCATCCGGAATACATCCTTACCCTGTCCTGTCTCGATCAGCGCGGCATCGTGCATCGCGTTTCTGGCTTCCTGGCCGAGCACGGCTGCAACATCATCGATTCGGCGCAGTTCGGCGATGCGCAGTCCAGGCTGTTTTTCATGCGCGTGCATTTTTCCGCGGAAGACCCGTCATTCCCGGATGCGGCCCTGCGCGCGCAGTTTGCCGCCATGGCCGATGGCATGGGGATGAACTGGCAGTTGCATGACGCGGTGAAGAAGCCGCGCGTGATGCTGATGGTGTCCAAGATCGGCCACTGCCTCAATGACCTGCTGTTCCGCTACAAGAGCGGCCTGCTGCCGGTGGAAATCCCGGCGATCGTCTCCAACCACACGGATTTTTACCAGCTGGCGGCAAGCTACAACATCCCTTTTCATCATCTGCCGCTGGACGCCGGCGCGCCGGACGCAGCCAAGCGCGCCCAGGAAGCGCGGGTAATGGAAATCGTCAAGACGCATGATATCGACCTGGTGGTGCTGGCGCGTTACATGCAGATTCTCTCGCCGGAGATGTGCGAGACCTTGAGAGGGCGGGCAATCAACATCCATCACTCCTTCCTGCCCAGCTTCAAGGGCGCCAAGCCTTACTACCAGGCGCATGACCGCGGCGTGAAGCTGATCGGCGCGACCGCCCATTTCGTAACAGGCGACCTCGACGAGGGGCCGATCATCGAGCAGGGCGTTGAACGGGTCGATCATTCCATGGACCCGGATACCCTGACGGCCATCGGTCGCGATATCGAATGCGTGGTGCTGGCGCGCGCGGTGAAGTGGTTTGTCGAACACCGCATCCTGCTCAATGGCCACAAGACGGTAGTGTTCAACTAGGATCTGATCGCGGTCTTGTGCCCGGACCAGCCCCGGGCAGGTGGCTGTGTTCGCTCGCGCTTTGTGCTGGTAACGATAATTTATATTTTTCCTCTGAAATGTTTACCGATGTGGTAACCGTCCACTGCGCGGCGTTCAATAGTAGAGAAACCCCAGGACTTCCCGAAGGCGATCGCCGGTGCTGCGCATGCGGTCCCAGCGTTCCATCGAGACATCGCCTTGACGAAACTCCCGGAAAAATTCATTCGCTTGCAATTGGGTCATGATGGCTTCGATATTGGCAGGGCTACTGTTGGCGAAGCCGAATTTCTCGCGCAAGGCCTTCATCCGGCTTGCCATGGATTCATCAGCGCCTGCGGCGGTCTCGGCGATCTGGACGGGTGATCTCGGCGTGACCAGAATGAGTGCCGAGCGCTGCAGGTCATTGGTCTTCTTGTTTGAAAACAGGTATTGAATCACGGGCACATCCTGCAGCCCCGGCACACCGTCACGCGTGCTGGAAGCCGATTTTTCGCTCAATCCGCTCAAGACCAGGGTGTCGCCGAGGTTCATCACGACATTCGCGTTGGCCGTGATTTCGCCAATCTCGATCTGGTAAGCCACGCGGGGATTATCGGAACTGGCGTTCAGAGAAGTTCGCTGCGCCTCGACCTTGAGCTGCACGCGCCCCTGCGGCAGGAATGAAGGCGTGACGGCCAGCTTGATGCCGAAGCGCTTGTCCAGCGGCACTATGGTGGTACCGCCTTGCTGGCTGGTCGAGACTACACCCGCGCTCAGGTTGGTGCCTGAGAAAAACTCGGACGGCAGGCCCTCGATCGCGGCCAGGGTGGGCCGCGCCAGCACTTCGTTCACCGAGTTGTTGGCGTTGGCGATGTTCAGCGAATAGGTCAGCGCCGGGATGGTCACGGCGCGGGTGATGGCGGTGCTGGTGCTGGCGCCGGCGTTGTTCAGGTTGTTCGAGGTAAAGTTCCGGGAATACGCGGGCAAGTTGCCGGCTACCGAGCCGAGCTGGAGCGTCAACGCGCTAAGCAGGTTGACGCCTTTGGAGGTCGAGATCAGCTCCTGGGTGGACAGCAGCACCACATCGATGAGGACCATGCGCGGGCCGCTGCCGGCCGCGTCCGCGAGGGGCGCAGCTGGTGCGGAGACTGCTCGCTCAGCCGGCGGTGCGACAACGTCCGGCTTGGGGCTGGAAACAACGGCTGGTGCGGTTTTTTCAGCGGGGGGAGAAGCAAACTTCGGCAAGGTGAATGCCTGCGCGAGTTGCACGGGACGCTCGTTGGGTGGGGCCGAAGCCAAGCTCGTGCGCACCATGCCTGCTGCGGCCGGGTTTTTTGCGCCAGGGCCATCTTGCTCCTGCTTAAGATAAAAAGACTTCCATTGCGCCAGCCGCCGATCCACGCGCTCGACCTCTGGCCCGCCGCCGGTGAGTTGGTTCAATCTCTCTCGCATCCGCTCGGCCTGGGCAAAATTTTTGCAGGAGGCATACACCGAAATGCTCGACCGGATGAAACCTTGATTCGGTTCCATCGACGCTTTCTGGAACTGGTCGGCCATGGCGCACGCCGTTCTCGCATCGCCCGTCAGATACGAGGCCACCATCAAGCCGTAAAGGGACACGGCGCTCTCCGGGGTCATCAGCAGAACGTCGGAAAATGCCAGCCTGGCGCGGTCGAACTGCTTGAGGTCCATGTACGCCAGCCCCAGAAATTCCCGGGCGATCCAGTTGCCCGGATCGATTCGCAGCGCCTGCTGGTAGCCCTCCAGCGCCATTTCATTCTTTTGCGTGTCGCCATGCCGGGCTTGCAGGTGGTAGATGAAGCCGTTCAGGAAATGCAGGTGCGAGTTGCGCGGGTCAAGCTGCAAGGCTTCGTTGACCGCCAATTGTGCCTGCGGCAGTTCCTGGCGCTTGATGAAGTTGACCGCTCCGGTGACCTTGGCCAGCATCTCCGAGTCGTACGAGCCCGCTGGCACCAATGGAAGTTCCTTCACCATGTCGGCAAAGGACTTCGCAGGCACATCGGCCCAGGCCGGGGGCAGGGCGCAAAGCGCAACTGTCAGGGCTGCCGCAACTTTGCGAAGGCGGAATGTGGCGGTATTTTTTTTCATGAGCGATGAAGTATTCCAAAGATCAACGGTATTTTTGTGGGTTGTAAACGCATGATGGCCCCGGATTTCCGAGGTCATCAACATCAGGTATTAGCGAAGCCCCATGTGTTAGTCACCTTGCCAGGAACCGCGCCGCCCGCCAGGTCTACAGGAATGGGCATGACCACTGCGGTTTGTCTTGCGCATTGGCGGGTAGGTTTAACGCCAGCGAGCTAAACACTGCGGAAACTGCTAGCAATATTCTGTTCATCGCGACTCGGCTCCGGCGCCGGGGGAGTGTTTTCATCAGCGTGGTCCTGTACGAGAGAAGGTGAGCTGGTCAATTCCGGAGCCCGCGCGCCCCATCATGCAGCCGAGCCTTTCAGTTCCGGGGACCTGGTAGGCTTGGAAGGTGCCGCCACTGCCGCCAAACATGCCATAGCTAACACCCCCGCTGCTGATCATGCCAAATGCGTCTACGGTGGTGCCGCTGCGAGAGTGGACCTCGTAGAAGTAGTGACCGGCGGGCAGCACTACCTCGGCGGTGTAGGGCGCGTTGCCCAAGTTGCCGTGCACGGCCCCCCAGCCATTGGGATAAAGGAACTGCAAACCATCCACCCTTGCACCAGCGCGGATACGAAACCCAATCACGTATTGACCTTGGCAGGTGGTGTAGTCATCCCAAGGGGCACCACCGCCACCGCCAACTTGCTGCATGCCGATCAAAGTCCCTTGGACATTGGAGGCGGGTCGACCGTCACGACCCTGGATTTCCCCATAGTTGATCCAGTGGTCGAGTGCGTCTTCATAGTTGGCTTTACCAAAGGCATTTTGAAGATCTGGATAGCGATCCAGGTAACTGGCGACGCTGAAGTCGCTGCTGCCCTGGCGCCCTTGCCGAATACCATAGTCCAGCCAGTGCTGTACCACGCAACGCAGGTCGCTCGCGCTGCATAACTGCTGAACATCAAGATAGCGGTTCCTGTAGAAAGTCGCACTGAACTCGGGGCTGGCCTGCCTACCTTGGTCAAGGCCGTAGATTTGCCAGTGCGTGGCCAGGTCCATGTTGATGGCCAATACATCGGGTGCGTGGTCGTAGTAGAAGTCCCAATCAAAAACGGACGCAGCAAAGAGGGGATCTGGGCCCTTCTTGTGCTTCTTTTTCTTACCGAGTTTTTTGAAGGCGTTGCCTGCATCGTTAAAGGCTTTGTTGGCGGCGTTGGAGGTCTTGCTGGCCACATCGCGCGCGGCGTTCTTGACGTTGTCATATTCTTTACGGGCAGCTTCCGCGGCTCTCTGTGCTTCCTGCTCGGCTGCCTTGGCGGCTTTTTGCGCTTCGGCTTCGGCGGCCCGCTGTGCGGCTGCCGCCGCATCACTTATTTTTTTCAACTCAGCATTGGCGGCGTTGGCCGTATAACCGCTGAGGTTTTTGTACTCGCCCGCGATCTTGTTATAGGCGGCTTCCAGTTCCTTGCCGAAACAACCAGGGATTTTAGCCGGATCGACGTTGACTCCGCCCTCGCCTTCAAACACCTTGTCAAGATCGGTGCTGGCTTGGAGCTTCATCTTGGTCTTGATCTCGAAGGGGTTCACGCAACTGGCGTTGACTTCAATCTCCAAAGTGCCTTCCGGCGGCTTCACGGAGCCGCTGCTCATGCCCTCCACCGGGACACCGCCGTGCATAGTCACCTTCACCTTCTGGCCAGCAAAGTTGCCCTCCAAGCCCATTTCTCGCATCAAGATACTTATGGCCGTGGTTTGCGTCATGTTGAAGCTGACTTTGCCCAGGGGCCCGAGTTTGAGCGTGAGAGCCCTGCCGATTTCGCTACGCAGCCCGTCCAGGCCTGCTGAGGCTGCTAGCCAACCCATCTTTTGCCCCAGGATGTTCACGTCGCCAGCAGCTTTCATCAGCGGGCCACCCTCGGCCAGCGGGCCGAGAACGGCGAGGTTGAAGTACTTGTTATCGTCAGGGAAGGGTTTGCTGCTATCACCAAAACGGTACTCCGGTGCCGGTGTTGGGTTGCGCAACTGGATTGCTGACAGCGGGGCGGACATGGCAAACAGAGGGTCCTTGAACGTCTCGATGTTGCGGATAAACCCACCACCGTACTTCTTCAGGCGGGGGTCGGGTGAAGCCATGGCGATCATCACATGGGCTGCATCCTCCATGGTGAAGTTGGCGGGGGTCGACATGCGGAATGAGAAGTCCAGCAGATCCATGCCACCCGCCGGGGTGAGTGGCGTCTGGAACTGGGTGAGGACTTTCTTGTCGGTGGCGCCCTTGTAGGCCGCGTTGCCCTTGTAGCCGAAGACCAGGGCGTTGTTGAGGAAGAACGTGGCGTCCGTCAGCGTCATTTGTGGCATGCCGAAATTCAAAGAGGTCTTGGGAGCAAACTGGAACTCCACAAAGGCCTCGGGTTTCATGGCATCGGCTCCCGCTTGCTTCATGGTGTTGCCATGAGCGACGGCGTCAGCCGCAGCGGCGCCAGCACCGGCACCGCCCGCTAAGTCGGTCGGGATCGGCATCACCACGGCGGCACGCATCGTCATCTCGTTGCCCTTTACGCCCATGGACTCCATCGCCAACTTGATAGCGCCGCCCAGGTTGGCGCGGGCCGCGAGCTGCACGCCGCTGGAGAAAGACAGGGTGTTGACATTGAAGTAGTTATCGCGCACCACTTTTTGCAGCGCGGGCGGCATCTTGATGTTGCCCAGCTCGTAGTCGGTCGTGGAAATGGAAATGATGGGCGCGCTCAGCGAGGTTTCGCCCATCACTTTTTGCGCTTTCTCCCCCAGCAGCCTGGGCATCTTCATGGACTTGTCGACCACCAGCAGCAGGGTTTGTTGTGAGGTTCCGCTGGTGAAGAAGTACAGCTGCAAGGGGCCCGACTGGGTCATGTAGCAACCCGTGAGATTGCCGCCGCAGCTGGTTTTCTTCAAGGCGCCGACCATGCCCTGCACCTGATCCCTGGCTTCCGCGATGGGCAGGGCACCCAGCATCTTCTTCAGCGACGGTGTGATTTCCGGGACGCCTTGTGCGTGCACTGGCATGTGGAGTACGGTGGCGCCGAGCAGCAGGAAGCCGGCCTGGAACATTAATTTTTTCATGGTGGTCGCAAGTGGCTGTAAAGCAACCAGTATAGGCATTTCCAAATGGAAACTTTATGAGCGAATCTGAGCAAACCTGAGTGCACTCACTCAGGGGATGCAGGTTGCGTGCCATCACCAATCCAATCGCGGCGCAGGGGAATCAACATCGACGCCTATCGGTAGATTTTCGTTTTGGCATAAAAACAGTAACCGATCGCGCGTAAAGTGTTGACCGGCAGCGCTTGGCTGCAAGCCTCCTTGACCTTGCGCCGCAAGCGCCGCATTTGTGTGTCCAGCCGACGCTGATCATATTCCAGGAAATCTTCGCCGAATGCTTCGACAATCGTTCTTCGAGTAACGCACTCGCCTCCGCTCATCAGGGTTAGCAAAACGGTGTGATCCTGCCCGGAAAATTTGTGCGAGACATTACGACGGACACCGACGATGCGGCGATTGTCAAGGCAATCATCGCCCTTGCGCACAGCATGAAACTGGAAATCGCCGTGGAAGGCGTGGAGACTCTGGAACAACTGAACTTTTTGCATGAACAGGAGTGCGACTCCATGCAGGGCTATTTTTTAGCATGGAGCTGCCTGCGGCACATTTGCAGACATTTTTTGCTGCCGTTTTTCTACCTAAGTCTGCGCCGTCTACGGCTTGATCGCAGCAAATTCCCACACCAGGTGCGATTGCTGGCCGGTCAGGCGTTCGCCAAGGCTTTTCAGGCGGTGCCCCAGGCCGGGATGTGTAGGTTCATAGGCGCCGCGTGGATGTACGCGGCACTGCCGTTTCAACCTGAAACTGCCATGAAAGCCATACATGCGCCCGATGACGTGGGGTTCGGTGAAGTAGCGGTGTGTCTTGCCCGTGATGATGTTGACGTGGGTGGGGTCGCGGAAGGCCTTGTCATGCGGGTAGGCCGGCGTGATTGCATACAGGATGCCGTCGTGCTTGAGCACGCGCCAGATCTCGTTCATGAGTTCGATGAAGGGAAAGCGCGAACTCTGGTTTGCATAGTCGAGCGCCACGCGCGGCACATGCTCGAAAAAATCATAGGCCGAGACCGAATCGAACATGTTGTCGGCAAACGGGATGGGCTCGACGCTCAGGTTGGCGCGGGCGATCTGTATGCCTTCGCCGCCGGCGTCGGCGCGGATGTCCACGCCGTACAGTTCGGGATGGCCAAAGGGGTTTTTCGGGCGCGCACCGCAGCCCAGGTCCAAATGTTTCCGGCTCATTGTGAGTAAGTCAGGTCAGGAGGTGAGATTCAGGCCAGCACGCGCTCGAGCCAGCCGCCGATATCGTCGATTTCTTCCATGCAGACGGAGTGTTGCATCGGGTATGCATGCCATTCTACATTGTGGCCGAGTCCGGCCAGTAAGTCGCGCGAAGCTTCGGCGCGCTGCAGCGGGATCACCGGGTCGCCTGTGCCATGCGTCATGAAAATCGGCGTGGCGTGGTTGGCGGCATGGCATTCTGCTGCGACCACGTCAGCCAGCGGCAGGTATCCCGACAGGCACAGCAGGCCGCCGAGCGGCTCCGGATGGCGCAAGCCGGTTTGCAGCGTCATGGCGCAGCCTTGCGAAAAGCCGGCGAGCAGGATGCGGTTCGAGGGGATGCCGCGGGCCTTTTCGCGGGCGATCAATTGTTCGATCGCTGCCTGTGAATTGCGCAAGCCGCCTTCATCTTCGCGGCGGGTCAAATCTTCGCCCAGCAGGATGTCGTACCACGAGCGCATCACGTAGCCGCCGTTCATGGTCACCGGCATCATGGGCGCATGCGGAAAGATGAAGCGGATCGCCGGGCACCCCGACAAGTCCAGTTCGCGCACGATGGGCACGAAGTCGGAACCATCGGCGCCCAGGCCATGCATCCAGATGATGGAGACGGTCGGATTGGGGGCGGTGTCGATCTGGATCGATTCAAGAAGGGCGTCGCTCATGCTGGGCAAGGATGGTTGGGTTCAGGATTTTGGGCGGATGGCGGATTTTGGCCGGAAGGCCTTGCACACGGCGTCATGCGTTTCGATATAGGGGCCGCCGATCAGGTCGATGCAATAGGGAACAGCGGCGAAAATACCCTGCACCAGGGTCTTGCCGTCGGCATCCTTCAAGCCCTCCAGCGTTTCCTTGATGGACTTGGGCTGGCCCGGCAGGTTCATGATCAGTGCGGCATGGTCCGCGGTCTCGCGGATCACCGCGACCTGGCGCGACAGGATGGCGGTCGGCACGAACTGCAGGCTGATCTGGCGCATCTGTTCGCCGAAACCGGGCATTTCCTTCGTGGCGACGGCGAGCGTGGCTTCGGGCGTCACATCCCGGCGCGACGGGCCGGTGCCGCCAGTCGTCAGCACGAGGTCGCAACCGGCGACCTCCACCAGTTCGACCAGTGTCTGTTCGATGCTTGCGCGGTCGTCAGGGATCAGGCGCGACTCCATGCGCCAGGGGCTGGCAAGCGCGGCCGTGAACCATTCCTGCAGGGCAGGCAAGCCCTGGTCCTGGTAAATGCCGGCGGATGCGCGGTCGGAAATCGAGACCAGGCCGATTACCAGCTCATCCGGATCATTCCTCGTCGTCTTCGGCATCGGCTTGATCGTCAGCGTCGGCATCCTGTGCGGCGTCTTCCTTTTCGAGGCCTTTCAGGATCTGGAAGATTTCGCGGTAAGCCTTGGGCGGCTTGTTGTCGGCCTGTTCCTTGCGGGCGTTGCGGATCAGGGTGCGCAGGTGCTGGGCATCCAGTTCCGGGTGGGCTGCCACCAGCTCAGTCAGGGCGCCGTCATTGGCCAGCAGCTTGTCGCGGCGGCGCTCGATCAGGTGCAGGGCAGCGGCTTCCGCCTTGGACGTGCCGCGCCAGCTGTCGATGACTTTCTGGATGGCGGCGACTTCATGCGGTTCGAGGGTGCGCATCTTCTTGCCGACGTACTGCAACTGGCGGCGGCGGCCTTCGTGATCCGTGATTTTCTGGCACTCGAGAATGGCGTCGCGCACGTCTTCCGGCATGGGGACGCGTTTGACGCGATCGCGCGAGTTGGCTATCAATTCCGCCCCCAGTTTTTGCAGCGCGGTCATTTCGCGCTTTAACTGGGATTTGGAGGGGCGGTCGTATTCCTGCTCGAATTCGTTGGACTGGTAGCCGCAGGAGCCTCGGTTAGGATTTGGCATGGATTTGCGAGATGCTTAAGCAATTTGGTTAACGGCTGCTATCATAACCGCTTTCCCGTCGATTGCGGTCAAAGCCCTTATCCCCAGAAAGAAGACATTCAGCCCATGAGCGATTCCGTATTTACCCACAGCCAGGAACAGTTGCAGCAACTCGCACAGGATGTGTTGCGCTACGCAAAGGAAAAAGGCGCATCCGGTGCGGCGGTCGATATCAGCGAAGGCAGCGGCCTGGCTGTGACTGTGCGCAAGGGAAGTATCGAAACCATCGAGCAAAACAAGGACAAGGGCATTGGCGTCACCGTCTACATGGGTGCGGAGGGCCATATCCGCCGCGGCAATGCCAGCACTTCGGATTTTTCCCGGCAAGCCCTGCAGGATACGGTCGATGCGGCCTACAACATCGCCCGTTTCACTGCGGAAGATGATTGCGCGGGCCTGCCGGACGCCGATTCCCTGGAAATGGCGCCGCTGGACCTGCAGCTGTGCTACCCCTGGCTGATCGGCGCCGATGAGGCCGCGGAACTGGCGCGGCGCGCCGAGGACGCGGCGTTTGCCGTCGACAAGCGCATCACCAATAGCGAAGGCGCCAGCGTGTATGCGCAGCAGTCGCAATTCGTGTCGGCCAATTCGCGCGGCTTCATGGGCGGCTATCCGTTTTCGCGGCACACCCTGTCGGTTGCGCCGATTGCGGGCAAGGGCGCCCACATGCAGCGCGACGACTGGTATTCCTCGATGCGCGACCCGGCCAGGCTGGCTGCGCCCGAAGCCGTTGGCCGGTATGCCGCCGAACGCGCACTGGCGCGCCTGAACGGGCGCAAGCTGGATACCCGCAAGTGCCCGGTCCTGTTCGAGGCGCCATTGGCTGCCGGATTGCTGGGGGCCTTTGTGCAGGCAGTGTCGGGCGGTGCGCTGTACCGTAAATCGACTTTCCTGCTCGATACGCTGGGCAAGGCAGTCTTTGCGCCGCATATCCAGATTGTCGAAGATCCGCACGTGGTCGGCGCAGTCGGCTCAGCCCCTTTTGACGAGGAAGGCGTGAAAACGCACCGTCGTGACGTGGTGCGTGACGGCGTCGTCGAGGGCTATTTCCTTTCAACTTATTCGGCGCGCAAGCTGGGCATGAAAACGACCGGCAACTCCGGCGGCTCGCATAACCTCAAGCTGTTTTCATCCAGGGCAGCGCCCGGCGACGATTTCAAGGCCATGCTGAAAAAGCTGGATACCGGCTTGCTCGTGACCGAGTTGATGGGGCAGGGCGTGAACTACGTCACGGGCGACTATTCCCGCGGCGCTTCCGGCTACTGGGTCGAAAATGGCGTGATCCAGTACCCGGTGGAAGAAATTACGATCGCCGGCAACATGCGCGAAATGTTTGCGCAAATTGCCGCGATCGGGACTGATACGCTGATCCGCGGTACCAAGGAAACCGGTTCTATTTTGATTGAAAGCATGACGATTGCAGGAAGTTGACACCTTGTTCTAGCAGCTGTGTAACGATAATTGCGCGGCCAATGTTGCGTTGCGGTAGATGCTGGCGTTGCGACATTTTGAATTTCACAATAAACTGCCCTTGCATTTATTGCCATCCGGAAACTCAAAAGCTTGTTGGCCAGTGAACTGTGAACCTAATAAAAGGAGACGATATGGAACGGCGGTCATTCTTGAAAAAAGCAGCGGTCGGCGCATCTGCAGGTGCAATTGCCGCACCGGCGCTGGCGCAATCGCAACCGACAATCAACTGGCGCCTGGCGTCGAGCTTTCCCAAATCGCTGGATACTATTTACGGTGCGGCAGAAACGTTTTCCAAGCGCGTCTCGCAGCTCACCGGCGGCAAGTTCAATATCCGCGTATTCGCCGGCGGCGAAGTTGTCCCGGCACTCCAGGTGCTGGATGCGGTACAGGCAGGGACCGTGGAAATGGGGCATAGCGCGTCTTACTACTATTTTGGCAAGGATCCGACCTTTGCTTTTGATGCGGCAGTGCCGTTTGGCTTGAATTCGCGTCAGCAGACTGCCTGGTTCGATCAGGGAGGCGGACGTGAGTTGACGCGTGAATTCTTCCGCGACTATGGCGTGATGAATTTCCAGGGCGGGAACACCGGTGCGCAAATGGGCGGCTGGTTTCGCAGGGAAATCAAGACGGTCAAGGACCTGAATGGGCTGAAGATGCGCATCAGCGCATTTGCCGGACGCGTAATGCAGCCGCTTGGGCTGGTGCCGCAGCAGATCGCCGGCGGTGATATCTATCCGGCGCTGGAAAAAGGCACGATCGACGCTGCTGAATGGATCGGTCCCTACGACGATGAAAAGTTGGGCTTCAACAAGGTGGCGCCGTTTTACTACACGCCGGGCTGGTGGGAGCCAAGCCTGCAGGTATCTTTTTACATCGGCATCAAGGAATGGGAAAAGCTGCCAAAGGAATACCAGGCCGCCGTCGAGACCGCCACCTATGAAGCGCATGTGGTGATGCAGGCAGAATACGATGCCCGCAACCCGGCCGCATTGGCGCGCATGTTGAAACAGGGCGTGAAGCTGCGTGCCTTTTCCAAGGAAATCATGGAGGCGTGCTCTAAATCCGCTACCACCTTCATGGAAGAAGAAGCATCCAAGAACGCGAAGTTCAGGAAGATTTACGAGCCCTGGAAACGGTTCCGCCAAGACCAGAATCAATGGTTCTCGGTGGCGGAATCGAGCATGCAGAACTTCATGATCAGCCGTAAATAAACAGGCGTTTTTGCTTCGCGACAGAAAAGCCCGTATGGCCGCAAGCCTTGCGGGCTTTTGTCCACGAGTCGATATTGATGCGGCGCGATGTGGCTTTCAGTTGCGATGCACACGGCCCTGCCTCTACAATTCGCATTGTGATGAAGCAACTTCGTCGTATTTGAAATTTAATCCTTGAGGAGACCCTATGGAACGTCGTTCCTTTCTAAAAAAAGCAGCGGTTGGTGCCTCGGTCGCAAGCGTAGCTGCGCCTGCACTGGCGCAATCGCAACCGACGATTAACTGGCGCCTGGCGTCGAGCTTTCCCAAATCCCTGGATACGCTATTTGGCACTGCTGAGGTGTTTTCCAAGCGTGTTTCTCAATTGACAGGCGGTAAATTCAATATCCGCGTGTTTGCCGGTGGTGAAATCATTCCGGCACTGCAGGTCGTTGATGCAGTCCAGGCGGGTACCATCGAAATGGGGCATACCGCCCCGTACTATTATTTCGGCAAGGATTCGACATTTGCGTTCGACTGCGCCGTTCCCTTCGGCATGAATTCCCGTCAGCAGACCGCCTGGTTTGATCAGGGCGGCGGACGCGAACTGCTGCGTGATTTCTACAAGGATTACGGCATCGTCAATTTCCTCGGCGGGAATACCGGCGCGCAAATGGGGGGCTGGTTCCGCAAGGAGATCAAGACGCTGAATGACATCAAAGGCTTGAAGATGCGCATCAGTGCATTTGCCGGCAAGGTCATGGCGCCATTGGGCCTGGTGCCACAGCAATTGGCAGGTGCCGATATTTATCCGGCGCTGGAAAAAGGCACGCTTGACGCGGTCGAATGGACCACGCCATACGATGATGAAAAGCTTGGCTTCTACAAGGTCGCGCCTTACTATTACGCCCCGGGCTGGTGGGAAGCAGGCGCGCAGCTGTCATTCTATGTCGGCATTAAAGAGTGGGAAAAGCTGCCGAAGGAATACCAGAGTGCGATCGAAGCCGCGTCTTACGAAGCCCATGTCACCATGCAGGCCGAATATGATGCGAAGAATCCGGCTGCGCTGGCGCGACTGATCAAGAGCGGCGCCAAGTTGCGTTTCTTCTCCAAAGAGATCATGGAAGCCACCTACAAGGCTGCGATGCAGACAATGGAAGAGGAAGCTTCCAAGAACGCGAAATTCAAAAAGATTTACGAGCCGTACCAGCGTTTCCAGCGTAACCAGAACCAATGGTTCTCGGTGGCGGAAGCGCCGATGCAAAACTTCATGGTCAATCGCAAGTAAATAGTAAAAAAGAGTCAAGGACTTTGGTAACCCGCAGCGCGCAAGCCCTGCGGGTTATTTTTTATCCCTGACTAATGGAGCGGCATAAAAAAACCCGCAGGCCAATGCATGCGGGTTCCAGGGGGCGGCACTGCCGGATTATTTTTTGTCGTCTTCGGTGGAGAAGTTCAGTTGCGGCGCTTCGTCATCGCTGCGCTTGTTTTCTTCGCTCATCGGGCTCTCGATCACCAGCCCTTCGGAAGGTGTCGAGGCGATGCCTTTGTCAAGCAAGCCGGTAACCATTTGCGGGAACGCAATGACAAGCGCAACCATGATGATTTGCAGGCCAACCCACGGTAATGCTCCCCAATAAATATCCGAGCTTTTCACTTCCTTCGGCGCTACGCCGCGCAAGTAGAACAAGGCAAAACCGAAAGGGGGATGCATAAATGAGGTTTGCATATTTACGCAAAGCATGACGCCAAACCAGACCAGTGCCGCCGCGGCAGCCGCCTCCGGACTTCCCATGCTTTCGAGCAGTACAGGGGTGAGGACTTTTTGCGCGACCGGCGCAATCATTGGCACGACAATGAATGCAATTTCAAAGAAATCCAGGAAAAACGCCAGGAAAAATATGAACAGGTTTACGACGATTAAGAACCCGATCCAGCCGCCGGGAAGCGAGGTAAATAAATGTTCGACCCAGAGGCCGCCGTCAACTCCCAGAAACACAACTGAAAAACAGGTGGAGCCGATCAGAATGAAAACCACCATCGCAGTCAGGCGCATGGTTGACTGATAGCCCTGCACAATCAGATCATGCAATTCGCGCATGCGGGTTGCGCGAATCAGCAGCCAGACGATAACCAGATAGACGACGACCAGTGCAGAGCGCAGGAATGGCATGGCGGCTGCACTGACGCCAATTTCCGTTGTATAGAAAAGCGCACCGATGAGGGCGGCGGCAGCCAGGCAGAGCATGCCGGCACGAAACACAAGCCGGTCCCGGCGCGTGAATTCCTTGCTGCGCAAGACGGCAAGGATGACTGCGCCAAGCGCACCCATTGCTCCTGATTCCGTCGGCGTGGCGATGCCAAGCATCATTGTTCCCAGCACCATGAAAATCAGCACTGCAGACGGAATAATGCCTCGCAAGCATTTTTTCCAAAGCGCCCAGCCGTGCAATGTCCGCGCTTCTTTCGGCAGTGCAGGTACCCAGTCAGGCTTAATTCGCGACAAAATGAATGTGTAGAGCGCAAACAAGCCAATCTGTACCAGGGAAGGGCCCCATGCGCCCAGGTACATGCTGCCGACGTCGGCACTTGCCGTGGGCGTTCTCAGTTGGTCCGCCAGAACCACCAGGACCAGCGAGGGGGGGACAAGTTGCGTGATGGTGCCGGATGCTGCAAGAACGCCCGTGGTGTAGCGCATGTTGTAACCGTAGCGCATCATCACCGGCAGGGAGATCATTGTCATCGTAATCACTTGGGCAGCGACCGTTCCCGTAATCGCACCCAAAATGAAGCCGACGATGATGACGGAATAACCGAGTCCGCCTCGTATCGGGCCGAACAACTGCCCCATCGAATCCAGCATCTCTTCGGCCAGGCCGCACTTCTCAAGAACGGCCCCCATGAATGTGAAAAACGGGATCGCCAGCAGCAAGTCGTTTGCCAGGACGTTGCCAAATATCCGCTGTGGAACCGCTTGCAAATAATTGACGCCAAAAAACCCTAATTCAATGGAGACGATGCCGAATGCCAATCCGAGCGCGAGCAATGAAAAGGCGACCGGGAATCCGACCAGCATGAACAACACCAGGCCGCCGAACATCAGTGGCGGCATATATTCGATTGGGATCATTGCACGGGTCTTTCGTATTTGGCGTCAAGATGAACCTTGCCGGCAAGTGCGGCAACGCGTTTGATCAGTTCGGAAATGCCTTGCAGCGCAAGCAGGGCGAATCCCAGCGGGACGATCACCTTGATCGGGTACAGCGGCAGTCCGCCGGCATTGGAGGATTGCTCGAGAATTCCCCAGGACGGAAGAAACAGGGTTTTCCAGGAAAGCCAGGTAAACAGCAAACACGCCGGCAGCAAAAAGAAGATGACGCCGAGGGCATCAATGTAATGTTGAATTCGCTCGGACACATGGCCGTAGATTAAGTCGACCCGGACGTGTTCATTTCGCTGAAAGGTGTACGGCGCACCCAGCATGACGGCGCCGGCAAACAGATACCACTGTAATTCCAGGGGCCAGTTGTTGCTCCAGTTGAAGCCATACCGGAGCAGGGCATTGGCCGCGCTCACGATACAGGAAAGCAGAATCATGAGATTTGCCACCCGACCGACGGCATGGCTAAATTTGTCTATCCAGCGGGATAGACGCAGGAATGGTTGCATGAATATCTCCTGTTGTTTATTGGCAACCAGATCGTGCAAGGTGCCTGATTTATTTACATGCCTGTCAAGACGGCCGCGCACTAACACTGCTTTACTTGAGTGACGTTCTCTTTATATTTTCAGCGAAACCGTTTATTTTTTGCGCAACTAGCCTTACATAAATCTCTTGAAGTATATGTCTTTTCAACGCGGGCAACAGTAGTTTAATGGCAGCCCGGACTGGTCAGCGCCCGGGCGCAATTCAGCCAAGTTGGGCGCGCAGGCGGACAATGGCGGCGCGGACCTGGTCGGGCGCAGTACCGCCGACATGGTTGCGCGCTGCAACAGATCCTTCCAGCGTCAGCACGGCGTAGACGTCGGCTTCGATCAGGTTGGAAAACTTGCGCAAGTCTTCCAGCGGCAGGTCGGCGAGATCGCAGGCGCGATCATCGCAGCTGCGTACGGCGCGCGCCACCGCTTCATGGGCGTCACGGAACGGCAAGCCTTTCTTGACCAGGTAGTCGGCCAGATCGGTGGCCGTGGCATACCCCTGCAGCGCAGCGGCGCGCATGGCGTCCGGTTTGACGGTAATGCCGCGCGCCATGTCGGCAAAGATGCGCAGGGTATCGGTCACGGTGTCGACCGTGTCGAACAAGGGTTCCTTGTCTTCCTGGTTATCCTTGTTGTAGGCGAGCGGCTGGCCTTTCATCAAGGTAAGCAAGGCGACCAGGTGGCCGTTGACGCGGCCAGTCTTGCCCCGTGCCAGTTCCGGCACGTCCGGATTCTTCTTTTGCGGCATGATCGACGACCCCGTGCAGAAGCGGTCGGCGATATCGATGAAGCCGACACGCGGGCTCATCCAGATCACCAGTTCTTCGGACATGCGCGAGACATGGGTCATGACCAGGGCAGCGGCAGCGCAAAACTCGATGGCGAAGTCGCGGTCGGAGACGGCGTCCAGGGAATTGTGGCAGACGTCCTCAAACCCCAGGGATTGCGCCACGCGGGCGCGGTCGATCGGGAAAGTGGTGCCGGCGAGGGCAGCGGCGCCCAGCGGCAGGCGGTTGACGCGGCGGCGGCAGTCGGCCATGCGTTCTGCATCCCGCCCGAACATTTCGACGTAGGCCAGCATGTGGTGGCCGAACGTGACTGGTTGCGCCACCTGCATGTGGGTAAAGCCAGGCAGGATGGTGTCGGCATGTTGCTCGGCGAGGTCCACCAGGGCGAGCTGCAGGCTGCGCAGCAGGGCGGTGATATCGTCGATTGCGGCGCGCACGTACAGGCGGATGTCGGTTGCGACCTGGTCGTTGCGCGAGCGTCCGGTATGCAGGCGCTTGCCGGCATCGCCGACCAGCTCGGTCAGGCGTTTTTCGATATTCAGGTGGACATCTTCCAGGTCGAGCAGCCATTCAAAGCTGCCGGCCGTGATTTCAGCTTCGATCTGCGCCATGCCGCGGCGGATATCTTCCAGGTCCTGGGGCGTGATGATGCCCTGGTGCGCCAGCATTTCGGCATGCGCAAGCGAGCCCTGGATATCGAAGTGCGCCAGGCGCTTGTCAAAAAACACGGAAGCCGTGTAACGTTTGACGAGGTCGGAGACGGGTTCGGAGAAGCGGGCCGACCAGGCTTCGCCCTTCTTGGAGAGTTGTGCTGTCATAATGGCGGTGGCATTTTTACCCGTGCGCGCCGCATAATGGCGCACATGCCGGATAATTGAGGAAGGCAACATTATAAGACAAGCGCGCCGCTTCCCGTGTCGCGCCCAATAACAACTCTGCATTTTTATGCCGCCAACCAGCGTCTCACGCCCGCAAATTGACATTGTGATACCGGATTGCTGCAATATCGGTGTGGTTTTTCGCGCGCTGCTGGCGGTCAATGCTGCCTTCCTGGCCGGCATTCTCCTGCAAACCAGCGGCTGGCAAGTCGGCATCTCGAAATTCATCGAAACGTCCACCCTGATCGAAATGGTCAGCCTGCTTTCGCTGATGGCGTTGTGCGGCATGCGCAAGCTTGTGCACAGCATGTCGCCGTGGCTGCAGCGCGTCCTGTGCGCGCTGGTGCCGGCGGCCATTGCCAGCCTGCTGGTGCGCCTGCTGTCGTTGAGCGCCTTGTTTTCCGACAGTTTCGCAGGTCTGCATCCCGCGGAGGCGGCACTGGTTGCAGCCCTGATCGGCATCGCGCTGCAGCATTACTTCGAGTTGCGCACCCGGGCATTTTCTCCGGCGCTGGCGGAGGCGCGGCTGCAGGCGCTGCAGGCGCGCATTCGACCGCATTTCCTTTTCAATAGCCTTAACGCCGTGCTGTCGCTGATCCGTACCGAACCTCTGCGCGCGGAAACCACGCTGGAAGACCTCGCTGAACTGTTTCGCGTGCTCATGCGCGATGCGCGCGACCTGACCACGCTGGAGCAGGAAATCCGCCTCTGCCGCCAGTACCTGTCGATCGAGAAAGTGCGCCTGGGCGAGCGCCTCCAGGTGAAATGGAATCCGGTCGACATCAGCAAGGAAGTGTTGCAGCGGGCGCAGATCCCGGCGTTGCTGCTGCAGCCTTTGCTGGAAAATGCCGTGCATTACGGTGTCGAGCCGGCCAGTGACGCAGCCCTGATCCAGATTGATATCCGGCGCCAGATGGACCGGATTGAAATCATGATCGCCAATCCTTATCATGGCGACGTTGCCACAGGTGGCAACAAGATGGCCCTGCAGAATATCCGCCAGCGCCTCGCGCTGCTGTACGATGTCGAAGCGCAGTTGAGCACTTCGGTCGAGCAGGGCTTGTTTGAAGTCCGGCTGCGCTTCCCCTATGTAAAAACCAGAAAGGATGCCTGATGACACCCCGCCTGCTGATTGTCGACGATGAGGCACCGGCGCGCGCACGCCTGGCCATGCTGTTGTCCGACATCGCGGAGGAATGTCCTCATGTCCTGGTAGGCGAGGCGGCACACGCCCAGGCCGCGCTGGATGTGATTGCCACGACGCGCACGGATATCGTGCTGCTGGACGTGCAGATGCCCGGCATGAGCGGCATCGAACTGGCGCGCCACCTGGCTGCGACCGAGGCGCCGCCGGCCATCATTTTTGTCAGCGCCTTCGATGAATTCGCGCTCAAGGCATTCGAAGTGCATGCCCTCGATTATCTCCTCAAGCCCGTGCGCGCCGCCCGCCTGGCCGACGCAATACGCCGTGCGGGAACATTGATGGCCGTGCCGGCGCAAAAGCAGGCGCTGGCATCGGTTTCTGAAAGCCTGCACCAGCAGCGCCGTAATTTTTCCGTGCAGGAGCGCGGCCGCCTGCTGCTGGTGCCGGTTGAAGATGTGCTTTATCTCAGGGCAGAGGCCAAATACGTCAGCCTGCGCACAGCTGCGCGCACCTACCTGATCGAAGAATCGCTGAGTTCAATCGAGGAAGAGCTTGGCGGGTTGTTCGTGCGCGTGCACCGTAGCGCGCTGGTTGCGCGCAGCGCCGTGCAAGGCGTGGAACGCGCTCCGCTGGGCAGCGACGCTGATGGCGAGGCGGACCGCAGCGATAAGGGGGAGCGGATCGACAGGACGCAGGAAACCTGGCAGGTGATCGTGCGGGGACTGACTGAGCGCCTGCCGATCTCGCGCCGGCAATGGCCGCAGGTCAAGGCGCTGGTGCGTTGCTAGAGGCCTGGCACCGGCGCCAGGGTGGCGTTGCCACCACTCGCTTTACGACATCCTGCCCATGAAGCTGCGCGCCATCAGCAGTTCTGCCTGAGCCTCTTCTTCGCGGCGCCGGCGTTCAATCTCGGCGCTGCTTGGCTTGGCCGGTTCCGGCGTTGCCGGACGCGGGCTGGCGGCAGCCGCAGCGGTTGCGACAGCGGTCACTGCGGCTACCGACGCGACCGAAGCCGAAGGCGAGGGCGCTGTGGTCCTGGTCGCAACATCTCCTGTCACTTCGGCCAGACCCTGCGCGACCAGAGACGCCAGCAAATGGTCCATGTCGTCGCCCTTGAGCATGCCGAACAAATCGTCGCGGCTGCGCTTGCCATCAATAAAAATCAGTATCTGGCGCATGCGTTGGGAAAGGCCGGCTGCGCGCGTCTTGATCTCTTCCTGACCTTTGGGAGTCTTGGAATACACATTGCTCATTGTTGCCTCCATCAAATGATGACGGTAATCGTTATGCCCGTGCCTGTTGTTATTGCTGTCCGGATCGTTGTCCGTGTGATTTGTCCGGTTCAGCGTGGCTTGGGTTGTCTCCTGGGGGGAACCTCAGCCTGTATTGCGCAAGCCTGCTGCTACCCCATTTATCGATAAATGTATTCCTCGATGTACCCGTACGTCAACCTTTTCTTGCTTGTTCGCAACATTTCGGTGTCTTTTGATTAATTCCACCTGCAAATGATTCAAGGGATCGAGGTAGGCAAAGCGGTTTTTGATCGAGCGCGCCAGCAAGGGATTGCCAGCCAGGCGCTCCGTTTCACCGGTAATCAAGGTGAGCGATGCCACTGTCTGCTCATGTTCGTCGACGACGCGCTTGAAGACCGCATGGCGCAATTTTTTGTCAGCGACCAGGCCGGCATAGCGCGAGGCCACTGCCAGATCGGTCTTGGACAAGACCATGTCCATGTTCGAGAGCAAAGTGGCGAAAAAGGGCCATTGCCGCACCATCGCGCGCAGGGTGGCCAGGCGCGCGGACCGGGCGCCGGGGCCATCCTCCAGCCAGGAGGCCACGGCGCTGCCGAAGCCATACCAGCCGGGCAGAAGCAGGCGGCACTGGCCCCATGAAAAGCCCCACGGGATGGCGCGCAAATCCTCGATCCTGCGGCTGGCCTTGCGTGAGGCCGGACGCGAGCCCAGGTTCAGCTCGGCGATTTCGGCAATCGGCGTGGCGGCGAAAAAGTAGTCGGTAAAGCCGGGCGTTTCGTACACCAGCGCGCGGTAGGCGCGGTAGGCGCGTTCGGACAATTCTTCCATCACGCCTTCGAATTTTGCCAGTTGCGCCGCCAGTTTCGGATCGCTCGCATGCGGCAGCAGGCTGGCCTCCAGTGTGGCGACTGCCAGCAGTTCCAGGTTGCGCCGGCCGATTTCGGGGTTGGAGAACTTGGAGGCGATGATTTCGCCCTGCTCGGTCAGGCGGATCTGGCCATTGACGGTGCCTGGCGGCTGCGCCAGGATCGCTTCGTAGCTTGGGCCGCCGCCGCGGCCGACCGTGCCGCCGCGGCCATGGAACAGGCGCAGCGTGATGCCGCGTGCGCCGAACAGCGCAACCAGCCTGGTCTCGGCCTTGTAAAGTTCCCAGTTCGAGGTGAGAAAGCCGCCGTCCTTGTTGGAGTCGGAATAGCCCAGCATGACTTCCTGCAGGGCGCCCTGGTGCGCCACCTGGCGCTGCACCAGGGGCAGCGCCAGCCATTCATCCATGATGCCGGCCGCGTTGCGCAGGTCGGGAATGGTTTCGAACAGCGGAATGACCATCAGTTCGACGCATTCGCCGTCGGGCTGGCGCAGGCCGCATTCCTTCTGCAGTAGCAGCACTTCCAGCAGATCGGAGACGGTTTCCGTATGCGAAATGATGTAATTGCGGATGGCGTGCGCACCGTAGCGACGGCGGATTTCGCGTGCGGCGCGCAGGATTTCAAGTTCGGTGGCGGTTTCTTCGGAATAGCCGAGGTAGGGCGAATACAGCAGGCGTGGCTGCGCGAGTTCAGCCAGCAGCAGGCGGCGCTTTTCCTCTTCGCCAAGGTCGGCATAGGCGGGTGCTACGCCTGCGCGGGCAAAGAGTTCCGACAGGACGCGCTCATGCACATCCGAACTCTGCCGCATGTCCAGCGTGGCCAGGTGAAAGCCGAAGACTTCCGAGGCGCGCCTGATGGCCGCCAGGCGCGGCCGCACCAGCACCGCGCTTTTGCGCGATTCCAGCGAATCGACCAGGATCTGAAGCTCTGCGGTGAATTCCGCAGCCGACGCATAGGGTGCAGCCGGGGCTACTTCCTGGCGCAGCACATTGCTGGCGCCAAGCTGGCGCGCGGTCGCGGCCAGCCGCGCGTATACGCCGACCAGGGCGCGCCGGTAGGGCTCATCCTTGCGGTGCTCCGAAGTATCGGGCGAGGCATCTGCCAGCGCCTGGAGTGCGGGGCTGACATCGACGCGCAAGGTGGAAATCGACAGCTCGGCCCCCAGCGCATGGCATTCGTCCAGGTAAAAATCGAGGATGGCGGTGGACTGCCGTTCCAGCGCGTGGCGCATGGTGCCTGCATTGACGTTCGGGTTGCCGTCGCGGTCGCCGCCGATCCAGCTGCCCATTTGCATGAACGCCGGCAGCCTCTGGTTGGCGGACGAGCCTTTTTGCGGCGGAAAGCGGCTTGCGAGCTCGTCTTCCAGGTCCTGGTACAGCCCTGGCAATTCGTGCAGGAAGGTGATGCGATAGTAGGACAGGGCATTTTCGATTTCGTCGGCCACTGTCAGCTTGTCAAAGCGCAGCATGCGGGTCTGCCAAAGCGTGGCGACCTTGGCGCGCAGGAGTTCGGTGTTGGCCGCCAGTTCGCGCGGCGTCAGCTGGCGGTCGCGCTCGGCCAGCAGGTTGGCGATGGCGCGCTCGGCATCGAGAATGCTCTTGCGCTGCACTTCTGTCGGGTGTGCGGTCAGGACCGGGCTGATCAGGGATTTTCCCAGGAAGTCGCGCACCGCGTTGCCACTGATGCCGGCAGCCTGCAGGCGTTCGAGTGCCAGGGATATGGTGCCGGGCTGAGGCGCCGAGCCGGCCAGCAGGTGGGCTCGGCGGCGGCGGATGTGATGCTGGTCTTCGGCGATATTGGCCAGGTGCGAAAAATAGGAAAACGCCCGCACCACGGAAATGGTCTGGTCACGCGTGAGTTTTTTCAGCAGGCGATCCAGGTCGGCGCTGGCCTGGGTATCGGCTTCGCGGCGAAAGCGTACGGCAGTCTGGCGAATGGTTTCCACCACCGCGAATGCCGCCTCGCCTTCCTGCTCGCGCAAGACATCGCCCAGCAGCCGGCCAAGCAGGCGGATATCTTCCCGCAGCGGAGCGTCCTTGTCGGCGTCAGTTTTTGCGGTGCGGGTGGAAGTGGATGGTGGTCTGGTCATGGCTTTGAAGGAAATCAGTAATATTGTTGAGGCAGGGATGGCTTGTGGCCAGTGCCGGCAAGGGTGCGCGTGATAAAATTTGTGGCGAAATCTACGCTGTACGATGGCATCGCCTAATTTTTGAAAGACCTGGTTTTGAAATCTCCTGTCCCCTCCAAGCTGGTAATTGCATCGCGGGAAAGCCGGCTCGCCATGTGGCAAGCCGAGCATGTGCGTGCCCGCCTGTCTGCATTATATCCAGAGTGCTCCATTGAAATTCTCGGAATGACCACGCGCGGCGACCAGATTCTTGACCGCACCCTGTCAAAGGTAGGCGGCAAGGGCTTGTTCGTCAAGGAACTGGAAGTAGCCATGGCCGAAGGCCGCGCCGACCTGGCGGTGCATTCCCTCAAGGATGTGCCGATGGATCTGCCGGAGGGATTCGAGCTTGCTGCCGTGCTGGAGCGTGAAGACCCGCGCGATGCCTTCGTTTCCAACGATTATGCCGGTCTTGAGGCGCTGCCCGCCGGCGCCGTCGTCGGCACCAGCAGCCTGCGCCGCCAGGCGCTGATTGCGGCGCGCTATCCGCACCTTGTGATCCGGCCATTGCGCGGCAATCTGGATACGCGCCTGGGCAAGCTTGACCGGGGCGAATATGCCGCCATCATCCTGGCTGCCGCCGGCCTGAAGCGGCTTGGCCTGCCTGAGCGCATTCGCGCCGTGATCGCGCCCGAGCAAAGCCTGCCGGCGCCAGGGCAGGGTGCCATGGCCATCGAGATCCCGGCCGGTCGTCCCGAACTGCAAGCCTTGCTGGCGCCCCTGAATCACGCCGCCACGGCCCAGGCGGTAGCGGCGGAGCGTACCGTTTCCAAGACCTTCGGCGGCAGTTGCCAGATCCCGCTGGCGGCCTTTGGCACGGTCGAGGCCGGCATCATGCACTTGCGCGCGATGGTGGCAACGCCCGACGGCAAGCGCATTGCCACCGCCGAGGCCAGCGGCGCCGCCGACGCCCCGCACGTGCTGGGAAAACAGGTGGCTGAAGCGTTGCAGGCCCAGGACGCAGCGGCGATCCTGGCGGCTTGCCACACCGACCAGGCCTGAATGCCGCGGCCAGTCGTCATTACCCGTCCTGCCGCCCAGGCTGGCGAACTGGCCAGCCTGGTAGCCGCGCTCGGCCGCGAGGCAGTGTTGTTTCCGCTGCTGGAAATTCACCCCTTGCCCGATCCGGCGCCATTGCAGGCGGCCCTGGCGGCCCTCGAACGCTATGCCCTGGTGGCTTTTGTCAGCCCGAATGCGATCGATGCGGCATTTGCCGCGCGCCCCATGTGGCCTGCCGGGATGACGCTGGCTGTTGTCGGAGAAGGCAGCCGCATGGCGCTGGCACGGCACGGCGTCACCGACGGCAATGCCACGATCCTGCGGCCGCTCGACAGCCGGCGCAGCGATTCCGAGGGCCTGCTGGCGGCGCTGGATAAATCTTTGTTGCCCGGCAAGGAAGTTCTCATTATTCGTGGTGAAAATGGCCGGGAGTTGCTCGCCGATGCCCTGCGTGCCGCCGGCGCGCGGGTCACCACGGTGGCGGCGTACCGGCGCAGCGCACCCGTCCCGGAGGCGGGACAGTTTGCCCAACTGGTGCGCCTGATCGAAAGCTCATGCGACTGGATCGTGACCAGTTCCGAAGCCATGCGCAATCTCGTGGAAATCGTTGGCCAGGCAGGCGGGGAAGGCGCCGTGGCAAAAATGCAACAGCAACACCTCTTGCTGCCGCACGCGCGCATCGCGGAATCCGCACGCCTGATGGGTTTTATGAACATAACAGAAACCGGATCAGGCGACGAAGGTCTGCTTGCCGCGTTACAATCCAGACCATGAACGAATTGCCTCCTTCTGCTGACCCAATGCCGCGTCCCGAGTCCGTGCCTGCCACGCCCGCCGCCGCGCCTGTCGAACCTCTGGCCCGCACCGGCAAGGGCATCCAGCGCCTGCTGACGCTGGCGCTGCTGGCGCTGGCCCTGTTGCTGGCGGTGCAATGGTGGAGTACCAACAAGGAATTGAAAAGCCTGCGCAACACCTTGGCCCAGCGGCTGCAGAGCGGTGAAGTCCTGAACAGCGAAACCAGGATGCTGGCCAAGACCGCCCAGGATACGAGCAAGGAATTGCAAGCCAAGGTCAATGTTCTGGAAAACAAGCAAGCCGAGTCGCAAAATCAACAAATTGCCCTTGAGCAGCTCTACCAGGAATTGTCACGCAGCCGGGATGACTGGGCGCTGTCTGAAATCGAGCAGGTATTGTCAACCGCCAGCCAGCAGCTGCAACTGGCTGGCAACGTGCCGGGGGCTCTGATCGCGCTGCAAAATGCCGATCGCCTGTTGTCGCGTTCGGACAAGCCGCAATTCATTACCCTGCGCCGCGCCATCGCGCGCGACCAGGAAAAGCTCAAGTCCCTGCCGATCGTCGATACGACCGGCATGGCGTTGCGCCTGGATAGCGTGATCGGCCAGATCGATAACTTGCCGCTGCTGTCGGATGAAAAGCCGGTCGTGCCGGCGACCCTGCCGAAGAATGCCCGCATCAAGCCTGCGCCAGCGTCCGGCGCGCCAGCCGCCGCCGCTTCCGGCGAATGGATGACCACCGTGCGCAACAAGTGGGATAGCTGGAGCAGTGAAATCTGGCTGGAGATCAAGCAATTGGTCCGCGTGCGCGAAGTCACCACGCCTGAAGCCTTGCTGCTGTCGCCCACCCAGGCGTATTACGCCCGCGAAAACCTCAAGCTGCGCCTTCTGAGCGCGCGCCTGGCGCTGTTGTCGCGCAATGAATCGGCGTTCCGCAACGATATTCTGGCCGCGCAAGACACGATCCTCAAATATTTCGACACGCGCGCCAAGCAGACCCAGGCCGCGCAGGCACTGCTGCGGCAGGTTCAGAACAACAACCTGTCGATCGAGATGCCGACGCTGGCTGACAGCCTGAATGCCGTGCGTAATTACAAAGCTGCGCCATAATGCGATTCTTCCTCTGGCTACTTTTCATTCTTGCGGCAGCCGTCGGCCTGGCTGCCGTGGCGCGTTTCAATCCCGGCAACGTGGTGTTTTTCTATCCGCCATACCGGATCGACCTCTCGCTGAATTTCTTCCTGGTGGCGGCGGCACTGCTGTTTTTCCTGCTGTATTTCGCCATGAAGGCGTTTGATGCCACCATGAATATGCCGCAGCGCGTGGCGGCTTACCGCCGCAACAAGCGTGAGCGCGAAAGCAACAAGGCGCTGCGTGACGCCCTCAAGGCCTTGCTGGAAGGCCGTTTTGGCCATGCCGAGAAAGCTGCCGCACGTACTGCCGATTCTGCCGAAAATGGCGGGTTGGCTGCGCTGATCGGCGCCCAGGCAGCGCACCGCATGGACCAGGCCGCGCGCCGCGACCAGTGGCTGGCGAAGATCGCTGACGACAACGCCTTGAAAACGGCACGCCTGATGACCAGCGTCGATTTGCTGGTGGATGGCCGCGAGCCCGACGCTGCCCTGGCAGCGGTCGGAGAATTGAATGCCAGCGGCACGCGCCACATCCATGCCTTGCGCCTGGCCTTGAAGGCCAACCAGCAGGCGCAGAACTGGCCTGAAGTCTTGCGCCTGGTGCGCTCGCTGGACAAGCACAACGCGCTGCATCCGGCATTGTCGCGGCGCTTGCGCGCCATGGCTTATGAGGCGCTGTTGTCGGACAGGACCCATGATGCCGAGTCGATTCGACGGGTCTGGACCGATGTGCCGGCTGCCGACAAGTTGCAGCCGCTGGTCGCCTTGCATGCGGCGGACAGTTTCCATGCCAGTGGCCTGCAGGGAGAGGCGCGCGCCGTGATCGAAAAGGCATTGGCCGCGGAATGGGACGAGCGCCTCCTGCGCGCCTATTGCCGTTCTGCCGCGGCAGAAGGCTCGCCCGAGCTGCTGGCGCAAATCGAGCGCTGCGAGTCCTGGCACGCAGAGCGTCCGGCAGATGCCGAGCTGGCGCTGACCCTGGGCGTGCTGTGCCTGAAGCAGAAATTGTGGGGCAAATCCCAGCGTTTCCTCGAGCAGGCCCTGGCCGATGCCGATGACAGCGCGACCTTGCGCGAAGCTCACCTTAAACTGGCGCAGTTGCACGAAGCGCTGGGCCAGGAGAAGCAGGCGCAGGCGCATTACCGCCAGTGCGCGTTGAGCGGCTTGATTTAGGCAAATCCGGTTTGCTCCCCTGGTTTTATAATTTCATTTCAACCTAGCATTTTCAATCAAGAGAAACCACCATGAGCCTGAATAAAGTACCTGCCGGCCGCGATTTGCCCGAAGATTTCAATGTCATCATCGAAATTCCGATGAATGCCGATCCGATCAAGTATGAAGTGGACAAGGAATCCGGCGCCATTTTCGTCGACCGCTTCATGGGCACGGCCATGCATTATCCGTGCAACTACGGTTACGTGCCGCAAACCATCGCTGGCGACGGCGATCCGGTCGACGTGCTGGTGATTACGCCATTTCCGCTGATTCCCGGCGTCGTGGTGCGCTGCCGCGCCATCGGCGTGCTGAACATGACGGACGAAGGCGGCAGCGATGCCAAGGTGCTGGCGGTTCCCGTAGACAAAATCCTGCCGATCTACAAGCACTGGCAAAAGCCGGACGACATCAACGAACTGCGCCTGCAGCAAATCCAGCATTTCTTCGAACACTACAAGGATCTGGAAAAGGGCAAGTGGGTCAAGGTCGATGGCTGGGCGGGTCCGGATGCGGCCAAGGCTGAAATCATGGCTGGCGTGGAAGCCTTCAAGAAGGATGCAGCCGAGGCTTGATGCACAATCCGCCTTCGAGCAGAGAAAGCGCACACGGGTTGTGCGCTTTTTTTATAAATAATGTCACGAATCGGCATATCCGCTGCGGAGCGATTGTTTCCATGGTCTGATTACGCTAGATTGGGAAACATATACCCCCAAAGACAAGAGGATGCACGCTGTGCCGAACCATTCGGAAGAATCAAAGATTGCTGCAGCGCCGGACAGCGATGCACTGCAAGCGGTACGTGAAGAGCTACTTGAAAAAATCAGTGCCAATGGCAACCTGCCGGCGCTGGGGAGTTCCGTCTCGCGGGTGGTGCAGCTGGCGTCCTCGGATGACGAGGCGGTACGCAGCCTGGCGCACTTCATCATGTCCGACGTCGGGCTGACGCAGAAAATATTGCGCATCTCCAATGCCGCCTGTTTTCGCAGCCATGCGTCGAATTCGCCGGTGACCACGATTTCCAAGGCAATCTTCCTGCTGGGCTTTGACACGGTGAAGACTTGCGCGCTCGGCATGTTGCTGGTGGATCGCATGCCCGGTAGCCGTGCCGCTGGCGTGCGCGCAGAATTGCTGCATGCGCTTTCCGCCAGCATGTTCGGCCGTGAACTGGCGCGCCGCAGCCAGTTGAAGGATGCCGAGGAAGCCGCGATCGCTGCCCTGTTTGGCAACATTGGCCGTCTGCTGGTCGCTGCGCATGACCATACCCTGTATGCCGAAATCAATGCGCTGGCGAGCGAGGGCATGGCCCCTGCCAAGGCGGCGCGCGAGGTGATCGGCAGCAGTTACGAGACCCTGGCGGAAACCGTCATGACCGCCTGGGATATGCCGGATTCCATTATCCAGGCACAGGCGCCGTTGCCTGCCGGCCCCGTGCGGTCGCCCCGCAATCGCCAGGAATGGATACAGCAAGTCGCCGCTTTCAGCAACGCCGCCGCCAAGGTGCTGGCCCAGCCGGACAATCCAGACGCGGCCATCGCCGCGCTGCTGGGGCGTTTTGGCGCTGCGCTGAACCTGGACCAGGCCAGGCTTGGCGCCATGCTGGCGACTGTCGCCGAAGAAACCGCTGCCATGGCCAGCCAGCTGAAACTGGCGCCGGTGGCGCCTGCAACAGTTGCAGCGCCGACGCCGCCGGAACCCGACAAAACCCCCTCCTTGTGGCGCGCGCTGGAAAGCGATGATGGTTCCTTGCTCGGCTTGCCGGCGGAGTTTTTGCTGCAGGCCGCAGGCGATGAAGACCCGCTGCAGACAGTCGGGCGGCATGCCAGCGGCAAGCCGCTCAATGCGCGGGAGCTGCTTCTGGCCGGCGTTCAGGATGTGACGGAAATGATGGCGTCCGGCCGATGCAAGGCCAATGACCTGATCATGCTGGTGCTGGAGACGATTTACCGTGGCATGGGATTTCGCTTTGCCACCGTGTGCATCAAGGACATCAAGAGCAACCAGTTCCGCGCGCGCATTTCGCTTGGGGAGAACAATGTGGCGCGCCAGGCCGGTTTCGCGTTTTCGGCGACATCCTCGCGCGACCTGTTTCATCTGGCGATGGCCAATGAAGCCGATCTGCTGATTTCAGATGCCACCGACGCCAAGATCCGCGACCTGATTCCCGCATGGCACCGCGCCTTGCTGCCGGATGCCCGCAGCTTCATCGTGCTGCCGCTGGTGGTGCAGAAAAAGCCGCTCGGGCTGTTTTATGCCGACCGGATCTTGCCGGCGAGCGAGGGCGTGCCGCCTGACGAGACCGCCATGATCAAGACATTGAAAGGGCAGGTGGTGGCAGCCCTGAGCTCGCGCTAGCGTCCTGTCGCGGTCCCCGCCGGTGCTGCCGGTCAGGGCAGGAAGCGGCTGCCGAGCACGGCAGCGCCACCGGCCAAAGCCAGCAGGCCGGCGAGCCAGGCGAACCGTTTCAACGCAGGGCGGGAGGCTTCGCCTGCGCCATCGTCTTCTTCCATCTCCGGTTTTGGCTTTTGCGGCCGACGTCCCTTAACCAGGTAGCGCTTGATATCGTTGGCCATCTCGTGCGCATGCTGGTAGCGTTTTTCCGGGCGCTTCTGCATGGCCTTCATGACGATGAGCGACAATGCTTCCGGCACTTCGGGGTTGACCTCGTGCGGTGCCGGCGGCGTCTTCAGGGCGATCATCTGCAGCAGCTTTTCTGTGTCGCGCGACTGGAAGGGCTTGCGCCCGGCCAGCATTTCATACATGACCGCGCCCAGGGCGTAGATGTCCGAACGGGCATCGGCCGGCTCGCCGCAGGCCTGTTCCGGCGACATGTAGGTGGGCGTGCCCAGGATGTTGTTATGGAAAAGGGTGTAGGGCGCATCGTTGGTCTGCGCAAACTGGTCGGCGACACGGTTGGGCGAACGGGCAATGCCGAAATCGACGATTTTCGGCTGGTTTTCGCCGACCATGAAAATGTTGGCCGGCTTGATATCGCGATGCACCACGTCGTTGCGGTGGGCGTAATCGAGCGCATCGGCGACTTTCCAGATGATGGTGGCGATATCGTTGAGCTCGAAGGGATGTTCACGCGCCAGGAGCCGGCTCAGCTCGCGCCCCTGCAGGTATTCCATGGCAATGTAGGTCAGTCCGCCCTCGGTATTGGCATCATAGATCGTGATGATATGCGGATGCGACAGGCGCCCTGCGGCACGTGCTTCATTGATCAGCTGTTCCTCGTGCTTCTTGCGTTCGATCTGCGAAAGCTTCGGATTGAAAGTCTTGAGGGCAATCTGCCGGTCGATGATCGGGTCCTGTGCCAGATAAACCACACCAATGGCGCCGCGTCCGAGTTCACGAAGGATAGTGAAACGGCCAACCCGTTTAAGTTCCGGTGGGGCGGGGACGACCTGTTTTAGTGCGGGGGCATGTGGACTTGTCATGACTTGGCAGCTTGCACCCAAGGTCTGTAACTTGCAATTACTTGTTGTTGTTAAATTGCAAATCTAACATTTGTTCACACTGCAGTTAACATTTTGAAGGGTGCGTGCTCGTTCAGTTCATCGATATAGGCGCCCATGCCGCTGCTTTCCCGGCGCAGGAAATGCCGGATTGCGTCGGCAAATGCGGGTTCGGCGATCCAGTGGGCTGACCAGGTCTGGCGCGGCAAGAAGCCGCGCGCCAGCTTGTGTTCGCCCTGGGCGCCGCCCTCGAAAGCGGGAATGCCGCGGCGGATGCAAAATTCCAGCGGCTGGTAATAGGCCGTTTCGAAATGCAGGCAGGGGACCTGTTCGAGCGCGCCCCAGTAACGTCCGTAAAGTGCGTGCCGGTCATGCACCACCAGCGAGGCGGCGATCGGTGCGCCATCGCGCTCGGCCAGCACCAGCAGGATATGTTGTGGCATGGTCTTGCCGATGCGCTCGAAAAAGGCTGGATTCAGGTACGGCGTTGAATGGTGTTCGGCATAGGTGTTGGCGTAGCAGCGGTAAAAAAAGCCCCAGTCGGCCGCCGTCGCCTCCGTGCCCTCGACCTGGCGGAATGTCACGCCGGCTTCGGCTACCTTGCGGCGCTCGGCGCGGATGTTCTTGCTTTTCTTGCGCTCCAGGGTGGACAGGAAATCGCTAAAGTCCGCATAACCGCGATTCTCCCAATGGAACTGCACGCCGCTGCGCAGCATGAAGCCGGCTTGCTGCAATAGTTGCGCTTCGGTTTCGGTGGGAAAAAGCACATGGGTGGATGACAGCCCGGCATTTTTCTGCAGTTCGCCCAGGGCGGCCACCAGTGCCTGGCGCGCGGCATCGTCGCGCGCCAGCAGGCGGTTGCCCGATACGGGCGTAAAGGGGATGGCGGCCAGCAGCTTGGGATAATAGGGCAGGCCATGGCGACTGTAGGCATCGGCCCAGGCCCAGTCGAATACGTACTCGCCATAGGAGTGCGACTTGGCGTAGAGGGGCAGGGCCGCGTGCAATGCCTTGCCTTGCCACAGGCACAGGTATTGCGGTCGCCAGCCGGTATCGGCGCTGGCGCAGCCGGTGTCATGCAGGGCTGAAAGAAAGGCGTACGACAGGAAGGGATTGGCGTCGGTTTGCCGCGCCACCAGATCATTCCACGCGGCCTCTCCGATCGCGTCCAGAGAGGAAACGATACCCATGCGATAATTCGACATCAAACCAGTCCAAGCAATCAGATCGACAGCCATGACAGTCAAAGTCGCCATAGCCCAGATGAACAGCACCGTCGGCGACCTCGCCGGCAATTCCGTGAAAATAATCGAGCAAGCCCGCCGCGCCGCAGCGCAGGGTGCCCATATCGTGCTCACGCCGGAATTGTCGCTGGTCGGCTACCCGCCCGAGGATTTGCTGCTGCGCCATTCATTCTACGCAAAATCCGCGCAAGCGCTCGAAGCCCTGGCAGCCGAGCTTGCTAGTCTGAAGGATTTGCGCGTGGTGGTGGGCCATCCGCTGGAACAGGATGGCAGCCGCTACAACGCCGCATCGGTGCTGTGCAATGGCGCGATCATCGGCACGTATTGCAAGCATGCCTTGCCCAACGATACGGTGTTCGATGAAAAACGCTATTTCACCGCGGCCGATGCGCCGTACGTTTTCGAGGTTGGCGGCGTGCATTTCGGCATCAACATCTGTGAGGATACCTGGTCATCGCAGGCGCCGCTGCGCGCCCGGGAAGGCGGCGCGCAAGTCTTGCTGGTGCTGAATGCCTCGCCCTTCCACATGAACAAGCAATCCCAGCGTCACGAAGTCATGCGCACCAATGTCAGTGCGCACGGCCTGTCACTCGTGTATGCCAACCTGGCCGGTGGCCAGGACGAACTGATTTTCGATGGGAATTCCTTCGTGCTCGACCAGCAAGGGCAGATGTGCGTGCAACTGCCCCACCTGGAAGAAGACTTGCGTATGGTCGAATTCAATGGCGCGGCACCTGTGGCGCAGCCCTTGCCGGCCGAGCAGCCCATCGAAGCGCAGGTCTACCAGGCGCTGGTGCTGGGCGTGCGCGACTATATCGGCAAGAATGGTTTTCCGGGGGCGATCATCGGCCTGTCCGGCGGGGTCGATTCGGCGCTGGTGCTGGCGATCGCCGTCGATGCGCTCGGCGCCGACAAGGTGCGCACGGTGATGATGCCTTCGCCCTATACGGCGGATATCTCCTGGATCGATGCGCGCGACATGGCCGAGCGGCTGGGCGTGCGTTACGATGAAATCCCGATCGTGGATTGCTTTGCAGCGTTCCGCAACACGCTGGCACAGGAATTCGCCGGCACGAAGGAAGACGCCACCGAAGAAAATATCCAGGCGCGCATCCGCGGCACCTTGCTGATGGCCTTGTCCAACAAGTTCGGCGCCATCGTCCTGACCACGGGGAACAAGAGCGAGATGGCGGTGGGGTACTGCACATTGTATGGCGACATGGCCGGCGGTTTTGCCGTGATCAAGGATATTGCCAAGACCCTGGTGTACCGTTTGTGCGCCTGGCGCAATGCGCAAAAGCCCGGCCAGCCGGTCATACCCGAGCGGATCCTGACGCGCGCACCCTCGGCCGAACTGCGGCCGGACCAGACCGACCAGGATTCCTTGCCCCCTTACGACGTGCTGGACGGCATCATGCAACTGTACATGGAGCAGAACAGGAGCCAGGGCGAAATCGAGGCTGCCGGTTACCGCCGCGAAGACGTCGAACGTGTCACGAAACTTATCAAGATCAATGAATACAAGCGGCGCCAGGCGCCAATCGGTATCCGCGTCACGCATCGCGCTTTCGGACGCGACTGGCGCTACCCGATTACGTCAAAGTTCCATTGATGCACGAATTCGGGAATAATCCCGATAATTATCCAATTTCATCCGAACCCAGGGAGCCCCATATGAAACAGATCGTCGCCATCATCAAACCTTTCAAGCTCGACGAAGTGCGTGAAGCGCTGGCGGACGTCGGTGTTTCCGGCCTGACCGTCACCGAAGTCAAGGGTTTCGGTCGCCAGAAAGGCCATACCGAGTTGTATCGCGGCGCCGAATACGTGGTGGATTTTTTGCCGAAAGTGAAAATCGAGGCAGTGGTCGACGATGCGGTGGTCGACCAGGCAGTCGACGCCATCATCAAGGCGGCGCGTACCGGCAAGATCGGCGATGGCAAGATTTTCGTGCGCAGCGTCGAGCAGGTGATTCGCATCCGTACCGGCGAAACCGGCCCGGACGCCGTTTAAATCGGCAGCTGCTTGACAAAAAGGGTTCTCCTTGTGAGAACCCTTTTGCATTGCGGGCCCGACCCTGCGCGTTTCAGCTTTGCGCTTTTAACAGCACGATCAGCGCGCCGGCGCCGCCATCGGCAGCCGTTGCCTGGCAAAATGCGATCACTTCGTCTTTTTGCACGAGCCAGTTGCGAACCTTGTTTTTCAGGACGGGCTTTTTGTTCACCGACCCCAGCCCCTTGCCGTGAACGATGCGCACGCAGCGCCGGCCGCGCTTGACGGTGTCGCGCAAGAATTCGCCCAGCGCTTCGCGCGCTTCATCAGTGCGCATGCCGTGCAGGTCGAGCTGACCCTGGATGACCCACTGGCCGCGCCGCAGCTTGCGCAGCACGTCAGAACCGATGCCCGCGCGGGCATAGCTTAGCGCTTCATCGCTTTCGAGCAGGGTTTCGACGCTGAATTCATCCGACAGCGATTCCTTCAGCGCTGCCTCTTCATCGGCCTGCGACTGGCGCGCAAGCGGCGCCGGTGGCGCGGGGGTATGGCTGATCTTGTCCGGGGAGGGCAGCGGCTTGATGTTGCCGCCGATGCTGCGGCGGAACAGGTCGGCCTCGCGCTGCGCCTCTTCCTCGCGGCGCGCGCGCTCCGCAGCCTCGGCCTTGCGGGCTTCTTCCTTTTGCTTGAGTTCCGCGCTCAATGACTTGAGCGCGGCGAAATCCTTGATGGCGGCCATTGCGGTTCACCTTGCAAGATTTACTTGTCTTCCAGGCCTTCGAGGTAGCGCTGGGAATCGAGCGCCGCCATGCAGCCGGTGCCGGCGCTGGTGATGGCCTGGCGATAGATGTGGTCCTGGACATCGCCGGCGGCGAATACGCCGGGAATATTGGTCCCGGTGGCGCCGCCCTCAAGGCCGGTCTTGGTCTTGATGTAGCCGTTGTGCATGTCGATCTGGCCTTCGAAGATCGACGTATTGGGCTTGTGGCCGATCGCGATGAAGAGGCCGTGCACGTTGAATTCGCCGGTGCTGCCATCGGCCGTCGACTTGATGCGTATGCCGGTGACGCCGGAGGCGTCGCCCAGCACTTCATCCAGGGTATGGTTCCATTTGACCTCGATCTTGCCTTCGGCGACCTTGGCCATCAGGCGGTCGATCAGGATCGGCTCGGCGCGGAACTTGTCGCGGCGGTGGATCACGGTGACCTTGCTGGCGATGTTGGACAGGTACAGCGCTTCCTCGACCGCGGTATTGCCGCCGCCGATCACGGCGACATCGCGGCCACGATAGAAAAAGCCGTCGCAGGTCGCGCAGGCGGACACGCCACGGCCCATGAAGGCTTCTTCCGAGGGCAGGCCCAGGTATTGTGCCGAGGCGCCGGTGGCGATGATCAGGGCGTCGCAGGTATAGGTGCCGGCGTCGCCGACCAGGCGAAACGGCTTTTCATTCAGATAAGTCGTGTGGATATGGTCGAACACGATCTCGGTCTGGAAGCGCTCGGCGTGCTGCAGCAGGCGCTGCATCAGTTCCGGGCCTTGCACGCCCATCGGGTCGCCCGGCCAGTTTTCGACGTCGGTCGTGGTCATCAGCTGGCCGCCTTGCTCGACGCCGGTCACCAGCACCGGCTTGAGATTGGCGCGCGCGGCATACACGGCGGCGCTGTAGCCGGCCGGGCCGGAACCAAGAATCAGTACTTTGGCGTGTTTGGAAGTGGTCATAAGCGGGTCTCGGGAAGAAATTTATAGATAAATGCGCGCGCAAGCAGTGCAAAATTTCCACATGGCCGGATTATTCCGCCTTGCGCAAGGTAAACTAAGCAAGATTATAGTCGATGCGACCGCAAGCTGATTTATGACGAGAACCGCCCAAGCCTACACCCGCAATTCCGCCCCCGCCGAGCCTGAAGAACCCAGCCGGCTGGTACGCCTGCTGTCCGAAGCGCGCTGGATCGGCTTGTCCGGACTGGCGGTATACCTGGTCATGATCCTGTCCAGTTATTCCCGCGTTGACCCGGGCTGGTCGCACGCCAATGCAGTGACGCGCCTGCATAACTGGGGAGGGCACGCCGGCGCCTGGCTGGCTGACGTGATGCTGTTCGTGTTCGGCATGTCTGCCTGGTGGTGGATCGTGCTGGTCCTGTGGACCGTATGGAGCGGATACCGCCGGCTGTCGCTGCGTTTCCTCCTGCGCCAGGAGCCGGAAGCGGTGCCGCGCCATGAGGGCTGGGTGCGCGCGATCGGCTTCGTGCTGCTGATTTCCGGCAGCGTGGCGATCGAATACCTGCGCATGCACTCCCTCAAGGCCGCCTTGCCGCGCGCGCCCGGCGGCGTGCTGGGCGAAGTGTTTGGCGCCGCCGCCTACAATGCCTTCGGTTTTACCGGCGCAACCTTGCTGCTGCTGCTCGTATTCGGCATCGGTTTCAGCCTGTTGTTCCAGGTTTCATGGCTGACGGTGGCGGAAAAGATTGGCGCCGGCATCGAATGGACGATTGCCGCGATCCGCAAACTCAATGCCGTTCGTGAAGACCGCAAGCTGGGCCACGAAGCTGCAGTCAAGCGGGAAGTGGCCGTGGTGCAGGAGCGCGCGAAAATCGATGTGGCGCCGCCGATCCGCATCGAACCGCAAGTGGTCGCGGTGCCGAAGTCGGAACGGGTAGAAAAGGAAAAACAGGTATCGCTGTTTGCCGACCTGAGCGACACCAACCTGCCGCCGCTGTCGTTGCTGGATGATGCGCCGCCGTCGCAGGAAACCGTCAGTGTCGAGACGCTGGAGTTCACCAGCCGCCTGATCGAGAAAAAGCTATCCGATTTCGGCGTCGATGCCAAGGTGGTGGCGGCCTATCCGGGCCCCGTGATCACCCGCTATGAAATCGAGCCGGCCACGGGCGTCAAAGGTAGCCAGATCGTCAACCTGGCGCGGGATCTGGCGCGTTCGCTGTCGCTGACTTCGATCCGCGTGGTCGAAACCATCCCGGGCAAGAATTACATGGGGCTGGAGTTGCCCAACCCAAAGCGCCAGATCGTGCGCCTGACCGAGATCCTCGGCTCCAAGGTCTACAACGACAGCACATCCAGCCTGACGGTGGCGCTCGGCAAGGATATCGCCGGCAATCCGGTCACGGCAGACCTGGCCAAGATGCCGCACCTGCTGGTGGCGGGCACGACCGGTTCGGGCAAGTCGGTGGGCATCAATGCCACCATCCTGTCGCTGCTCTACAAGGCCGATCCAAACAATGTGCGCCTGATCCTGATCGATCCCAAGATGCTGGAAATGTCGGTGTATGAAGGCATTCCGCACTTGCTGGCGCCGGTCGTCACCGACATGCGCCAGGCCGGCCATGCGCTGAACTGGGCGGTGGGCGAGATGGAGCGGCGCTACAAGCTCATGAGCAAACTTGGCGTGCGCAACCTGGCCGGCTATAACAACAAGATCGCCGACGCGGACAAGAAGGAAGAAAAAATCCCGAATCCCTTCAGCCTGACGCCGGACGCGCCCGAGCCGCTGGAAAAACTGCCGACCATCGTCATCATCATCGACGAACTGGCCGACCTGATGATGGTGGTGGGCAAGAAGGTGGAAGAGCTGATCGCCCGCATCGCGCAAAAGGCGCGCGCCGCCGGCATTCACCTGATCCTGGCAACGCAAAGGCCCTCGGTGGACGTCATTACCGGCCTGATCAAGGCGAATATCCCGACCCGCATCGCTTTCCAGGTCAGCAGCAAGATCGATTCGCGCACCATTCTCGACCAGATGGGCGCCGAAGCCTTGCTCGGCATGGGCGACATGCTCTACATGCCGCCGGGAACCGGCCTGCCGATCCGCGTGCACGGCGCCTTTGTCTCGGATGAGGAAGTGCACCGCGTGGTCACCCACCTGAAGGCACAGGGCGAACCCAACTACATCGAAGGCATCCTCGAAGGCGGGGCGCTGGAAGAAGGCGGCGAGGGCGGCGCGCTGGGCGGCGAGGGTGCCGGCGGCGGTGAAGCCGATGCGCTGTATGACCAGGCCGTCGCCGTGGTCCTGAAACATCGCCGCGCTTCGATCTCGCTCGTGCAGCGTCACCTGCGCATCGGCTACAATCGGGCTGCACGCCTGCTCGAACAGATGGAGCAGAGCGGCATGGTGTCAACCATGCAATCCAATGGCAACCGGGAAATTCTGGTGCCTGCAGGTAATACGAGCGAATAGGAAACATTTTGAAATCGATGCAACATATGCGCACACCCGACCGTGCCTTCGGTGCGTTGCGCGCGCTGCTATGCGCTGGCGCAGCGGCAGTCGCCATGCTGCCTGGTGTGGCGGCAGCGTCGGCACTGGAGCAGTTCAAGACCTTTGTTGCCACTACCAAGTCTGCGCAAGGCGAATTTTCCCAGCGCCTGGTGAAGGCTGGCAAGGATGGCAAGCCCATGGTATCGAAGGAATCGACCGGCAGCTTCACCTTTGCCCGTCCCGGCAAGTTCGTCTGGCTGTATGAAAAGCCGTATGAGCAATTGCTGCAGGCCGATGGCGAGAAGCTTTATATCTATGACAAGGACCTGAACCAGGTCACGGTGCGCAAGCTCGGCAATGCGCTGGGTTCTTCGCCGGCGGCGATCCTGTTCGGCAGCAATGACCTGGAAAAGAATTTCATCCTGAAAGACGCCGGCAGCAAGGATGGCCTCGAGTGGCTGCAGGCCACGCCCATGGCGCGCGACACGACCTTCGACCAGATCGGGATTGGCTTGAAGGATGGCGTACCGCAGGCAATGGAATTGCGCGATTCCTTTGGCCAGGTATCGCTGTTGACCTTCAAGAAATTCGAAAAAAATCCGCCGATGAAGGCTGGTCAGTTCAAGTTCACGGTGCCGAAGGGCGCCGACGTTTTTGAGCAGTAGATGGCTGCCGCACCACTCGCGGAGCGCCTGCGTCCGCAATCCCTGGAAGAAGTCATCGGCCAGCAGCACCTGCTCGGTTCCGGCAAGCCGCTGCGGGTGGCTTTCGAATCGGGCGAGCCGCATTCCATGATCCTGTGGGGGCCGCCGGGCGTGGGCAAGACCACGCTGGCGCGCCTCATGGCGCAAAGCTTCAATGCCGAATTCATTGCGCTGTCCGCAGTACTCTCGGGCGTCAAGGAAATCCGTGAGGCAGTCGAACGGGCGCAAATCGTGCGCGCCAATTCCGGCCGCCGCACCATCCTGTTTGTCGACGAGGTGCACCGCTTCAACAAGAGCCAACAGGATGCCTTCCTGCCGCATGTGGAAAGCGGCTTGTTTACCTTCATCGGCGCCACGACCGAAAACCCTTCCTTTGAAGTCAACAGCGCCTTGCTGTCGCGTGCCGCCGTCTACGTGCTGAAGTCGCTGACCGAGGATGACCTCGAGGCGCTGGTGGACCGTGCCTGCATCGAGGCGCTTGAAGGCCTGGATTTCGAGCCCGAGGCCAAGGCCATGCTGGTTGCCAGCGGCGATGGCGATGGCAGAAAGCTGTTGAACAACCTCGAAATCGTTGCCCGTGCCGCGGCGGCCAAGGAACAGGATTGGGTTGACAAGGCCCTGCTGGCTGAATGCCTGGGGGACGCCCTGCGGCGCTTCGACAAGGGTGGCGACGCCTTTTACGACCAGATCTCGGCACTGCACAAGTCGGTGCGCGGCTCCAATCCGGATGCTGCCCTGTACTGGCTGGTGCGCATGCTCGACGGCGGCACCGATCCGCGCTACCTGTCGCGCCGCCTGGTGCGCATGGCCACCGAGGATATCGGCCTGGCTGATCCGCGCGCGCTGCGCATCACGCTGGACGCCGCCGAAACGTATGAACGGCTCGGCTCGCCCGAAGGCGAGCTGGCGCTGGCCGAAGCGGTCATTTTCCTGGCGTGCGCGGCCAAATCGAACGCGGTGTACAACGCCTACAATGCGGCGCGCGCCTTCGTCGCCAAGGACAAGTCGCGCGGCGTGCCGGAACATTTGCGCAATGCGCCGACCAAGCTGATGAAAGAACTGGGTTACGGCAAGCTATACCGCTATGCCCATGACGAGCCGGATGCGTATGCGGCAGGGGAGACTTATCTGCCGGACGGCATGGCCGAGCCACACTGGTATCGCCCGGTGCCGCGCGGCATGGAAGGCAAGATCGGCGAGAAGCTGGCGTGGCTGAAGTCATTAGACGAGGCGGCGAGGAAAAAGGACCGAAAATAGCGTCGGCACCCCCAGCTTGTCAGATTCTTATCAGCCCGATCGAAACCGGCATTTTCCTCTGGAAATGCCGGTTTTTTCTTGCGGATCCTTCTTGACATGTCCGGGCTATCGACCTATATTACGAATTATGAATCGCGATTCGTAATTCGTAAATAATCAAAACAATGGAGACATGATATGCCCGGAGCGGACAATCCGATCGTCGTCATCACCGGCGGGGCAAGCGGCATTGGCGCGAGTTGTGCCGAATTGCTGGTCAACGACGGGTATCGGGTGGTGCTTGCCGATGTCCAGATTGATTTGGCGCGGGACGTTGCTGCGCGCATCGGTGCCATGGCCTTTGCTTTTGATGCTACCGATGAGCAAAGCATTCGCGCGCTGGCACGCCAGATCGAGCGCGAAGCCGGCCCGGTGTATGGCCTCGTCAACAGCGCCGGCATTACCCAGCCGCCGCTGCCGCCAGAACAGTTCGATGTGGCGCAGTGGGACCGGGTGCAAAGCATCGATTTTCGCGGTTCCTATATCGCGGCCCTGGCGTTTTCCGAAGGCATGCGCGCCCGCAAGCGCGGCGCCATCGTCAACATCTCGTCCGTCGCCGGATCGCGTTCCATGCCGCTGCACTCCTACGCGCCGGCCAAGGCTGCGGTGATCAGCATGACGCAATGCCTGGCGGCGGAATGGGGGCCATCCGGCATCCGCGTCAACGCCGTGGCGCCCGGTTACACGCTCACGCCCATGCTGCAGGAAGCGATCGATCGGGGCGAGCGCGAAGTCAGCGGCGCAATCCAGAATACACCGCTGGGTCAGCTAGTGCTGCCGTCCCAGGTGGCCGATGCGGTGAGCTTCCTGCTGTCGCAACGCGCCAGTGCCATTACCGGCGTCAATTTGCCCGTGGATGGCGGCTGGCTGGTCGGCTGCAGCTGGGACATGTACGGTGGTTTGCGGCAGCCGGCATGACGGCTGCCTGAACACTTTTCGAATGAAAATCAAAAGCAAAGCGCAAGCTTTCCAAGCCAATGAAAAAAAATACTGACAGCCAGTCCCTGCTGTCTCTTTACCGGACCATGCGTCTGATCCGGACTGCGGAAAGCAGCCTGATCAAGTTGTTTGCCGATAGCGAAATTCCCGGCTTTATCCATCTGAGCATTGGCCAGGAGGCAGTAGCTGCCGGCGTGATGTCCGCGCTGGAAGAGCGCGATACCGTGGCGACCAACCATCGCGGTCACGGGCATGTGATCGCGCGCGGCATGGATATCGACCTGTTCTTCAAGGAATTGATGGGCAAGGACGGCGGCATTTGCCGCGGCCGCGGCGGCTCCATGCATGTGGCCGACAGGAGCAAGGGCATCCTCGGCGCCAATGGCATCGTCGGCGCCGGCATTCCGGTTGCCCTGGGGAGCGCGCTGGCCCATTCGGTCCGCGGTACCGGCGGCGTGGCCGCCGTGTTCTTCGGTGATGGCGCCATGGCCGAAGGCGTGCTGCATGAAAGCCTGAACATGGCGGCATTGTGGAAGCTGCCGATCCTGTTCGTCTGCGAAAACAATGGGTGGTCGGAATTTTCCCCGACCAGCGAGCAGTTTGTCGCAGCGCTGGGCGATCTCGGCCGTGCCTTCGGCATTCCGCATGTGCTGGTGGACGGCAACAATGTCGACGACGTGGCAATGGCAGCGCAGGAACTGGCGGGCCAGGCGCGCACCGGCGGACCGCGCATTCTCGAGTGCAAGACGCACCGGATACGCGGCCACTTCGAGGGCGACTCGCAGAAATACCGCAACGCCGAGGAATTGACGGCGGCGGATGGCCTCGACCCGCTCAGGTGCGCCCGCGCCCTGATCGAACAGCGCGGCGTGGCGGCGGCAGTCATGGATGGCATCGACGCCGAAGTAGAGGCCCAGGTGGCGGCATCGGTGCTTGCCGGCCGTGCTGACAGGCAGCCGGATTTTGCGCAGGCTTTTGCGGATGTCTATACGGCCACTGCGGCACAAGGATAAGAAATGGCTGAAATTCGTTATATGGAAGCGATCAATCGGGCGCTGCAGGATGGCATGGCGGCTGACGAAAGCGTGATCGTGATGGGCGAGGATGTCGCGCGCGCGGGCGGGTCCTTCAAGGCGACGCGCGGCTTGCTGGACAAGTTCGGCGCACGCCGGGTGATCGATACGCCGATTTCCGAATCGACCATCGTTTCGGCAGCCGTGGGTGCTGCCATGACGGGGCTGAAGCCTGTGGTCGAAATCATGTTCATGGATTTCGTTACCCTGGCGATGGATGCGATGGTGAACCAGGCGGCCAAGGCCAGGTTCATGTTCGGCGGACAATTCAATGTGCCGATGGTGTTGCGCACGCCGCACGGCGGCGGGCTCAACGCCGGCCCCCAGCATTCGCAATGCCTGGAAGCCTGGTTCGCCCATGTGCCGGGGCTGAAGGTGGTGTGCCCGTCGAATCCCCAGGATGCCTATAGCCTGCTGCGTGCGGCCATCGACGATCCGGATCCGGTGGTGTTCATCGAGCACAAGGCCATGTATGGCAAGCGCGGCGAGTTCGATGCCACGGTTGTTGCACCCATTGGTAAGGCCAGTATCGTGCGCCCGGGACGCGACGTCACCATCGTTACTTATGGCAGTACCGTGCACACCGCGCTGCAGGTGGCAAAGCAGCTGGAGGCCGAGAATATCGACATTGAGGTGATCGACTTGCGCTCGCTGCAGCCCTGGGACGAGGCGACCGTGTACGAGTCCGTCACCCGCACGCATCGCGTAGTGGTAGTGCACGAGGCGGTCAAATCGTACGGCTGTGGCGCGGAAATCGCCGCCAGCATTACCGAAAACGTCTTTTATGAACTGGATGCCCCGGTCATGCGTGTCGGTTCCCCCTTCATGCCGGTGCCATTTGCGACATCGCTTGAAGCCCAGTACGTGATCAAGCCTGCCGACATTGCCGACGCGGTGCGTGCGGCGATGGCGGGCGGACGCCAGTAACGCAATTTAATTTCAGGAAACCCGATGAAACGCAAGTTACTGATGCCGAAACTGGGGCTCACCATGACGGAAGGCGTGATCGCCGAATGGTCCGTCAAGCCCGGTGCTTCCTTCAAGGCGGGTGAAACATTGTTTGTGGTGGAAACCGACAAGGTCGCCAACGAAATTCCGGCTGAGGCCGACGGTGTGCTGGCCGAGGCCGTTGCCGTGATCGGACAGACGTTGACTGTGGGCGAAGTCATTGGCTGGTGGGATGACGGCGCCGCCGGCGAAGAGTCCGGGGCAGCCATCGCACCTGCGCCTGCAGCTGCCGTGCAACTGGCGCCGCCGCCTACTGCCGCGATGCCGGTGGCACAGGCGTATGCCAATGCCGCAATGACGCCTCCGGCCGGAGTGGCGCTGCGCATACGTTCCTCGCCGATGGCGCGGCGGCTTGCCGCAATGGACAATGTCGACCTCGCTGCCGTGGCGGGTACCGGCCCGCGCAATGCGGTGCGCGCGCAGGACGTGCGGGATTACCTGCAGGCGCGCGAGGCGGCAGTTGCAACGGTAGCGACTGCCGCCGCGACAGCCGCGTCCGTGCCTGCAGCAGCACCCGGCGCAATGCCCGCCGATGAAACAGCAACCGGTGCGGTCGAACGCATCAAGCCAGGCCTGGTGCAGGCGGCAACAGCGCGCCGCCTCGTCGCGGTCAAACAGCAGGTGCCGCATTTTTATCTCGCGGTCGAGGCGGAAGTGACAAAGCTCCTGGCGTTGCGCGCCGAGATTAATGGCAGCGATCCGGCAGTACGCCTGACTATCAATCATTTCGTGCTGGCGGCAGTCGGCCGCGCCCTGGTCGACCTGCCTGACGCCAATGCGGTGTGGTCGGATGGCGATATCCTGCGGTTTCACAGCGCGGACGTCGGCGTCGCCGTCAATACCGACAAGGGATTGTTTGTGCCTGTGCTGCGGGATGCGGGCAGGCTAAGCCTGAACGCGCTGGCGCAGACCAGCAGCCGCCTGGTCGAGCGCGCGCGTGCGGGGGCCCTGAGCGTGCCGGAGATGCAAGGCGGTGCGATTACCGTTTCCAATGCAGGCATGTTCAATGTCAAATTCATGACGCCGATCATCAATCCCGGCCAGGCCATGATTCTTGGCGTGGGCAGCATCAGCAAGCAATTTCGCCCGGATGCCGAGGGACGACCGGCGCTGACCCAGGAAATGGGACTGGTGCTGGCAGGCGACCATCGGCTGCTGGATGGCGTGTCCGGCTTGCGTTTCCTGAACCGTATCGTCCATTACATCGAACAGCCATTGCAGATGTTGCTTGGCCATGCAGCAAAAGAAGGAGCACGGCAATGAACATGCCGGACAAAAAACCGCCGGTTGCGGCGGGCAAGGCACCACGCGGCAAGCGTCGCATCGAAAAGTCCGAGCAGACGCGCGATGCGCTGCTGCAAGCGGCTGCCGAGGTGGTCGGCGAAAAGGGTTTTGCCAATGCCTCGATCACGCTGATTACCCAGAAGGCAGGCGTGGGGCAGGGTACTTTCTACAATTATTTCGACTCCCGCCAGGAAATCCTTGACGAACTGATGCCGGCAGTCGGTCGCAACCTGTTGACTTACGTCAAGGGCAAGCTGACAGGGGGGCACAGCTTTGCAGAACTGGAAGAACAGCAATTTCATGCTTTCTTTTCCTTCCTGCAGATCGCGCCGAAATTTTTCCGCATCCTGAACGAAGCTTATCTTTTTTCGCCTGAGGGTCATGAGGCGCACATGAAAAACGTGTTTGATAACTACATGCGTTTTCTGCTGCGCTCGCACGCCAATGGCGAATTTCCCGGATACGAGCCGCGCGAGCTGGAAGTGATCGCGCAAATTCTGATGGCGGCACGTGATTACCTTGCCCGCAACTATACGCACGAGGAAGGCGGTGCGCCGAAATTGCCGGATTTTGTTGCAGATACCTACATGAAATTTGTGCGTTACGGACTCGAAGGCGTCCCTCCGGGGAACCGGGACGATAGGCCGACGGACGAAAAAGGACGTGGTGCGGAGAGCAGCATGCAGAAAGCCGGATAGACGGCGTAATTCAATCATGGAGACAGCAATGAAAAATTCACGAAAATTCAGCCTGAAAGCCGTGGCGCTGGCCACCGGCGGCGCATTTGCCCTGGGACTGGGCGCTCCTGCTGCGGCGCAGATTTCCGGCGACACCGTCAAAATCGGCATGATCACCGACATGTCCGGCGTGTATGCCGACATTTCCGGCCAGGGCGGCATCGAAGCCATCAAGATGGCGATTGCCGACATGGGTGGCGCCATCAATGGCAAGAAAATCGAGATGGTCTATGCCGACCACTTGCAAAAGGCCGACATCGGCTCCAGCAAGGCGCGCGAATGGGTCGACCGCGACGGCGTCGACTTGCTCATGGCCGGCTCCAATTCCGCCGTCATGCTGGCGGTCGGCAAGATCGCCGCAGAAAAGAAAAAGGTCTTCCTCATCCCCGCCACCGGCACCGGCCGCATCACCAATGAGGATTGCAATCCCTACATGGTGCACTACGGCTACGACACCGTGGCAGCAGCACGCGGCACCAGTTCGGCGGTGGTCAAGCAGGGCGGCAAGAGCTGGTATTACCTGACGGCCGACTATGTCTTCGGCATGTCGCTCGAAGGCGATTCCGCCAAGGTGGTCAAGGCCAATGGCGGCACCGTGATCGGCGCGGCGCGCCATCCCCTGAATGCGTCGGACTTCTCGTCCTTCCTGATGCAGGCGCAGGCTTCCAAGGCGCAGGTGCTGGGCTTTGCCAATGCCAGCAATGACCTCGTCAGCGCCATCAAGGGCGCCAACGAATTCGGCGTGAACAAGACCATGAAGATGGCGGTGCTCTTGATGTTCATCACCGACGTGCATGCGCTGGGGCTGCAGCAGACCCAGGGCCTGTACTCGACCGACAGCTGGTACTGGGACCAGAGCCCGGAATCGCGCGCCTGGTCCAAGCGTTACTTTGCCGTGATGAAGCGCATGCCCACCGCCCTGCATGCCTCGACCTACTCGGCCACGATGACGTACCTGAAAGCGGTCAAGACGCTGGGCACGGACGACAGCGACAAGGTCATGGCGTACCTGAAGAAAAACCCGGTCAACGACATGTACACCAGCAATGCGATGATCCGCGAAGATGGCCGCCTGATGAGCGACCTGAAGCTGATCCAGGTGAAGACCCCGGCGGAATCGAAGTATCCGTGGGATTACTACAAGATCGTGCAGACGATTCCCGCAGCCGACGCCTTCACCACCAAGGCCGAATCCAAGTGCGCCATGTGGAAGTAAATGGAGATCGAAAATATGTCGGACTTGATGGGCATTGCCATGGATTCCTGCCGCGTCGCCATTGTCGGCGTCGGCGGCATCGGCGAACCTTGCGCGGAAATCTGCGCGCAACTGGGGGCGCAGCTGATCCTCGCGGACCGCGCCGCGCCTCAGGCCGCCGCCGAGCGGATCCAGGCGCAATACGGCCCCCGGGTGCAAGCGCATGCGCTGGACGTGGGCTCGGTCGAAGACGTCAAGCGCTTTTGCGCCGCGATCGGCGATATCGATGCACTGATCGTCACTGCGGCGATATTGCCGGAAGAGCGTGAACTGGAACCAGGCAGCCAGGAATGGGAAGAGAGCTTCCAGCGCGTCTTCAATATCAACCTGCGCGGGCCGACCCTGCTGGCGCAACTGGCGATGCAGCAAATGATTGCGAAGAAATCGGGGCGAATCGTGTTGCTTGGCTCGCTGGCCGGGCGCAGCGGCGGCCTGCTGTCAGGCGCGCAATATGCCTCCAGCAAGGGCGCGCTGCATACCCTGGTGCGCTGGCTGGCCTTGCGCGCAGCTTCCCATGGCGTAAGCGTCAATGGCCTCGCGCCGGGCGCGACTGCCACGCCGATGCTGCAGAACGAGACAGTCGATACGCGCAAGATCCCGGCAGGACGCCTTGCACAGCCGCTGGAAATCGCCCGCGTTGCAGCATTTCTCGCCAGCCCGGCAGCCAGCTACATGCATGGCGCGGTGGTGGATGTGAACGGCGGCGCCTGCTTCAGTTGAAATAATTTATTCATCAGGATGTCAGCAATGGAATCGATAGAGTTGATCGAGGCGGCCGGTGCCGGACCGGTGATGGGGGAATTGTTCCGCCTGCGCGTCATGGCGCGCGGCGCGGGCATCGCGATCCGGGATGAGCGGCGTTCGTTGAGCTACATGCAGCTCAACGAACGCGTCAACCGCCTGGCCAATGTCCTGCTGGGCAGCGGTATCGGGCGCGGCGACCGGGTCGCAATCATGTCGGAAAACCGCACCGAGTATATTGAGGTGCAACTGGCCTGTGCCAAGACCGGCGCCATAGCCGCCTGCCAGAACTGGCGCCAGTCGGATGCCGAACTGCGCCACTGCATCAACCTGGTCAGTCCAAAACTGGTGATCCATTCGGCACGCCACGGCCCGGCTGTTGACCGCCTTGGCCTGGGGATCGCGCAGCGCATCGAATTCGGTGATGCCTACGAAACCTTGCTGCAGCAGGCCAGCAGCGCGGAGCCGTCGTCAACGGTGCATCCGGAAGATGGCTTGCTGATTCTCTACACGAGCGGCACTACCGGCTTTCCCAAAGGCGCGCTGATCAGCCATCGCGCCATGATTGCCCGCGCCGCGCTGATGTTTGCCGACTGGGGGCTGACCTCGGACGAAACCTATGTGGCCTGGTCGCCGCTGTTTCATCTGTCTGGCGCAGACCTGTCGCTGGCGTCGCTGCTGCAGGGCGGCAAGGTGCGGATCGTTGACGGCTTTAAGCAGAAGGAAGTCGGCGATGCCATCGCCAGCGAAAAGATCAACTGGCTGATCATGGTGCCGGGCATGATCGAACGCACCATGGCCGAAGTGCGGGAGCGCAAGATCGTACCGAAGGGGATCAAGCTGATCGGTTCGATGGCGGACCTGCTGCAGCCGCAACTCATCGCCGAACTGACCACGGTGCTGCAGGCGCCGTTCCTGAACAGTTTTGGCGCCACCGAAACCGGCATGGCGCCGGCCAGCAAGTCCTTGATCCCGATTGGTCACCTGCCCACCGGCTTCGACAAGGAACAAAGCTCATTTTGCCAGGTGCGCCTGGTAGACGATGACGACCGCGAAGTGCCTGTCGGCGAGGTCGGTGAAATGAGCCTGCGCAGCGCCACGCTGTTCAGCGGCTACTGGAATGCGGAAGAGACGAACCAGAAGGACTTTCGCAACGGCTGGTTCCATATGGGCGACATGTTCCGTCGCAATGCGGACGGCACCCTCGCGTTTGTCGATCGCAAAAAATACATGATCAAGTCCGGTGGGGAAAATGTTTATCCCGCCGAGATTGAAAAGGTCCTGCTGACGAGCGAGCGCATCGCTGAAGTTGCCGTGGTCAGGAAGCCCGACAGCAAATGGGGCGAGGTGCCGGCCGCCTTCGTGGTGCGGCGCGATGCTACGCTGACAGAGGAGGATGTGATCGCCCTGTGCCGCAACGCCATCGCCGGCTACAAGATTCCGAAAGACGTGCGGTTTGTCGACGCTGCCGATATACCGCGCAGTGAAACGGGCAAGGTCAAGCGCCACGAGCTGGAAAAGCTGCTGTAACACGAGCGCAATTGCGCGATATGCCGGATATCCGGCGACTGAAAAAATACAGGAGTATGCATGATGAAGGCAGCATGGTATGAAAAAAACGGCGCGGCGCGCGAGACGCTGATTGTTGGCGAGATGCCCATGCCGGAACCCGGTCATGGCGAAGTGCGGGTGAAGATCCACGTTTCTGGCGTAAATCCCTCGGATGTGAAATCTCGCCGCGGTCGCCCGCTGAACGGGCCGTTCATCATTCCGCACAGCGATGCCGGCGGCGTCATCGATGCCGTTGGCGAGGGTGTGCCGCCGGCGCGCATTGGTGAACGGGTATGGATATGGAATGGCCAGTGGCAGCGCCCGATGGGAACGGCCGCCGAATACATCGCGGTGCCCGCGGCACAGGCAGTCAGGCTGCCGGAAGGCTGCGACTTCGCTGCCGCTGCTTGCCTGGGCATCCCTGCACTGACTGCCTTTGAGGCGGTGCGCCTGCTCGGTGAACTCCAGGGAAAGAGCATCCTGTTGATTGGCGCAGCCTCTGCGGTGGCGCACTACGCCGCCCAGTTTGCCGTGCTCGGCGGCGCCCGCGTGATCGGCACGGTCGGATCCGAAGAAAAGGCGCAGCATGCACGCGCAGCCGGCGTTGCCGAGACCATCAATTACAAGACCGAGCCGGTAACGCAGCGGGTGCGCGAACTGACCGGGCAGCGCGGCGTGGATGCCATCATCGACATGGATTTTTCCACCACAGTCAACCTGGTGCGCGAAGGTGCGCTCATGCCGCATGGCAAAATCGTCTGCTATGGATCGAATTCGATGGAGGACCACGTCATCCCGTTCCGCCCGATGCTGATGAATTCCTTGCAATTGCTGTTTTTCCTGGTCTACGATCTGACCCCGGAACAGCGCCGGCAAGGCCTGGATGCAATCAGCGACTTGCTGGCCGCGGGACGCCTGAAGCATGCGATCGGCGCGCGTTTTTCGCTTGACCAGATCGCCGATGCGCACGAGGCAGTGGAAGGCGGCAAGGTCATGGGAAATGTTGTTGTCGATGTTGCCTGAGGCTGGGCTGATTGCAAAAGAAGCCGGGGCGGGCAGGGGCGTCTGGCTCTAGTGCTGCTCGGCTTGGTACAATGGCGGTTTTCGATAGAATACTTTTGCATCCGCCATGATCGACATCCAACTCCTTCGCAAAGACATCGACAGCGTTGCCGCCCGCCTGGCCGCCCGCAAATTCAAGCTCGATGTAGCCGCTTTCAATGCGCTGGAAGCCGAGCGCAAGCAAATCCAGACCCGCACCGAGGAATTGCAGGGCAAGCGCAATTCCCTGTCCAAGCAGGTCGGTATCCTCAAGGGCAAGGGCGAGGATGCCTCGGCTGTCCTGGCTGAAGTGGGCGGCATTGGCGACGAACTGAAGGCGTCTGCCACACGCCTGGACGAGGTGCAGGGGCAGATGGCCGAATTTGTGAGCGCGATTCCGAACCTGCCGCACGAATCCGTGCCTGTGGGGGCCGACGAGTCGGGCAATGTCGAATTGCGCAAGGTGGGCACCCCGCGTACTTTCGATTTCGAAGTGAAGGACCATGTCGACGTTGGCGCGGCCCTCGGCCTCGACTTCGATGTCGCCGCCAAGCTGACCGGTTCGCGCTTTGCTGTCATGAAGGGCGGCATCGCCCGCCTGCACCGGGCGCTGGCGCAATTCATGCTCGACACGCATGCCGCCGAGCATGGCTACACCGAGTGCTACACACCCTACATCGTCAATGCCGATTCCCTGCGCGGCACAGGCCAGTTGCCCAAGTTCGAGGCGGACCTGTTCGCGGTGAAGAAGGGCGGCCAGGAAGGCGAGGGCGAGTCGCTCTACCTGATCCCGACTTCGGAAGTTTCGCTGACCAATATCGTGCGCGATGAAATCGTCGCCGGCGACGCCCTGCCGATCCGGATGACGGCCCATTCCCCGTGCTTCCGCTCGGAGGCCGGCAGCTATGGCCGCGACACCCGCGGCATGATCCGCCAGCACCAGTTCGACAAGGTCGAGATGGTGCAGATCGTCCACCCGGAAAAATCCTTCGAGGCGCTCGAAGAGATGGTCGGCCATGCCGAAAACATCTTGAAGAAGCTGGGATTGCCTTACCGCGTCATCACGCTGTGCACGGGCGACATGGGCTTTGGCGCTGCCAAGACCTATGACCTGGAAGTCTGGCTGCCGGCGCAGAATACCTACCGCGAGATTTCTTCGGTTTCCAACTGCGAAGCCTTCCAGGCGCGCCGCATGCAGGCACGATTCCGCAATGCGCAGGGCAAGCCGGAGCTGGTGCATACCCTGAACGGCTCTGGCCTGGCGGTTGGCCGGACCCTGGTGGCCGTGCTGGAAAACTACCAGCAGGCCGATGGCAGCGTGGAAATTCCGGCAATCCTGCAGCCTTACATGGGTGGTCTGGAACGCCTGGTGCCGCAGAGTTAATGGAAATGCTGCACGAAAAAGAAAGACTCTGATATAATTTCAGGCTTGCCGGCATCCACATGCCGGGATCGACCGTTTCAGGAGAGGTGGCAGAGTGGTCGAATGTACCTGACTCGAAATCAGGCGTAGGGTATCCCCCTACCGTGGGTTCGAATCCCACCCTCTCCGCCAGAAAAGAAAATCCCCGCGCATGCGGGGATTTTTTTTAACCGCCTCCAGCATCAGGACATTCGTGACCCAAACCCTAGAGCAGCTCCGCACCGGAAAACTCATCGGTATCCAACGCCTGAAACTGGCCTGTGGCCTGACTGACTTCCCGCGCGAAATTTTCGACCTCGCCGAGACCCTGGAAATTCTCGACTTGTCCGGCAATGCCTTGTCATCGCTCCCAGACGACTTGCCGCGCCTGCGCAAGCTGCGCATCATTTTTTGTTCGGATAACCAGTTCACGGAACTGCCCGAAGTCCTGGGACAATGCCCGCAGCTGAGCATGGTCGCGTTCAAGGCCAATCACATCAAGACGGTATCTGCCAAATCAATCCCCGCGAACCTGCGCTGGTTGATCCTGACCGATAACCAGATTGAAGAACTGCCCGCTGAAATCGGCAATTGCCGCGAACTTCAGAAACTCGCGCTCGCCGGAAATCGGCTGCAGGACCTGCCTGCGACCATGTCCGCCTGTTCGCGCCTGGAGCTGGTGCGTATTTCTGCCAATCGGTTGCGCGAACTTCCTGAATGGCTGCTGTCGTTACCGCGCCTGTCCTGGCTTGCTTATGCAGGCAATCCATTCTGCGAGGCGCGGGAACAGCTTGCGCTGGCAGCGACACCGGTTGCCAGCATCGACTGGGATGCATTGCAACTTCAGGGCAAGCTGGGCGAAGGTGCGTCCGGCGTGATTCATCGCGCCGACCATCGGCATGGCATGGAAGTGCGGCCCGTTGCTGTGAAGATGTTCAAGGGTGCGGTCACCAGTGACGGCTTGCCGGATTCGGAAATGGCGTCCTGGCTTGCCGCCGGCACGCATCCGAACCTGATCCCGATAGAGGGCAGGGTGACAGCGCATCCGGCAAGTGCAACAGGCCTGGTCATGCCCCTTGTCGATCCGGAATTCCGCGCACTTGCCGGGCCGCCCAGCCTGGATAGCTGCACGCGCGATATTTATGCCGCAGGATTGTCGTTCGAACCGGCCCAGATCCTGGGAATCTCGCATGGGATTGCCTCGGCTGCAAGGCATTTGCATGATCAAGGCATTATGCATGGCGACTTGTATGCTCACAATATTCTCCACTCCGGAAATGGCGTTGCCTTGCTGGGGGATTTTGGCGCGGCATCATTGTTTGCGCCTGAGTCGCGAGCTGCCCAGGGATTGCAGCGACTTGAAGTGCGCGCCTTTGGTTACCTGCTGGAAGAATTGATCGTGCGATGCAGTCTGGCGGATCGCTCCCAGGGGCTCCTGGAACAACTCGATGACCTGAAATCGGCTTGCCTGAATAGCGACATTGCCGCCAGGCCTTTATTTCATCAGATCGAGGACATGCTTTTCCGGCTGGCGCAAATGCGTCGGCAGGCTGAAACGCCAGTGCACTGAAAAAACACATTCTCACGACACAAGGATCCCCGCTGATGCGGGGATTTTTTTGTGCTATGCCAAAAACGCATAACAGATATTTCAATTGGAAATTGTACTTTTAATAACTTAAAAAGTTAAAATTCCGGCAACATTAAATGTTGTTAAAAAGAAAACTAATTTAAGTGTTAATCGATGGCAATTTATTGCTGTTAGCAACATTGCCATTGTTAGAAATAACTAACTGCAATTCTTTGGGAGAGAGTCATGCATCACCGTTCATTCGCGCGCAATATTTTACGGAGCACAATTGGCTTGATTATTGTCTTGTCGACAGGCGCTGCGCATGCCCAGTCCTTTCCGCAAAATCAGGCGTTATTGGCTTTGCCGCCGCTCTTGCTGGATACGCCCAATGCGCCCGGCAATGCGTCGATCCAGAAAAATTTTCAAGACAGAATCGCTAACAAGGGCAGCGTTCGCCTGATCGTGAAACTGCGGACCGCTGCGCAACCCGAACATCGGCTCGACCCTGCGCAGCTGCAGTCGCAACGCGCGACAATCGCCAATATGCAAAGTAACTTCATCAACCGGGTTGCCCAATTCGGCAATGTCGTGCGCAAGCAGTTTGTGACGCAGCCCTTTGTCGTGGTCCAGGCCAACTCCGCAGTACTGTCCCATATTCTCAGCAGTGCAGACGTCCTCAGCGTGCAGGAAGACGCCGTTCTGCAACTCAGCCTGGCTCAAAGTGTTCCGCTGGTTGGCGGCGATAAAGCCTGGACTGCCGGCGGCACGGGGACCGGGCAGGCCGTTGCGATTCTGGATACCGGCGTGGATTCGAGCCATCCTTTCCTGAGCGGCAAAGTGGTTGCCGAAGCCTGTTTTTCAACCAATGGCCAGGGAGCGAAATCGGTTTGCCCGAATGGCGACCTGTCGCAAATCGGCGTCGGGGCAGGCAAGGATTGCCCGATTTCGGCCTGCAGCCATGGCACCCATGTGGCGGGTATCGCCGCTGGCAAAGGAAGCAGTTTTTCCGGCGTCGCAAAAGAAGCAAAAATTATTTCCGTCCAGGTCTTCACCTCGTTTGAAGACGTCTCGGGGGCCTATACTGCGCTTGGGGCATTCACGTCCGATATCATGAGCGGCCTGGAATACGTCTACAGCCTGCGCAATACCCACAAAATTGCCGCCGTCAACATGAGCCTGGGAGGCGGCCTCTACACCAGCAATTGCGACAACGATGCCCTCAAGCCCGTGATCGACAACTTGCGCGACGCCGGCATTGCGACCATCATTGCCTCGGGCAACAACGGCGAAACCAATGCGATTTCCTCGCCTGCGTGTATCTCGTCGGCGATCAGCGTGGGTGCCACCACCAAGTCCAACGTGGTCGACAGCTATTCGAACAGCGCGCCTATCCTGAGCTTGCTGGCGCCGGGTTCCGACATCAAATCGTCGGTACCGGGCAGCGCCTATGCCAATTATTACGGCACTTCCATGGCGGCACCGCACGTGGCTGGCGCCTGGGCAGTATTGAAATCCAAAAAGCCCACTGCCTCGGTAACGGAAATCCTGAATGCCTTTGCCACAACCGGCAAAAATATCAGCGATTCCCGCAATGCGATTTCCAGGCCGCGCATCCAGGTCGATGCGGCGCTCGCCAAGCTTGCAGGCGGCGGATGTTTCAAGGCCAGCAATCCAGCCCATGTCGCGGCCGGACGGGCCTATGCAAAACTGGGCTATGCCTATGCCAAGGGTTCGAACCAGCGCATGGGCATGAACTACAGCTTCTTCACCAGCAAGCTGAGAAATACCGGGGTTGATTACTATGCCGTCGACAGCACCTGCCCTTGATGGTGCTAGCCGTTTCGCCAGGCTTGCAAAGCCCTGCGGGAGCAGGTCCGGTCAGCCGCCGGAAGGCGCCTGGCCCCAGATGTGCACCTGATTGCGGCCGGCTGCCTTGGCGGCGTACAGCGCTTCATCGGCTTGCCTGATGGCCTCTTCGGCGCCCAGGCCTGCCAGCATGGTGAGCCCGATGCTGGCGGTAAGCACAATGTCGCCCTTGTCGGTGGCCGCCGGCATGCCGGCGAGCGCTTCGCGCAGGCGGTCCGCCAGCATCCTGGCATCTTGCGGTCCGGTCCTTGGCAACAGCACGGCGAACTCTTCACCGCCCAGGCGCGCAGCCCTGTCACTTTCACGCAAACAGTTGCGAATGATGCGGGCAGCGTGCTGCAGCACGGCGTCGCCTGCAGGGTGGCCATAGGTGTCATTCACCTGCTTGAAATGGTCGAGGTCAAGGATCAGCAGCGCACCGCCGTCCTGCGGGAACTCGGCAACTTCCCGGACCAGCGTATTCAGGTACATCATGAAGCTGCGGCGGTTGGGTAGCGCAGTCAGTGCATCCGTAGTCGCCATGGCCGTCAATTGCGCTTCGTGCTGCTTGCGCTGGCTGATGTCGCGCACAAACCAGACGCGACCCAGGGAATCGTTTTCCCCGGCAATCGGCACCCAGTCGATTTCCAGGATGCGGCCACTGACCGTGGTGGCTTCCAGGGTTTTGCGCTGTTCGCGTCCGGCACCGTCGGGGCTGTGCAGCCAGTCGGCGCGCAATGCGCCAAGATGGGCCTGCAGCTGGCCGTGCGACCACCCGCGCAGCGTCTCCGGCGCTTCATGCAAATCGAACAGGTCACAGAATAGCTGGTTGGCCATGACGACGACATCGACCTCATCTTCCATCAGCACGCCGCCCGGATAGCGTTGCAAAAGCGTGGCCAAACGTTCGTGATACTGGGCTTCCGCCACTTCGGCATGCTTGCGCGTGGTGATGTCGAGCACCGTCCCGGCAACGCGCAGCGCACGGCCATCGGGGCCGCGGCTGACAACCTGCCCCCGGTCCAGAAACCAGATCCAGTTGCCATTGCGGTGCCGGATGCGGTATTCCGCTTCGTACTGTGCAGTATCGCCGCGCAGGTGGCTTTTGAATGCTTCGCGCACCTGGTCCACATCATCCGGGTGGAGCAGCTTTGTCCAGTTATCCGGCGTGATCCTGCCGTCCGATTCGCCATATCCCAGCAGTTCGTGCCAGCGTTCGTTGAAATGCGGGATGTTGGTCCGGTAGTTCCAGTCCCACGTGCCGAGGTTCCCGCCACGCAGTACCAGGGATAGTTGTTCGCTACTGTTGCGCAAGTCCTCGGTCTGACGCCGGTTTTTTATGTAGAGCAGGGTGATCAATGCCGCCGCCAGCAGCAGCATGGCGCTGCCCAGGGCATTGTGCAGCTTGCTGTCCCGCAGCGATGCAACCACCGGCGCCAGGGCCACTTCAGTGCCCAGGCCCAGGCTCAGAATCAGCGGCGCATTCGCAGTACGATGCCACGCATAATGGCGCAGCACGCCATCGACGGGGGCTACCGTATCATAGGCGCCGCTTGGCAAATCCGGGCGAGTCAGGAATGATCGCGTGCTGGGCACAAATTTTCCCAGAACTTCCTCCAATTGGTGGGAACGGGCCAGATATGCGCCATCATCGCGCAGCAGTATTGCGACATTTGCGGGGTCATGAAAGATATCGCGCAGGGCGCGGGAAAGGTATTCCGGCGAGATGGAAATGACGGTCACGCCGGCAAACTGGCCATCCCGGATAATTGGCAGGGAAAATTGCACCGCCCATTTCTTCGATACCCTGCCGAACAGGGGATGACTGATAAAGAGCTGTGGCGGTTGTCGCTGGCTGTGGATCTTGAAGTGTTCGCGATCGGCGATGGAGACCCCTGAAGCGCTTTTGCTATCGCTGGTCAGGTTGGAAAATACGATATTGCCAAGCGTATCGGCGATTGCGACCTGGACGAGCGCGCCATCCGGCAGCGCTTTCTGGGCCTGGGAAATGGCGCGGCGGAATTCCGCTTCGTTATCCTTGAGCCAGTGTTCGCTGAGATGCTGGGCAAGGAAGTGCACCTGGTCGATGAGGGTGCCGGTTTGCAGCGCCAGCGCATGCGCAGTCTGCGCTGCGCGCAAGTGCATCTGTTCTTTGGCGCGCTGCATCTGGGCTTGATGCGTGTGGTGCAGATGGCCCCAGTACCCGCCCAGGACAAGAAGGAAAATTGCCCATCCCAGCACGATACGCATCAGCGTCTGACGCGGCAGCTTATCCATGTATGACCGTATGGCGTTCAATGCAGGAATCTGTCTTGTCGTAAAACCAATCGACCAACGCCATCGACAAGCGCAATCAACCGTTTTTTGATCACGTTTGGACGCCCTAAAAAAAAACCCCGCCTATGCGAGGTTGCCGAGCTTGCCAATACCGGAGACGATTCCCGGCGCCCAGTTCTATCGGTGAAAAGTGGCCCCGACTTCATGAATCATCTCAGGTATGGACAAGCTGTAAGTAAATCATAGCACAGGAAAATTTCTGCATGATAATTTTGTGCCGATATTTTCTGCGGGCGTGGTATTTAATCCGCTTCCACTATACTCTTGGACCATAGCGGTTTTGCAAGTGCGGCGGTTGCCGTCCTTGAATTGCCCCGACATTGTCAAGACAGGAGTTGCAAGATATGAAAAGCCGTGCCGCAGTCGCCTTTGAAGCAGGCAAGCCGCTGCAGATCGTTGAAATCGACGTTGCACCGCCCAAAAAGGGTGAGGTGCTGGTAAAAATCACGCATACCGGTGTGTGCCACACCGATGCCTTTACGCTTTCCGGCGACGACCCGGAAGGCGTCTTCCCCGCCGTGCTCGGGCATGAAGGCGCCGGCATCGTGGTGGAAGTGGGCGAGGGCGTCACCAGCGTCCAGCCAGGCGATCACGTCATTCCCCTGTACACGGCTGAATGCGGCGAGTGCAAATTCTGCAAGTCCGGCAAGACCAACCTGTGCTCGGCAGTACGGGCAACCCAGGGCAAGGGCCTCATGCCCGATGGCACCACGCGTTTTTCCTACAATGGCCAACCGATCTATCACTACATGGGTACCAGCACTTTCAGCGAATACACCGTGGTCGCCGAGGTGTCCCTGGCCAAGGTCAACCCGGCCGCGCCGTTGGAAAAAATCTGCCTGCTCGGTTGCGGCGTCACGACCGGCATCGGCGCCGTGCACAACACCGCCAAGGTCAAGCCGGGTGACAGCGTTGCCGTGTTCGGACTGGGCGGCATCGGCCTGGCAGTGATCCAGGGCGCGGTGCAGGCAAAGGCCGGGCGCATCATTGCCATCGATACCAATCCGGGCAAGTTCGAGCTGGCGCGCAAGATGGGCGCGACTGACTGCGTTAATCCCAAGGACCATGCCCGCCCGATCCAGGAAGTCATTGTCGAGATGACCGATGGCGGCGTCGAATTCAGTTTTGAATGCATCGGCAATGTCGATGTGATGCGCGCGGCACTGGAATGCTGCCACAAGGGCTGGGGCGAGAGCGTGATCATCGGCGTGGCCGGCGCCGGCCAGGAAATCCGCACGCGGCCATTCCAGCTCGTGACCGGGCGGGTCTGGCGCGGCTCGGCGTTTGGCGGTGTGAAAGGGCGCAGCCAGTTGCCGGGCATGGTCGAGCAATCGATGCAAGGCACGATTGACCTCGATCCCTTCATTACCCATACCATGCCGCTGGAGCGGATCAATGAAGCCTTCGACCTGATGCACGAAGGTAGGTCGATCCGCACCGTCATCCATTTCTGAACCGGCACGGATAGTCCATCATGGAACGAATCGAACACCGTGCCTGTTTTGGCGGCTGGCAGGACGTCTGGCGCCACGAATCATCGGCGCTGCACTGCACGATGAATTTTGCCATTTACCTGCCGCCGCAGGCGGAGCGGCAAAAGCTGCCGGTGCTGTACTGGCTCTCGGGTCTCACCTGCAGCGAACAGAATTTCATTACCAAGGCGGGGGCGCAGCGCTATGCCGCCGAGCATGGCGTGATCCTGGTTGCACCCGACACCAGTCCGCGCGGCGATGCGGTGGCAGATGCGGATGGCTATGATCTGGGCAAGGGCGCGGGCTTTTATGTCAATGCCACGCAGGCGCCGTGGGCGGACCACTACCGCATGTACGATTACGTCGTGGCGGAATTGCCTGCGCTGATCGAGGCGCATTTCCCGGCATCCGAAGCGCGCGCCATCAGTGGTCATTCGATGGGCGGGCATGGCGCACTGGTCATCGCGCTGAAAAATCCGGGCCGCTATCGCAGCGTGTCGGCATTCGCGCCCATCGTCGCGCCGTCACTGCTGCCGTGGGGAGAAAAGGCATTCACGGCATATCTGGGTGATGACCGTGCGGCATGGCAGGACTATGACGCTTGTGCATTGCTCGCCGCAGCGCGCGAGCGCCTGCCGCTGCTGGTCGACCAGGGCGATGCCGACGAATTCCTGGCGACGCAGCTGCAGCCGCAGCGCCTGCAGGCGGCAGCCAGGGCTGCGGGCCATCCCATGAGCCTGCGCCTGCAGCCAGGGTACGACCACAGCTATTACTTTATTGCCAGCTTCATTGGCGAACATATCGCGCATCACGCCGCAGCCTTGCGCGAATGAAGCACGGCCGCATCCGGCGCTTGTCCGGATTACCCACATTAACCGTGGATAATTCTGTGGATAAGTCCCGCATGCGGGAGGCAAGCGCTTGTTTTTGCTTGTTTTTTTGCAGTTGATAAAAAATGCGTCAAGCCGTGCCGGCAATCAGTTGCGCGGCGGCTTGACCAGGCCCAGTTCATGCGCCTTGGCCACGGCATTGACGCGGCTGCGCACATCGAGCTTGGAGAAAATCTGGTCGATGTGATACTTGACGTTCAGCTCGGTCAGGTTGAGGATCTTGGCAATTTCCCAGTTGGTTTTTCCTTCGTGCATCCAGTACAGGATCTCGCTTTGCCGCTCGGATAGCGGCTTGCCGGTCTTGCCGACGAAGGCCTGGAATTCCTGGACGCCGGCGATTGCCCTGGACAGGGCGAGGTGCAGGTGCGGCGTAAGGATTTTCAGCAGGAAGGCATGATCCTGGCCGACTTCACCGTCCAGGCGCGAAAAAATGAAGTAGCTCGATTGCGCGCCGGTCAGGTCGACCACGCCATGGCCGATGATGTTGCGCATCTTGTACTTGTTGAACAACTGTACCCATTCGACCGGAAACTGCTCGTCATCGCGGCCACTCTGGAAGTACACCGGCTCCTGGCTGTCGCGCCATTTCTGGATCAGGGGACTGTTGACGCGCCCGTCCGAATTGAGCATCTCGGTGTAGTACTCGTAGCATTCGAAGGGGCAGTTAAATTGCAGGAACTTGCGCACGAAATTGCCTTGCGGGCTAACGCCACCGATACCGCACACCAGCATTTCATGCGGCAGCACGTCACGCAGCTTGCCGTTGACCAGTCGCGTCAGGCCGGCTTCGTCGCGCACCTCTGCGCTCTCCAGGATGGCGGCAAGGATGCGACGGTCGCGGTCACCGCTCGTCGGGGCGCTTGCCGGCGCCGCCATGTCCGGCTGTTCGGCAACGGCTTTATGTGTCGTGTTTTTGGCTTGTTTCGTGGGCATATTCTGGCTGGTTTGCGTGGTCAATGTCCGGCCTGGGTGCGGGCCTGCACATAGCGGGCATATTCCTCTTTGCTCAACGGGAAACGTTCCAGCACTTGCAATGCGCTTCCCTTGATTTCCTTGCTCTCGGCGCCGTTGTTAATGATGCCCATCAGGGTTGATTTCAGGGCATCGCTGCGCGCGCCTGACTGGGCAACTGCAAAGATGGCAGCCTGCCGCACTTCGGGCGAAGGGTCGGCCAGCGCCTGGGCCAGGCGGCCCTGGCTTGCGCCGGTTTTGTCCCATTGGCCCAGTTGCAGCACGCTCTGGCTGCGCACTGCCGGATCGGCGTGCTGTGCCAGGCTGCCCAGTTGCGCCATGATCGCCTCGGACTCGGCCGGATCAGTTGCGCCGGGCCGCAATGCTGCGACTGCCTGCGCCAGCAATTCAGGTGACTGTTCCGATGCCAGCGCCTGTTTCAGGAGGTTGCGCATTTCCGGCGAGTCGGGCGCCATTTGCTGCAACATGGCATAGGCCTCCTTGCGCTGGGCTGTGTCGCCGCTATTCGCCAGCCGCGTAAAAAATGCCAGGGCTTCGGGCTTTTGTACGCTGGCGAGCACGGACTTGATCATCTCGCGCATCTCCGGCTTGCGCTCGGTTTCATAGCGCTGGATCAGGCTGCGCAGGAAAACCGGATCGGTTTCGGCACGCTCGCGCATTTTTTGTTCTTCGCCGCTGACAGGGGCGACCTGGTGCTGGTTGTTCGTCGCAACAGGCGAGGGCACGTGGGTCGGGGCGCCACGCCCGTTCCACAGGTCGGCAACCTGGTTGGCGCCGGCGGCGCCTTGCGCAGCCGCCCGGGCCACGGGAGGGGCGCCTTCAGGCAGGGCTTGCCAGGCCAGGATGAAACCAAGGGCAAAGCTGATGCCGCTGCAGCCAAACAGGACTGGAATGGAAATTTTCACTGGTAACGCGCTCCGACAATGTCGGCAAGCGAGTCGCGGCTTCGGCCTGGGGCCGGCGCCGCGGCCCGGCTTACCGGCGGGTGGACTCGGGACAGGCGGGCATGGCGGGATAGGCCCCGCAATTCAATGTGGCAGTCATGGTTGTCTCCGTCTTTAATTATGTTTTATGCAGAGAATACTACTGGAATTGGGCGGACGTGCAAATAGTTTGCATCTCCGGCAAAGAATGTGTACCAGTTTCCTAGCCATGAATCGCCGAGAGGATGGCATCCACCGCGGGATGCTTGATCTTGCGCTCGTTGGAGATGGCATAGAATTGTTCGTGCACATTCTGCAATTCCCCCACGGGCATGGCGCCGAATTGCGCTTCCACATCCTTGATGAGCGCCGACGGCGCGGGAAACAGGCCCATGCCATTGCGGCCGAAGGTATTGAGCAGGGCATTGTCGTCGAACTCGCCGACGACGTCGGGGCGCAGGTTATGGGTTTCGAACCAGTGGTCGATGCGTCCGCGGATGGCGTTGTTGCGGGTGGGGAGCAACAGAGGGGCGCCGTTGAGGCTATCCGGAAATCCGGGACCGAATTTTTTTGCCAGGGGCGGCAAGCCAAACAGCATGATGTCGCTTTCCCCCAGCAAGTGGCTGAATACGCGCAGGGTGGTTCCCGACTGCACGGGACGGTCCGCCAGCACGACATCGAGCTTGTGCACCGAGAGGTCCCCCAGCAAAGTCTCGAAGCGGTCTTCGTAACAGACCAGCTTGATCTTTTCTGGCAATTGCAATGCCGCCTGCAGCACGCGCGAGGCAATCAGCTTGGGCAGCGAATCGGACAGGCCCACCGTCAGGCGCATGGTGCGGCCGATTTCCGAATCGGCCAGCGCATCCTGCATCTGTTCGCCCAGCAGGAAAATCTGGTCGGCATAGCGCAGGGCAATGCGTCCGGCCTCGGTGAGTACCAGGCGCCTTCCCTGGGGCGCAAACAGCGATTTGCCGATGGATTGTTCCAGCAAGCCCAATTGGGTACTGATGGTCTGGATTGCCAGACCCAGGCGTTCAGCGGCCTGGGTAATGCTGCCTTCCTTGGCGACAACCCAGAAAAAGTAAAGATGACGGTAATTCAAGCCAGTCAATTTCATTTCGTTTGTTCCATTTTTCGGAAGTATAAATTCTATTATCTTCACTTTTTCCTGAATTGCAAATGGCTTAAGATAGCCCCTTTCCAAAAAAGCCCATATTCCCCATCATGCTCGAACTACTCGCCGACCCGCAAATCTGGATCGCTTTCGCTACCCTGACCGCACTGGAACTGGTGTTGGGTATCGACAATATTATCTTTATCGCCATCCTGGTTGATAAGTTGCCGCCGGAAAAGCGCGAATTCGCCCGCAAGCTCGGCTTGTTCATCGCCATGTTCATGCGGATCGGCTTGTTGCTGATTCTGTCCTGGATCATCGGCCTGACTGCGCCAATCTTTACCATTTTTGGCAACGAGATTTCAGGGCGCGACCTGGTGTTGATCGCCGGTGGCCTGTTCCTGTTGTGGAAGAGCGTGGGTGAAATCCACCAGTCGATGGAAGGCATTGAAGGCGGGGCTTCAAGTGCCGTCAAGTCGACCATGACGGCAGTGATCCTGCAAATCATGCTGGTCGACCTGGTGTTTTCGCTGGATTCGATTATTACTGCGGTCGGCATGGTCGACGAGGTTGCGGTAATGATTGCTGCCGTGATTACTTCCGTGGGCCTGATGATGGTGTTTGCCGGTCCGATCGGCCGTTTCGTCTCGGCCCACCCGACCATCAAGATGCTGGCCTTATCCTTCCTGGTCGTGGTGGCGGTGGTGCTGATTGCCGAAGGCTTCGACAACCATGTGCCGAAGGGCTATATCTATAGCGCCATGGCATTCTCGGTGGTGGTGGAAATGCTGAATATCCGCATGCGCAAGCGTGCGGCCCAGCCGGTACACCTGCATTCCCCCTACAGCGCCGATGCTGCGGACGGAATCCCGGACAAGCAAGTTTGACATTGCAAAAAGCGCATGTAAATCAGGGACTTGTTTCAAAAAAATGGTTGGCAAACGAGGCGTTGCTGGATGAAAATACCATTTTGCCGAAATACGGGCGGCGCGCGCCGAAATTGCCGGGCTCCTGTTGCCTGCAGTGCGTGACGTGAGCAAGCGCGGGAACGGGTTTTGTTCGGTAGCGAACGGAAAATTTTCCGTCTCCGGCTAGAATACGCTGGAGACGACACTGGATCGATTTATGAAAATACTCATCGTGCTGCTGGTGATGGCCAGCAGCTTTTTGTCAGGATGCGCGACGCAGCGCGAACCGACCTTGCATCCCTACGGCGTAAAGGCAAAACCGGGCGGGGAGGGCTATTGCCCCCCGACCCAGGCAATCAAGGGCTTGTGCTGAAACCTTGCGGGTTCTTGCTTTGCCAGCGCCAGTGGTCAGCGCACATTTCATCCAGTCCTTTACCTGCCTGCCATCCGAGCACCTCACGTGCCGTATCCGGATTGGCATAGCACACCGCAATATCGCCGGGGCGCCGGCCGACAATGTCATAGGCGACTTGACGTCCGCTCGCAGCTTCGAAGGCACGCACGATTTCCAGCACACTGTAGCCCCGGCCTGTGCCAAGGTTGACTGTGAAACCCTTGCCGGCAGCGAACAGCCGGTTTAGCGCAGCAACGTGCCCGCGCGCCAGATCGACCACATGTATGTAATCGCGCACGCCGGTGCCGTCCGGGGTCGGGTAGTCATTGCCGAATACCGCCAGGCGGGGCCGCCGGCCGACTGCAACTTGCGCCACGAATGGCATCAGGTTGTTGGGGATGCCGGAGGGGTCTTCGCCAATCAGCCCGCTAGGATGCGCACCGACGGGATTGAAGTAACGCAGCACGCCAACGGCCCACGAGGGATCGCTGTGCGCCAGGTCGCCAAGTATCTGTTCGACCATCAGCTTGGAGCGGCCGTAAGGATTGGTGACTGAAAGACGGGCAGTCTCGGCAATCGGCACGCTCTCCGGATCGCCATAGACGGTGGCCGAGGAACTGAAAACGATGCGCCGCACGCCGGCCTGTTGCAATGCCTGCAGCAGCACCATGCTGCCATTGACGTTATTGTCGAAATATTCCAGTGGTTTTTCCACCGATTCCCCAACCGCTTTCAGGCCGGCAAAATGGATCACGGCATCCACCGCATGGGTTGCCAGAATAGTGTCCAGTGCCTTGCGGTCGCGCACATCGGCGCAGTAAAAGGGCAGGTCCGCACCTGTCAGCTTCGCGATGCGCTCGAGCACGGCGCGCGAACTGTTGGCAAGATTGTCAAGACCGATGACGGCATAGCCGGCTTCGATCATTTCCACGCAGGTATGCGAACCGATATAGCCGCAGGCGCCAGTGACGAGAATTGTTTTCTTGGAAGTCATGGTCAAATGTATAAATTAAGGTACGACAGGCAACTGTTTTCTGCGGAGTATCAAATTATAAGCAGTTCATCGTGAATTTTATGTTGAAAATTGACAATTGTTAATCAACAGGCGCTAGAATCAGACATGGTTTCGAGCGAGCATCATATCCTTTTGGCAAACGATTTTCCGGGCGGCGACCGCTATGAAATGCTGGTGGAGTTGTCACCGGACGCCTTGTATGTCGTGCAGGATGAGGGCCTGGTCTATATTAATGCCGCCGGGGTGCGCCTTTTATGCGCAGAATCGCCTGGCGAGCTGATTGGCCTGCCAGTGTCCAGTCTGCTGCATCCGGCCTATCTGGAAAAAGGCCGGGCGCGCATGGCGAAGATGCTCAAGTCCGGACAGCCGGCGCCGTCCGTGGAGCAGAAGTATGTGCGCCGCGATGGCCAGGTCATCGATGTCGAAGTGCGTTCCGCGCCTTTCCTGTACGCGGGCAAACCGGCGGTGCAAGTGTTGGCGCGCGATATTACCGCACGCAAGGCGGCGGAGGAGGCCTTGCATTTCAGCGAAGAGCGGCATCGCCTCGCCGCGCAGGAAGCGACCCGCGCCAAAGACTCGCTGCATCACGAAAAAATCATCCTCGAAATGATCGCACTCGACGAGCCGATCAAGGATATCCTGCGCGAAGTCTGCCTGGGCATCGAGTGGATCGTTGGCCAGATCTGCTGCGCAATTTCGCTGCTCGATGCCAGCGGCAGGCATATCCACGTCGTGGCTGCACCCTCGCTGCCGGATGCTTACATCGATGCCCTGCAGGGCATGGCGATCGGGACACAGGCAGCATGTTGCGGCACGGCGATTTGTCTCAATCAGCCGGTCATCTCCGGTGATATTGCCGGCGATGCAATGTGGGGTGAGTTGCGCGAAACGGCGCTGGCGCATGGCTTGCGCGCATGCTGGTCGGTGCCTGTGCGGGCGGCTTCCGGCGCCGTGCTGGGGGCACTCGACGTCTACTACGCCGAGCCGCAGTTGCCGAGCAAGGATGACTTGAACTTCGTCAGCAATATTACCCATCTGGTCGGTGTGGCGGTGCAGAAGGATCGTGTCGAGCGCAGCCTGCACGAAAGCGAGGAACGTTATCGTTCCGTGGTCAACTGCCTTGCCGAAGGCATCATGGTGCAATCCCGTGATGGCACCATCGTGGCCTGCAATCCAAGCGCGGAACGGATACTGCGGGTGCCGCCCGGCAGTGCCGTGGGCTCCAGGAGCATGAATTTACGGCGCATGTTTGCCGAGGATGGCAGCGAGATTCTGCCCGAGCAATTGCCCAGCATGGTTGCGTTGCGCACCGGTGAAGCCATCCTGAACCTGACCATGGGCGTGGAAACGGCCGATGGCACAATTGTCTGGGTGTCGCAAAACGTTTTGCCGATCCGCCAGGCGGGCGGGCAGGAAGTCAGTTCGGTGCTGGTCTCCTTTACCGATGTCAGCGCAGTCAAGGAGGCGCAGCAGCGCCTGCAATTCCTTGCCTCGCACGACTCGCTGACCGGCTTGCCGAACCGCGCGTTCCTGGTCGACCGCCTGGCGCATGCGCTGTCGCTGGCGCAGCGGCAGAAGCACCAGGTGGCGTTGCTGTTTCTCGATCTGGACCGCTTCAAGCACGTCAACGATACCGTTGGCCATGAAGCCGGCGACCAGTTGCTGCAAACCGTGACGTCAAGGCTGTCGGCCTGCATTCGTGAAACCGATACGCTGGCGCGGCTCGGCGGCGATGAATTCGTGGTGCTGGCCGAGGGCTTCGAGGATGCCGGGTATCTCACCGGCCTTGCCGAGCGCATGCTTGGCGCCATATCCGAGCCTTTTCACTTGCGCGGCTATGAGTACTATCTGGGCGTATCGATCGGCATCAGTGTCTACCCGGATGACGGCGAGGATGGCAATACCCTGCTGCGTTGCGCCGATTCCGCCATGTATGCGGCCAAGGAGGGCGGCCGCAACAATTACCAGTTCTATACGCAGGAATTGAACGCCCGCAGCCAGCGCCGCTACCATCTCGAGAAAAACCTGCGGCATGCGCTGGTCAGCGAACAGTTTGTCGTGTATTACCAGCCCAAAACCGATTTGCAGACCGGCCGCATCATTGGTGCAGAGGCGCTGCTGCGATGGCAAAACCCGGAAAGCGGACTGGTATCGCCCGTTGATTTCATTCCGGTTGCAGAAGAAACCGGGCTCATCGTGCCGATCGGGCGCTGGGTGCTGGAACAGGCGTGCCACCAGGCCGCTGTCTGGCGCGCGGATCTGGTGCCGGACCTGCGCATTGCCGTCAACCTGTCGCCGCGGCAGTTCCAGGATGAAGGCCTGGTCGATGCAGTCAAGTATGCCTTGCAGACTTCCGGCTTGCCGCCGCAGGCGCTGGAGCTGGAAATCACGGAAAGCCTCCTGATCGGCGATAGCGACAAGCTCATTCCCATGTTTGATGCCCTGGTCGGCCTGGGGGTGGCGTTTTCCCTGGATGATTTCGGCACGGGCTATTCTTCGCTCTCGTACCTGCAACGCTTCCCGATTTCCAACCTGAAAATCGACCGCTCGTTCATCAACGGCATTCCTGGTAACCGGGATTCCGTGGCCTTGACGCAGACCATCATCGCCATGGCCAATGCGCTTACCCTGACTGTCACTGCCGAAGGCGTGGAGGAAGAGTTGCAGATGCGTTTCCTCACTGAAGCCGGTTGTCATGAAATGCAGGGCAACTATTTCAGTGAACCAATTGCGGCTGCGGACTTCGAACGCTTGCTGGCAGCTGGAAGTGAACTGGCGAGCAGGTCGGCCTGACCTGTTGCGGCACTGAATGCGGCATCCGCGTGACTTTGTGCCGCCCGCTGTATGACTCAGAAGAATGCCGTCCACCATGAAGATGGATTCCTATTCGGTTCTTGAGCGGGAGCAACTGGCCCAACTCGCGAGATTCCGCCGCATTGCCACCGGCTTGCTGCTGATGATGGCTGTCGTCTTTGTCGTCGCCAAGCGTCTCGAAGTGGCCTATCCCTGGCTCGCCTTGGTGCGCGCTTTTGCCGAAGCCGCCATGGTCGGCGCGCTGGCCGACTGGTTCGCTGTCACGGCGCTCTTCAAGCATCCCCTCGGCTTGCCGATCCCGCATACGGCCATTATCCGCCGCAACAAGGACCGCATCGGCGCCAGCATCGCCAATTTTCTGGAACATAACTTCATGACGCGCGAGGTCATCAGCGAAGAGTTGGCCGAGGTTGATTTCGCTGCTGCGCTGGCATCCTGGCTGGAAGCGCCTGGCAATGGCCGGCGGCTCGCCCATCAGCTGGCCGGCACAATTCCGGCACTCTTGCGCATGATGGAGGATAAGGACGTGGGCCATTTCCTGCAACAGCGCGTCAGCGCTACGCTGCAGGAAGTGCGCTTTGCGCCGTTGCTGGGAGGATTGCTGGCGATCCTGAAGGCGGGTGGCCAGCATCAGCGCGTATTCGATCATGTGATCGAGCTGGCCGCCGATGCGCTGGACCGCAACCAGCCGTATATTCGCCAGAAAATCCATGACAGCTCGCCACGCTGGCTCCCCAAATCGATCGATGAAAAATTTTTCGTGCGCCTGGTGGACGAATTAAACAATATTCTCGATGAAATGCGCGAGGAGGATAGCGAATGGCGCGGCCGTTTTGAATTTGCTTTTGAGAATTTTATTGAGCAATTAAAAACGTCCCCGGATTATGAAGCCCGGATTGATCGCTGGATCCGCGAAATGCTGGCGCAAAATGAATTTCGTGGCTACATCACCCAGATATGGCAAGACATCAAGGCCCGCCTGTTGCAGGACGTGGAAGCGGAAGATTCAAAAACGGTTGCCCGACTGGAACAGGCCCTTGTCGCTCTGGCAAGGGCGCTCGAACAGGATCGGGTCGTCAGTGACAAGCTGAATCGCTGGTTGCGAGGATTCGCCACGGAAACCATCGTGCATCGCCGGGGGGAAATAGCGCAATTGGTGGAACGGGTGATCCGCAAGTGGGACGGGGAAACGATCGCACGCAAGGTGGAGCTGCACGTTGGCAAGGATTTGCAATATATCCGTATCAACGGCACGCTTGTCGGCGGGATGGTCGGGCTCGTGCTGCATCTTGTTGCGCTGGCTCTGGGTTGATCAGCCTGTTGCAAGAAATTTAAGACAGCAGCGCCTGTCATAGAAGGCATCCGAAGCTAGATCAACATTTTCAGGCGGCGGCCAGGTACGGCACGGGAGAAATATGACGGGAAGATGACAAATTATCCCTGATTTGTCATTTTCCTGAGCAACCCGTGTTTATGTCATCAACTCGTCATAATTGTCATCTAGAGTCCGTCCTGTCATAAACGATCCTTTTTCAAGGAGTTCATATGCGACTCAATTTTCGTGGCACCTCGCTGATCCTGGCAGCCGCACTGCTTGTCACGGGCGGCATGTCGCAGGCAGCTGATATCACCGGCGCCGGCGCAACCTTCCCCTATCCCATCTATTCCAAGTGGGCCGAGTCTTACAAGGCCGCCACCGGCACCGGCATGAATTACCAGTCCATCGGTTCCGGCGGCGGCATCAAGCAGATCAAGGCCAAGACCGTCGATTTTGGCGCTTCCGACATGCCCCTGAAGGCGGACGAGCTGGAAAAGGAAGGCTTGACGCAATTCCCCGCCATTATGGGCGGCGTGGTGCCAGTCATTAATGTTCCTGGCATTGCTCCGGGGCAGTTGAAATTGTCTGGCAGTGCTTTTGCCGGCATTTACCTGGGCAAGATCACGAAGTGGAATGCTGCTGAAATCGCTGCCGACAATCCTGGCGTGAAATTGCCGGCCGAAGACATCACCGTCGTGCACCGTGCCGACGGCTCCGGCACCACCTTCCTGTTCACCGATTACCTTTCCAAGGTCAATGCCGACTTCAAGTCGACCGTTGGCGCAGGCACTGCCGTCAAGTGGCCTACCGGCGTGGGTGGCAAGGGTAACGAAGGCGTCGCTGCCAATGTCCAGCGCATCAAGCATTCGATCGGCTATGTTGAATACGCCTATGCCAAGAAAAACAGGATGACGCACGCCCAGTTGAAGAACCGGGATGGCCAGTGGGTACAGCCGGACGACGAGAGCTTCAAGGCAGCTGCTGCCGGTGCCCAGTGGGACAAGACTCCCGGCTTTGCGCTGGTGCTGACCGATCAGGCCGGCAAGGCCAGCTGGCCGATCACGGGGGCGTCCTTCATCATCCTGCACAAGGTGCAGGCGGATGGCGCCAAGGGCCGCGAAGTGCTGAAGTTCTTTGACTGGGCGTACAAGAATGGCGGCGCCATGGCCACGGACCTGGACTATGTTGCCATGCCGCCGGCCGTCGTCAAGCTGGTGCAGGATGCCTGGAAAACCCAGTTGAAAGATGCCTCCGGCAAGGCCGTCTGGTAATCCTGCCTTGCTTCTCCGACTTTAACGCCCAGTACCCATGACCGCACAGCATTCCCCACTCGCCATGCCGGTTGCCGAGCCCGCATTCGGCAACCGCAGCAGCGCTGACGATCTTGCGATTGCCGGCGCCATGCGCCGACAGCGCTGGCAGGATTTCCTGTTTCATAAAGTAACCCTCGGCTTTGCCCTTTTTGTCCTGCTGGTATTGCTGGGAATCCTGGTCTCACTGGTCATTGGCGCCATGCCGGCCTTCCGGGAATTTGGCTGGTCCTTCATCACGACCGTCGAGTGGGATCCCGTCAATGACAAGTACGGGGCGCTGATCGCCATCGCCGGCACCCTGGGGACGTCCTTCATCGCGCTGCTGATTGCCTTTCCCCTGAGCTTTGGCATCGCGCTGTTTCTCACCGAGATCTGCCCGGCCTGGCTGAAGCGCCCCCTGGGTACCGCGGTGGAACTCCTGGCCGGCGTGCCCAGCATCATTTACGGCATGTGGGGGCTGTTCGTCTTTGTGCCGCTGTTTGCAGAGTATGTGCAGCCAGCCTTGAAAGCAACGCTGGGCCAGGTGCCCGTCATCGGCGTTCTGTTCAATGGTCCGATGATGGGCATGGGCATCCTGGCTGCTGGCCTGATTCTGGCAGTCATGATCATTCCCTTCATTTCCTCGGTCATGCGCGACGTGTTTGAAATCGTGCCGACGGTCCTGAAAGAGTCTGCCTACGGGCTGGGGTGCACCAAGTGGGAAGTGGTGCGCAAGGTAGTCTTGCCGTACACGAAAAATGGCGTGGTAGGCGGCGTCATGCTGGGCCTTGGCCGTGCGCTGGGAGAGACCATGGCAGTGACCTTCGTGATTGGCAATGCCCACAAGCTGTCATGGTCGATTTTCACCCCTGGTAACAGTATCGCCTCGACACTGGCCAACGAATTTGCAGAAGCTGAATCGGTATTGCATGTGTCGTCACTGTATGCGCTCGGGCTGATCCTCTTCGTGATTACCTTTATTGTCCTTTCCGCGGCAAAACTGATGTTGCGCGGCATGGCGCGCAAGGAAGGAGTGTAAGCATGGACAAGAACGTCAATCCGGTCTATCGCCGCCGGCGGTGGGTGCACCGCATCGGCATCGCCCTGTCTTTCCTGGCAATGCTCGTCGGCCTGAGCTTCCTCATATGGATTCTGGCGACGCTGGTCATCAAGGGCTTCGGCGCCATCAGCGTCGACTTGTTCACGCACACCACGCCGTCTCCAGACAGCGATGGCGGCGGCCTGCTGAACGCCATCGTCGGCAGCCTGCTGATGGTCGGCGCAGCGACCCTGATCAGCACGCCGATCGGCATCCTGGCCGGGATGTACCTGGCAGAATACGGCGAGGAGAGCTGGTTTGCCCAGGTCACGCGCTTTGTCACCGACATCATGCTGTCGGCGCCATCGATCGTCATCGGCCTGTTCGTGTATGCCATCTATGTTGCCAACGTCAAGCATTTTTCCGGCTGGGCCGGCACCTTCGCCATTTCGCTGATCGCCATTCCCGTGGTCGTGCGCACCACCGACAATATGCTGAAGCTGGTGCCCAGCAGCCTGCGCGAAGCGGCATTTGCGCTGGGCGCGCCGCGCTGGAAGGTGGCTACCATGGTGCGCCTGCGCGCCGTCAAGGCCGGCGTGGTGACCGGTGTCCTGCTGGCGGTGGCGCGCATTTCCGGCGAAACCGCGCCGCTGCTGTTCACCGCGCTGAACAACCAGTTCTTCAGCGCCGACATGAATGCGCCGATGGCCAACCTGCCTGTGGTGATCTACCAGTTCGCCATGAGCCCTTACGACAACTGGCGTTCCCTGGCCTGGGGCGGCGCCTTGCTGGTGACCTTCAGTGTGCTGGCATTGAATATCCTTTCTCGCACCATGTTCAGCCAGAAAACGCAACGATGAATCGACAAACCATGCAAATGAACGATCCCGCCATCATGTCCGCCGGCCTTGCCAAGACGATCGAAATTTCGAACCTGGACTTTTACTATGGAACATTCCAGGGGCTGAAGAATATCAACCTCGATGTCCACGAAAAGCAGGTCACCGCCTTCATCGGCCCGTCCGGCTGCGGCAAGTCGACCCTGCTGCGTACCCTGAACCGCATGTATGACCTGTATCCCGGCCAGCGCGCCGAGGGTAATATCATGTTCCGCGGCAGGAATATCCTCGACCCCGGCCTCGACGTGAACATGCTGAGGGCGAAGGTGGGCATGGTGTTCCAGAAGCCCACGCCTTTTCCGATGTCGGTGTATGACAACATCGCCTTCGGCGTGCGCCTCTACGAAAACCTTTCCAAAGGCGAGATGGACGAGCGCGTGGAGTGGGCCTTGAACAAGGCGGCGCTGTGGGGCGAGGTCAAGGACAAGCTCAACAAGAGCGGCCTGTCGCTCTCCGGCGGCCAGCAGCAGCGCCTGTGCATCGCCCGTGGCGTGGCAGTCAAGCCGGAAGTGCTGCTGCTGGATGAGCCGACCTCGGCGCTGGACCCAATTTCGACAGCCAAGATCGAGGAGCTGATCACCGAACTCAAGCAGGATTACACCATCACCATCGTCACCCATAACATGCAGCAGGCCGCGCGTTGCTCGGACTATACTGCCTACATGTACCTCGGTGAACTGGTGGAGTTTGGCGAGACGGACCAGATCTTCATGAACCCGGCCAAGCAGGCTACCCAGGATTACATTACCGGCCGTTTCGGCTGAGGTCGTCAACATTCTTGCAAGGAGTATCCCGATGACGGGCGAGCATTCATCCAAACAATACGACATGGATCTGGAAACCATCCGATCCAGAGTCTTGCAAATGGGCGGCCTGGTGGAAAGCCAGTTCCAGGATGCCATCAAGAGTTTTCGCACTGGCGACAATGGCCTGGCGCAGCAAGTCATCAAGGGGGACGAGCAGGTCAATCGCCTGGAAGTGATGCTGGACGATACCTGCAACCACCTGATCGTCAAGCGCCAGCCAGCTGCCAACGATTTGCGCATGGTGATGTCCACCGTCAAGGTGATTACCGACCTGGAGCGCATCGGCGACGAGGCAGTGAAGATTGCGCGGGTCGCGTCTGGCGCGAATGAACGCAGCACCAGCGGCCTGGTCAACCAGTCCGAGCTGGTGCGCGTGATCGCCGGGCGCGCGGCCGAGCTGCTGCACGAAGCGCTGGATGCCTTCGCGCGCAAGGACGAAAAGCAGGCGACCAGGCTGATCGCCAAGGATGCCGTGATCGATCACGAGTATGGCATCCTGATGCGCAGCCTGATCACGTTCATGATGGAAGACCCGCGCACGATTTCCGTGGCGCTCGACACGATGTGGGTGGCCAAGGCCATCGAGCGTATCGGCGACCATGCCAAGAATATCGCTGAATATGTCATCTATGTGGTGGAAGGCAAGGATATCCGCCACAGCGATTACGTAGCCACCAAACTCGAACAATGACCGGAATTCATGTCGGCTGATAAGACCACCATACTGATTGTCGAAGACGAGCCCGCCATTGTCGAGCTCGTCAGTTTTACGCTCAAGGAAGCGGGTTGGCAGGTGCAGGCGGTGGGGACCGCGGGCGAAGCCTGGGAATTCCTGCAGCGCCGCACGCCGCACCTGGTCCTGCTGGACTGGATGCTGCCGGACCAGGCCGGCTTGCGCCTGCTGGCACGCATCCGCGCCGACCGCCAGCTGCAGCCGCTGCCGGTCATCATGCTGACGGCAAAGAGCATGGAAGAAGACAAGATCGCCGGCCTAGACCAGGGCGCCGATGATTACATCACCAAGCCTTTTTCGCCGCGTGAACTGACCGCACGCATCAAGGCGCTGTTGCGGCGCAAGAGCCCGGAGCACGCGCAAAACCTCATGACGGCCGGTGTCGTTGCGCTCGATCCGGTCAGCTGCAGCGTCAGCCTCAACGGTGAAAAAATCGATATCGGCCATGCCGAGTATCGCCTGCTGAAATTTTTCATGGCGCACCCGGAGCGGGTGTTTTCGCGCAACCAGCTGCTCGACAAGGTCTGGGGCGACCATGTCGTCATCGAGGAGCGCACGGTCGATGTGCACGTGCTGCGCCTGCGCAAGGCATTGAAGGAAGCCGAAGCCCTGATCAAGACGGTGCGCAGCGTCGGTTACATGCTGTCGGAAAAATGAATCCGCAACTGATTTTCTGGGTGCCGGCGATGCTGCGGCTGCTGCTGGTCGTCATTGGCGCGGGCGTCGTCTGGGCATTTTTCGGCGCGGCTGCCGGACTGGCTGCGGCCCTTCTGGCCGTGACGGTTCTGGTCTTCCTACAGTTGTATTACCTCAATCGGCTCGACCGCTGGCTCGACAATCCGGAAAGCGAGAAAATGCCTGATGGCTGGGGCGCCTGGACCGATGTCTTTTCGCGCCTGTACAAGATGCGGCGCAATGATGAGCGTCACCAGGCCGAGCTGGCCGAGTGGCTGGCGCGCTTTCGGCAAGCCATGAGCCTGTTGCCGGACGGCGTCGTCATCATGGATGACGTGCTGTTCCTGGAATGGTGCAACCCGATCGCGCAAACCCACCTGGGCCTGGACCTGGAGCGCGACAAGGGCATGCGGGTCACCAACCTGATCCGCCACCCGGATTTCATGGATTACATCATTCTTGGCCGTTACGAACAGCCGCTGACCTTGACCTTGCGCGGGCGTAAGCTGGTCGTGCACCTGATCCCCTTCGAAAACCGTCGCCAGATCCTGGTTACGCACGATGCCACCGAATCCGAGCGCATCGACATGATGCGCCGCGACTTTATCGCCAATGCCTCGCACGAACTGCGTACGCCCCTGACCGTCATCAACGGCTTTCTCGAAATCGCCTGCGCCCAGCCGAATCTTGAAGTTGCCACACGCCAGTCGCATTTGAAACTGATGAGCGAGCAGGGCCAGCGCATGCAAAACCTGGTGGAAGACATGCTGACCCTGAGCCGCCTGGAATCGACCGACTTTCCCCTGCGTCGTGAAAAGGTGCACGTCAAGGCCTTGCTCGAGCAAATCGTGCGCGAAGCCGACGCGCTTTCCGGCGGCAAGCACAAGATCAGCCTCACGGTCGACGGCCCGGATATCCAGGGCAATACGGAAGAATTGCGCAGTGCCTTCACCAACCTGGTGACCAATGCCATCCGTTATACCCCGGCGCAGGGCAAGATCGACCTGCAGTGGCAAAATACCGCGCAAGGTCCGCAGTTTTCGGTGCGCGATTCCGGCATCGGCATCAGCCGTGAGCACATCGTGCGCCTGACGGAACGTTTTTATCGCGTCGACAAGAGCCGCTCGCGCGAAACCCAGGGGACGGGCCTGGGCCTGGCGATCGTCAAGCACGTCATGCTGCGCCATCAGGGCAAACTGGTGATTGAATCCACCGTCAATGAAGGCAGTACCTTCGTGGCGCAGTTTCCCGCCAGTAGCGTGCATTGCGACAACGGCTAGTCCCGGCGTTGCCGAATCACCAAGCATTGCGCAAATGTCCGCTTGGCAGGACAATTCCCTCTGTTAAGTTTTTTCACCCGCATTGCTTGCGGGTGTTTTTGCCCCCATGTCTGCCTTCCGCTTGCGTTCCACCCTTTCCCTGATCCTCGTCGCAACTGCCCTTGGCGGTTGCGCCACATCGACAGCGCCTGTCACCCCTGCCCAACCGGTCGCTGTCGTCCAGGCCAAGGCGCCGCGCGCAGTCAAGATAGGACTGGCTCTCGGAGGCGGTGCCGCGCGCGGTTTTGCCCACATTGGCGTCATCAAAGTCCTTGAAGCGCAGGGAATCGTCCCCGATATCGTGGTGGGCACCAGTGCCGGCAGCCTGGTGGGTGCACTGTATGCCGCCGGCAATAACGGTTTTGCCCTGCACAAGATGGCGCTCGAAATGGAAGAGGCCGCCATTTCCGACTGGTCGATACCGCTGTTTGCACGATCAAGCGGTGTCCTGAAGGGTGAGGCATTGCAAGGGTATGTCAACAAGGCAGTCAACAACCTCCCGCTGGAAAAAATGAAGATTCCCTTTGGGGCTGTTGCGACCGATTTGCGTACCGGGACGCCAATGATTTTCCGCAAGGGCAATACCGGGCTGGCAGTACGGGCTTCTTCCGCCGTGCCCAGCGTATTCCAGCCGGTCCAGGTCGGCGGGCATACTTATGTCGACGGCGGCCTGGTGTCACCCGTGCCAGTTCGGTTCGCGCGGGAAATGGGCGCCGATTTTGTGATTGCCGTGAATATCTCTTCGCAGCCGGAATCGCAAGCTGCCTCCTCTTCGATGGAAATCGTGCTGCAAACCTTCGCCATCATGGGACAAAGCATCAACCAGTACGAATTGAAGGAAGCAGACGTGGTGATCAAGCCTGGGCTGGGCGGCATGAAAGGCAGTGATTTTGCAGGCCGTAACCTGGCCATACTTGCAGGCGAACAAGCAACATTGGCGCGGATGGCGGAGATCAAGCAGAAATTGCAGGCAATGCGCGCGCAATAAGCGTTGCAGCGATTGGACGACAATGCGGGATGGCGGCGGATCCGGGCAGGACCGCCTCAGGGTCAGTTGCTGGTTTCCGGCTCGTTGATGCGACGTGCACCGTTGAAACGGTTCTTCCAGTATGCAAGATCCATGCTTTCGATGCGTACCTGGCCTCCGGCGGAAGGCGAGTGGATGAACTTGTTGTCGCCGAGGTAAATGCCGACATGGGAGAAAGTGCGGCGCAGGGTATTGAAAAATACCAGATCACCCGGACGCAATTCATTATGGTTGACTTGCTCGCCGACCCGGCTGATTTCTTCGGCAGTACGCGGCAAGACCGTTCCCCACGCCTGCTTGAAGACGTGGCGCACCAGGCCGCTGCAATCCAGACCGCTTTCCGGCGAATTTCCACCCATTTTATAGCGGATGCCCAGCAAGCCCATGGCGTTAAGCGCGACTTCAGATGCGCGATTGGTAAACGCCTTGAAGCGGCTCGCAGGCGTCACTGGTACCGGGGGCGCGGAATCCAGCGGCAAGCCGTCTATTGCCGCAGCCGAACTGCACGCGAGCATGCCTGCCAGCAGAAGGGGCAACAGCTTGATGCAATACAACCGGCAGGAAGGTGAAAAAATTATCATTTTGATAATTTTGGGAAATAGACACATTGAATGTAAGCGAAAGTGGCATTGCTGTCAAAAATTGTTGCCACAAAATATCCTTTCAAGATAGAGTGGGTCATGGTTAAAGTTTCCTTGAAGCATGTTGACACATTCCTCTCCTGATATGCCGGTGAAGCCGCGCGTCCTGATCGCCGACGATTCCAGGATTGTACGGGCGACCCTGATCAAGCATATTCAGGGCATGTTCGATTTTCGCGAAGCGATGAATGGCGAGGAAGCATGGGAAACCCTGCTGATCGATCCGAGCATTCGCGTGGTGATAACGGACCTGTCCATGCCCCGGCTGGATGGCTATGGCTTGCTCGGGCGCATACGCGGCTCCGAAATCAGCCGCATCCGCAATCTGCCGGTGGTGGTGGTGTCGGGCAGCGATGAGCAGTCCGAGCGCGACCGCGCCAAGGCTGCCGGCGCCAATGATCTGATTACCAAGGGCATCGAAACTGCGCAATTGCTGTCGCGCCTGGATGTCCTCGCCAAGCTGGTTAACACGCAGCGCGAATTCGAGCGCAGCCTGGAAGTCCTGGCGAAAAACATGACATCCGCCACGCAACTGCAGCTGGCAACGCCGGCCGCGCTGGATTCGCATGCGACCAAGGCGCTCACCATCGCGCTGGGCAACCGCAAGAATTTCGTCATTCTGAATGTCATGGTCGGTTTGCGCCATGCCGAACTCGATGGCCAGGCCATGTCGCCACCTGCGCCGGTGGTCCATGCGGTCGGCCAGCTCCTGCAGCGCACGATCCGACAGTCCGACCGGGTGGCGCAAACGGGGGAGGCGGAATTCGTCCTGGCCACCGGCAGCATCCACTTCGATTCCGCGCGCAATTTCGCCCAGCGTATTTGCCGTGCCATTTCCAATGCCAACATGGTCAGGGATGAGCACATGTCCTTCATTGCCAGCTGCGGACTGGTGTCGCTGTCCGAACAATACGGGGAAGGCGATATTCGCCCCAGCCTGGCGGATCTGAAGGAGGTCGCCTGGCGTCGCGCCCGACTGGGACTGAATCTTGCCACGACAGGCGTAGTCGGGGTGGAAGAGGAGCTGGCCTTCGGCAAGGATGGCCGCTTGCCGCCCATGTCCCTGCCTGAAATCGTCACTGCGGCCTCGTCCGGACGCCAGGCTGAACCTGCGCCGGCTACAGCTGCTTCCGGCGTTTCCTTTTTTCAGTCGCACGATGGCCAGGAGGGGCAGGCCGAGCCGATCGAACTTTCCACGCTGGTGCGCTGGATCCGCGAGGGCAAGCAGGATAAGGTGTTGCAGCACATGCAAGACCTCTCGCAGGAGTTGAAGCCGCTGGTGGAGTTGCTGATTCGGCAAGGCCAGGCCTGAAGCGGATTGCGCTGCCAGGTGTCCCCGTAAAAACGCCCAGTACCGTGGCCGCAGGTAGTTGCCTTTGCCTGGCATGTCCTTTTGCGCTATAATCGTACGGTTTAACTAATTTCATTCCGTCGTAGCGCATACCCCCTCCCAATCGTCCAGAATCGGCCATTATTCGCCCACAAGCGCGCCCACAAGCGGTCTTGCGCGGGTGACGATGACAGGTCGGTCAGGCACGGCGCAGCGACGGTAACAATTTCAGGAGTTACCCTTGCTGCCTTTTTTTTCTGGCCAAACAGTACCGGCCATCCTGGCTCTCGCTGACGGGTCAATCTTTCAGGGTTTTTCCATCGGCGCCCCCGGCCAGACCATCGGTGAAGTGGTGTTCAACACTTCCATGACCGGTTACCAGGAAATCCTGACCGATCCCAGTTACAGCCGTCAGATCGTTACCCTGACATATCCCCACATCGGCAATGTCGGCATCAATCCGGAAGATATCGAAGCCGCCAAGGTGCATGCCGCCGGCCTGATCATCAAGGACCTGCCGCTGCTGGCCTCGAACTTCCGTTCGCGCCAGACCCTGCCGGACTACCTGAAGGCCGAAGGCATCGTCGCCATCGCCGGCATCGATACCCGCAAGCTGACCCGCATCCTGCGCGAGAAGGGCGCCCAGAGCGGCGCCATTATCGCCGGCCATGACCTGGTCGCCAGCCGCGCCGTCGATCTGGCCCAGTCTTTTCCGGGGCTGGCTGGACTGGACCTGGCCAAGGTGGTCAGCACCGAAAAGTCCTATGTCTGGAATGAAACCGAATGGAAGCTCGGCCAGGGGTACGGCAAGCAGATCGCGCCGAAATTTCACGTGGTCGCCTATGATTTCGGCGTCAAGTACAACATCCTGCGCATGCTGGCCGAGCGTGGCTGCAAGGTGACCGTGCTGCCGGCGCAGGCAAGCGCGGCGGACGCACTGGCGCTGAATCCGGACGGTATTTTCCTGTCCAATGGCCCCGGCGACCCGGAACCCTGCGATTACGCCATTGCCGCCACGCGCGAGTTGATCGAGAGCGGCTTGCCGACATTCGGCATCTGCCTCGGCCACCAGATCATGGCGCTGGCCTGCGGCGCCAAGACCGTCAAGATGAAATGCGGCCACCATGGCGCCAATCACCCGGTGCAGGACCTCGACACCAAGCAGGTGATGATCACCTCGCAAAACCACGGCTTTGCTGCCGATGCCGATAGTCTGCCGGCGAACTGCCGCGTCACCCATGTGTCGCTGTTCGATGGCACCCTGCAGGGTTTTGAGCGCACCGACCGTCCGGCCTTCTGCTTCCAGGGACACCCGGAAGCGTCGCCCGGCCCGCATGACATCGCCCCCTTGTTCGATCGCTTTATCGGACTGATGTCCAAGGCGAAGATGGAGAAACAGAATAATGCCTAAGCGTTCAGATATTAAAAGCATCCTGATCATTGGCGCTGGCCCGATCATCATCGGCCAGGCCTGCGAATTCGACTATTCCGGCGCCCAGGCCTGCAAGGCCCTGCGCGAAGAAGGCTACAAGGTCATCCTGGTCAACAGCAATCCTGCGACCATCATGACCGACCCGGAAATGGCCGATGTCACCTATATCGAGCCGATCACCTGGCAAGTCGTGGAACGCATCATCGACAAGGAGCGTCCTGACGCCATCCTGCCGACCATGGGCGGCCAGACCGCGCTGAATTGCGCGCTTGACTTGCATCGCCATGGCGTGCTGGACAAATACAAGGTCGAACTGATCGGCGCCACGCCCGAAGCCATCGACAAGGCCGAAGACCGCTCCAAGTTCAAGGATGCGATGACCAAGATCGGCCTGGGTTCGGCCAAGTCCGGCGTGGCCCACACCCTGGACGAATCCTGGGCAGTGCAGAAAGAGCTTGGCTTCCCGGTCATCATCCGTCCATCGTTCACCATGGGCGGCACCGGCGGCGGCATTGCCTACAACGCTGAAGAATTCGAAGCCATCTGCAAGCGCGGCCTGGAAGCCTCGCCCACCACGGAACTGCTGATCGAGGAATCGCTCCTCGGCTGGAAAGAGTACGAGATGGAGGTGGTGCGCGACAAGAAAGACAATTGCATCATCGTCTGCTCGATCGAAAACCTCGACCCGATGGGCGTGCATACCGGCGACTCGATCACCGTTGCGCCGGCACAGACCCTGACCGACAAGGAATACCAGATCATGCGCAATGCCTCGCTGGCAGTGCTGCGCGAGATCGGCGTCGACACCGGCGGCTCCAACGTGCAATTCTCGGTCAATCCGAAAGACGGCCGCATGATCGTCATCGAGATGAACCCGCGCGTGTCGCGCTCCTCCGCGCTGGCCTCCAAGGCGACCGGCTTCCCGATCGCCAAGATCGCCGCGAAACTCGCGGTTGGCTTTACGCTGGATGAGCTGCGCAACGAAATTACCGGCGGCGCCACGCCGGCATCCTTCGAGCCGTCGATCGATTACGTCGTCACCAAGATCCCGCGCTTCGCGTTCGAGAAATTCCCGACTGCCGACGACCACCTGACCACGCAGATGAAATCGGTGGGCGAGGTGATGGCGATCGGCCGCACCTTCCAGGAATCCTTCCAGAAAGCCCTGCGCGGCCTGGAAGTCGGCGTTGATGGCATGAATGAAAAGACCACCGACCGCGAAACCATCGAGGAAGAGCTGGGCGCTCCGGGGCCGGATCGCATCTGGTACGTCGGCGACGCCTTCGCGCACGGCTTCTCGCTGGAAGAAGTGCAGCAGCTGACGCACATCGATCCGTGGTTCCTGGTACAAATCAAGGAAATCGTCGACATCGAATTGTGGCTGGAAACCCAGAGCCTGGATGCGCTCGACCGCGATACCCTGTTCCGCCTGAAGCAAAAGGGTTTTGCCGACCGTCGCCTGGCCAAGCTCCTGAAGACCACCGACACTGCAGTGCGCGAAAAGCGCCATGCGCTCAACATCCGTCCGGTGTACAAGCGCGTCGATACCTGCGCCGGCGAGTTCGCCACCAACACGGCCTACATGTACTCGACCTATGATGACGAGTGCGAATCGCAGCCGACCGGCAAGAAAAAGATCATGGTGCTGGGCGGCGGTCCGAACCGCATCGGCCAGGGCATCGAGTTCGACTATTGCTGCGTGCATGCCGCGCTGGCGATGCGCGAGGATGGCTATGAAACCATCATGGTCAACTGCAACCCCGAAACCGTCTCGACCGACTACGATACCTCCGACCGCCTGTACTTCGAGCCGCTGACGCTGGAAGACGTGCTCGAAATCGTCGACAAGGAAAAGCCTTACGGCGTGATCGTGCAATACGGCGGCCAGACGCCATTGAAGCTCGCCCTGGACCTGGAAGCCAACGGCGTGCCGATCGTCGGCACGTCGCCCGACATGATCGATGCCGCCGAAGACCGCGAGCGTTTCCAGAAGATGCTGCAGGAACTCGGCTTGCGCCAGCCGCCCAACCGCACTGCGCGCACCGAAGAAGAGGCGCTGCGCCTGGCGCAGGAAATCGGCTACCCGCTGGTGGTGCGTCCGTCCTACGTGCTGGGCGGCCGCGCCATGGAAATCGTCCACGAGCAGCGCGACCTCGAGCGCTACATGCGCGAAGCGGTCAAGGTGTCGCACGATTCGCCGGTGCTGCTGGACCGCTTCCTCAATGACGCCATCGAAGTCGACGTCGATTGCCTCTCCGACGGCAATCGCACTTTCATCGGCGGCGTCATGGAGCACATTGAACAGGCTGGCGTGCACTCGGGCGACTCGGCCTGCTCGCTGCCGCCGTATTCGCTGTCGCAGCCGACCATCGACGAGATCAAGCGCCAGACCGCCGCCATGGCAAAGGGCCTGAACGTGGTGGGGCTGATGAATGTGCAGTTCGCCATCCAGCAGAAGGAAGTCGATGGCAAGTTGCAGGACATCGTCTTCGTGCTGGAAGTCAATCCCCGCGCTTCCCGCACCGTGCCCTTCGTTTCCAAGGCCACCGGCCTGCAGCTGGCGAAAATCGCCGCGCGCTGCATGGTCGGGCAGTCGCTGGAAAGCCAGGGCATCGCCAGCGAAGTCGTGCCGGGCTACTACAGCGTCAAGGAAGCCGTGTTCCCGTTCGTGAAATTCCCTGGCGTCGATACCATCCTCGGGCCGGAAATGAAATCGACCGGCGAAGTCATGGGCGTGGGCAAGACATTCGGCGAAGCTTTCGTGAAATCGCAACTGGGCGCCGGCGTCAAGCTGCCGACCTCGGGCAAGGTGTTCCTCTCGGTGAAGTCGAGCGACAAGCCGCGCGCAGTGCAGGTGGCGCGCGACCTCGTGGCGATGGGCTTCCAGGTAGTGGCGACCAAGGGCACGGCAGCGGCGATCGAAGCCTCCGGCATTCCTGTGGCGACCGCCAACAAGGTGGTCGAAGGCCGTCCGCATATCGTCGACATGATCAAGAATAACGAGATTGCCCTGGTCATCAACACGGTCGAGGAAAAGCGCAATGCGATCGTCGACTCCCGCGCCATCCGTACTTCGGCGCTGGCGGCGCACGTCACGACATTCACCACCATCGCCGGTGCGGAAGCGGCAGTGCAGGGCATGCGTCACCTGAACGCCCTGGACGTCTACGATTTACAAGGCTTGCATAAGTCTTTACACTAAGCTGATCTGCAACTCCCTCACAGAGGTCACAGAAAGTGCCTTACGGCACGGTTTGTGACCTCTGTGTTTTCTTTTGAGTATAAAAACATGAACACAGTACCCATCACCAAATACGGCGCTGAATTGCTGAAGGAAGAATTGCAGCGCCTGAAGCACAAGGAACGTCCGGCCGTCATCAATGCCATCTCCGAAGCGCGCGCCCAGGGCGACCTTTCGGAAAACGCCGAGTACGACGCCGCCAAGGAAAAGCAAAGCTTCATCGAAGGCCGCATCGCCGAACTCGAAGGCAAGCTGGGCGCGGCGCAGATTATCGATCCGGCCTTGCTCGACGCGGATGGCCGCGTGGTGTTCGCCTCGACCGTTTACCTGGAAGAGCTGGAATCCGGCGACAAGGTGACGTACCAGATCGTCGGCGAGGACGAGGCCGATATCAAGGTGTCGAAAGTGTCGGTGACTTCGCCGATCTCGCGCGCGCTGATCGGCAAGTCCGCCGGCGACGTGGTCGAAGTGAATGCGCCTTCCGGCCCGCGCGAATATGAAATCCTTGACGTGAAATATATCTGAGCATGCTGGCAACGCGTGCGCGGGCAGTGCTGGCGACCCTGTGGGTCGGCAGCCTCTGGACCATCGGCTACATCGTGGCGCCCACCCTGTTCGCCGCCCTGGACGACCGTTCGCTGGCCGGCACGCTGGCAGGTCGCATGTTCCATATCGAAGCCTGGGTAACGATAGTCTGTGCCATGCTGCTGGCGGTGCTGGTGGCGCGCGCAGGGGCAGCCTTTGAAGCGCGCCAGCGCAAGCAGATCCTGATCGTGATTGGCGTCATGCTGCTGTGCACGCTGGCCAGCCATTTCGGCATCCAGCCGCACATGGCGGCATTGCGAGCCGCCGCCGGACCCGGCGCTGCCATGCCAGCCGAGCTTCAGGCGAGCTTTGGCCGCCTGCACGGCATATCGAGCGCGATTTACATGGTGCAGAGCGTGCTGGGCCTGGTGCTGGTATTGAAGCTCAACCAGGCTAAATAGCGATCGCAACTGGCGCGGGGCAGGTTGCCCCGGCCGTTCAGCCGCGGCTGGAGAGGGTTTTCTTGGTGCTGGTCTGGCGCGGTTTGGCGCGCTTGATGGAGCCGCCGGCGGTAACCCGCTCATTACCTTTCAGCATGACCTTGGTGACCGACGGCTTCTTGGTGCCGGTACGGCTCGGTTTGACAATGGTTACTTCGCGCAATCCCTTGCCGCGCCGCTCGGACGTTTCCTTGGCGGCATCCTGTTTCGGGCGGTAGACCACGAGCAATTTGCCGATATGCTGCACGGCGGCAGCATTCAACTGCTCGCAAATCGTATCGTAAATCGCCACGCGGGCTTCACGATCGTCGCCGAATACCCGCACCTTGATCAGGCCATGGGCATTCAGGCTCGCATCGATTTCCTTCAGGACGGCCGGCGTAAGGCCGGCTTCGCCGATGATGACGACAGGGTTCAGGCCATGGGCTTCGGCACGCAGTGCGCTGCGTTCGGCGGGAGTAAGCTTCAACATAACGATTAATATCCTTTAAAAGCAGTATTCTACGCGAATGGCAAAAAACAAATTCAACAAAAACTGGGTGCATGACCACCTCAATGACCCTTTCGTCAAGCAGGCGCAGAAGGAAGGATACCGGGCACGGGCAGTCTACAAGCTCAAGGAAATCGATGAGGCCGAAAAGCTGATCCGCCCGGGTCAGGTGATCGTCGATCTCGGCTGCACGCCGGGCAGCTGGTCACAGTACGCGCGCAACAAACTGTCAGGTCAGACTGGCGGCGGCATCAGCGGCACCATTATTGGCCTGGACATGCTGCCTATGGAGCCGATTGCCGACGTCCATTTCATCCAGGGCGACTTCCGCGAAGAAGCGGTGCTGGAGCAGCTCGAAGCGATCGTCGCAGGGCGCCAGGTGGACCTGGTGCTGTCGGACATGGCGCCCAACCTGTCGGGCGTGGCGATTGCCGATGCCGCGCGTGTGGAGGAGATTATCGACCTGGCACTGGATTTCTCCCGGGCGCACTTGAAACCTTCCGGCGCCTTGCTCGTCAAATGCTTCAACGGCACGGGGTACAACGACATCCTTGCCAAGTTCCGCCAAGAGTTCAAGACCGTGGTCTCGAAAAAGCCCAAAGCCAGCAAGGATAAGTCGTCCGAGATCTTCTTGCTGGGCAAAATCCTCAAAAATCCTGCCTGAAATCGGGCGTTGCGCCGGGAAATAGCCGAAATGTGTGAGTAAATTGCCATATGAGCCTTGTTTTTTCAGGGTTTTGGCCATATATCTCGCCTAGCAAGCGCCTGTTATTACGAGTAGAATCGTAGAAAATTGCCGTGAAAGAGGCGCATCCCTGCGTCGAAGGAGTCCTAGTGAATAACATGTTTTCCAAAGCCGCTGTCTGGGTGGTGATTGCCCTGGTCCTGTTTACGGTGTTTAAGCAGTTCGACGGGCGTTCCCTGTCCAATGGGGCAACTTCCATTCCGTATTCGGATTTCCTCGACGAGGTCAAGGCCAAGCGCATCAAGGAAGCGACCATCGAGGAGCGCACCCTGGTCGCCACGACGACCGAAGGCAAGAAAATCAAGACCGCGATTACCTATCTGGATCGCGGCCTGATTGGCGACCTGGTCAACAATGGCGTCAAGTTCGACGTGCGCCAGCCGGAAGAGCCTTCCTTCCTGTCGCAAATCTTCATTTCCTGGTTCCCGATGCTGCTGCTGATCGGCGTATGGATCTTTTTCATGCGGCAGATGCAGGGCGGCGGCAAGGGCGGAGCATTCTCCTTTGGCAAGTCCAAGGCGCGCATGCTGGATGAAAACGCGAATGCCGTGACGTTTGCCGATGTCGCCGGCTGCGACGAAGCCAAGGAAGAAGTCCAGGAACTGGTCGATTTCCTCCGCGACCCAAGCAAATTCCAGAAGCTGGGCGGGCGCATTCCGCACGGCGTCCTGATGGTGGGTCCTCCGGGTACCGGTAAAACCCTGCTGGCGCGCGCCATTGCGGGCGAAGCCAAGGTGCCGTTCTTCACCATTTCCGGTTCCGACTTTGTCGAGATGTTCGTCGGCGTGGGCGCTTCCCGCGTGCGCGACATGTTCGAGAATGCCAAGAAGCATTCTCCCTGCATCATCTTCATCGATGAAATCGATGCCGTTGGCCGTCATCGCGGCGCCGGCATGGGCGGCGGCAATGACGAGCGCGAACAGACCCTGAACCAGTTGCTGGTTGAAATGGATGGCTTTGAAGCCAATGCCGGCGTGATCGTCATCGCCGCCACCAACCGCGCCGATGTGCTCGACAAAGCGTTGCTGCGCCCGGGCCGCTTCGACCGCCAGGTCATGGTCGGTTTGCCCGATATCCGCGGCCGCGAACAGATCCTTTACGTGCACATGCGCAAGGTGCCCATTGCTCCCGACGTCAAGGCCGATATCCTGGCGCGCGGCACCCCGGGCTTCTCCGGCGCCGACCTTGCCAACCTGGTCAACGAAGCGGCGCTGTTTGCTGCCCGCCGCGGCAAGCGCCTGGTGGAAATGCAGGATTTCGAGGATGCCAAGGACAAGATCGTCATGGGGCCGGAGCGCAAGTCCGCCGTCATGCGCGAGGAAGAGCGCACCAATACCGCCTACCACGAGTCTGGCCATGCGGTCGTGGCCAAGCTCTTGCCGAAGGCGGATCCGGTCCACAAGGTCACCATCATGCCGCGCGGCTATGCCCTCGGCCTGACCTGGCAATTGCCCGAGCATGACCGCGTGAACATGTACAAGGACAAGATGCTGGAAGAAATCGCCATCCTGTTCGGCGGCCGCATTGCCGAGGAAGTGTTCATGCACCAGATGTCCACGGGCGCCTCGAACGATTTCGAGCGTGCCACCAAGCTGGCGCGTGCCATGGTCACCCGCTACGGCATGTCCGAATCGCTGGGCACGATGGTGTATGAAGATAACCAGAGCGAGGGTTACTTTGGCGGTACGTCCAAGACGATTTCGGAAGCGACCCAGCAAAAGGTCGACAATGAAATCCGCAGCATCCTCGATACGCAATATGCGCTGTCGCGCAAGCTGATCGAGGATAACCGCGACAAGGTCGAGATCATGGCCAAAACCCTGCTGGAATGGGAAACCATCGACGCCGACCAGATCAATGACATCATGGCAGGCCATGAGCCGCGTCTGCCCAAGGCCGGTGTGCCGGCCAAGCGCACGCCGCCGGATACGCCGGCAGGCGGCGTTTCGCCCAACGCCACTGCGCCGGCCTGACCGCTGCACCATGGCCTAGCTGTACGTTGTTCGTAACAGGGGTGAGGATGTTTCCTCACCCTTTTTCTTTTCCTGGAATAAATCACATGCAAGAATTTTTGCAATGCGGGCGCTACCGGCTGGCGCTCGGCCCCAAGGATCGTCCGCTGGTCATGGGGATTCTCAATATCACGCCGGATTCGTTTTCCGACAGCGGCCAGTTCATGCCACTGGACTCCGCCCTCGACCGCGCCGAACAAATGATTGCCGAAGGCGCCGACATGATCGATATCGGTGGCGAGTCGACCCGGCCGGGCGCTCCCGTAGTGTCGCTGGAAGAAGAGTTGCGGCGGGTCATGCCGACTCTCTATGCATTGCGCGATTGCGGCAAGCCGCTTTCGGTGGATACCTACAAGCCCGAAGTCATGAAAGAGGCATTGGCCGCGGGCGCGGACATGATCAATGACATCAATGGCTTCAATGCGCCGGGCGCGTTGACTGCAGTCAATGAAAGCGATTGTGGCTTGTGCATCATGCATATGCAGCGTGATCCGCAAACCATGCAGGCCGCCCCGGTTTATGAGGATGTTGTACGGAACGTGACGGACTACCTGCGCCAGCGCGTGGATGCAATGGCCGCTGCCGGCATTTCCCGCGCCCGCATGTGCATCGATCCGGGCTTTGGCTTTGGCAAAACGCTTGCGCATAATCTTGAATTGCTGAAAAATCTTGAAGTTCTCTTGCAGGAACTGCAATTGCCGCTTTTGGCCGGCATGTCGCGCAAGACCATGATTGGCATGCTGATCGGCAAGCCGGTCGAGCAGCGTGCCGCCGGCAGTGTTGCCGCCGCGCTGGTGGCTGCAGCGCATGGCGCACGCATCGTGCGGGTGCATGATGTGGCCGCGACGGTCGATGCGCTCAAGGTCTGGCAAGCGTCGCGGCAGGATGCTGCATGAATAAACTAACCAGGATTTGGTAAGGGAGTCGGAAAATATCATGTCACGTAAATATTTTGGCACCGATGGTGTGCGCGGACGTGTCGGCGAATTGCCGATTACGCCAGGTTTTGTCATGCGTCTTGGCTATGCTGCCGGGCGGGTGCTGGCACAGGGTGGCACTGGCAAGGACGGGGGCAAGAAGACGGTCCTGATTGGCAAGGACACACGGATTTCCGGCTACATGCTGGAAGCTGCGCTGGAGGCCGGTTTTTCGGCTGCCGGCGTCGACGTCATGCTGGCCGGGCCGGTACCGACACCAGCGGTGGCTTACCTGACACGCGCCTTGCGCTTGTCGGCTGGCGTGGTGATCTCGGCATCCCACAATCCGTACCATGATAATGGCATCAAGTTTTTTTCCGCGCAGGGCAACAAGTTGCCGGACGCTGTAGAAACCGCCATTGAGGAAGCGCTGGAAATGCCAATTGATTGCGTGCCGTCCGAGAGGCTGGGCAAGGCCAGGCGCCTCGATGATGCGCAAGGGCGCTATATTGAATTTTGCAAAAGCACGTTTCCCAACGAGCTGGATTTGCGCGGCATGAAAATCGTCGTCGATTGCGCGCATGGCGCGGCGTATCATATTGCACCGCACGTGTTCCACGAACTGGGTGCGGAAGTGGTCGCCATCGGCAACCAGCCCAATGGCGTCAATATCAATGACGGTTACGGTGCGACGGCGCCCAAGGCCCTGGCAGCAGCCGTGCTGGAGCAGCATGCTGACCTGGGCATTGCGCTGGATGGCGATGCAGATCGCCTGATCATGGTCGATGGCGCAGGGCGGATCTACAATGGCGACGAGTTGTTGTACGTGATGGTCAAGGATCGCATGGCCAACGGCGGCTTGCCTGGCGCGGTCGGCACGCTCATGACCAACATGGCGCTGGAAGTGGCATGCCGGGAGATGGGCGTGGGTTTTGCGCGCGCCAAGGTCGGCGATCGCTATGTTCTGGAAGTGCTGCAGGAACGCGGCTGGCAAGTAGGCGGGGAGGGCTCGGGCCACCTGCTGTTCCTGGACAAGCATACGACAGGCGATGGCATTGTCTCGGCACTGCAAGTGCTGTCCGCCTTGCGGCGCAGCGGCCTTACCCTGCAGCAGGTCACGGCCGATATCGCCATGTATCCGCAAACGCTGATCAACGTGAAAGTGGCGCCTGGTTTCGACTGGCAAAAGAATGCCGCGGTTGTCGAGGAAAAGGGCATTGTGGAGCGCGAACTCGGCGATACCGGGCGTGTGCTGATCCGCGCTTCCGGTACCGAGCCCCTGCTGCGGGTCATGGTCGAGGCCAAGAATGCCGACGTGGCCCAGAACATGGCGCACCGCCTGGCAGACAAGGTCAAGGCTGCCTGAGCATTTCCGGATTGGCCCGATGCGTATTTTGCGATACATTGATTGACCATATCGCGATGCTTCTGTATAATCATTGATCTTCGGAGTGTAGCGCAGCCCGGTAGCGCACCTGGTTTGGGACCAGGGGGTCCAAGGTTCGAATCCTTGTACTCCGACCAGTAATACCCGAACGGGCTGTCTTTGACAGCCCGTTTTCATTTCCGTCTTCAGTTTCCCGACTGCCCATAGCTCAGTTGGATAGAGCAACGGCCTTCTAAGCCGTAGGTCGCAGGTTCGACTCCTGCTGGGCAGGCCAATCGCTTTCACCTCTCAACGATAGTGCGCATGGATCAGATTTGTCTGTATCGACTTTGGGCACTAATTGCTCCGCATTCGTTTTTACTTGGCTTTGCCCACGATCGATTCTTGTCCGCCGGTCAATCTTGAGCGCGTCAATCACACCGTTTGCCAAGTTTTGGCACTAAAGCAGTTGTTAATTTTCTTTCTCCTATATTCATGGGTTGGCGCATGCCGCGATAGCAGATATGCCATCTTGCCCAATAGACATAAGCTGTTTATCTTCAGATGTTCTAGTGGTTGTTAATAACGCAATATTGGCGTTGGTCTATTTGCTGGAATGAAAGGATTTGGATTGAACAGGCGATTGAGCCTTAATGAATAGAGAGTTCCTAACAAAGCGCCGCCGCACGACGAAATTCCATGCGTGCCATCATTCGCGTCGTCATGTTGCTGCTGAAGTGAAGGGCGAACCATTTCTCCTTCGGATCCACGAACATTGTGGTTCCGCTGATGCCCGACCACGTCATTTCTCCTGCCGCACAGGGCATGGCGCCCGGACCCCAATCGAGACGGACCGCGAATCCGAGACCAAAACCAAATCCGGGGCCGGTAAACGAGGTCGGACCGACGACGCTTTCCGGGAGCTGATTGCGCCCCATTTCCTCGAACAGGTTTTCCGATAGCATTCGCTCGCCGTTAATGTATCCGCCATTGGCGAGCATGCGGGAAAAGCTGGCAAAGTCGCCAAGAGTAGACACCAGGCCACCGCCGCCACAGTGCATGAACGGCAGGCCTGGTTTGGGTATTCCGTATTTGGGGACAAAGGTATGCCATGCCGTATCGGTAGCAAATGCAGACGCCAGGCGGGCTTGCTCGGATTTGGGTACCTCAAAGCCGGTTTCGCGCATGCCCAACGGATCCAGTATCCGTGTCTTGAGACTTTTCCCAAGTGATACGCCGTCAATTTTTTCGACAATCATGCCCAGCACATCGGTTGCATAACCATAATTAAAGGCGGTGCCAGGTTGTGCTGCCAGAGGCAATGCCGCGAGTGCACCAAGAAAGGCGCTGCCCTCGTAGATTGGCGTCTGCGTGAGGAAATTCGCGTTCTGGTATTTTTGGCGCACGTCGCTATCCTGGATTGCCCAGCCGTAGTCCAGCCCAGCTGTATGGCGCATGAGGTCACGAACGGTAGGTGCGCGCTGTGGGCGCTCGCCTGACGGCAAGCGCTGATCTTTCAGCACCGGCAGATAATCGCTCACAGGTGCGTCCAGGGCAATGTGTCCCTCATCGACTTGCATCAGGGCCGCAAAGGTCACGATCGTTTTAGTCAGTGATGCAAGACGGAACAGCGCGCCGTCGTGCATCGGTATATCGCTTTCCGGGCCAATCAGCCCTGCGGCCTGGTGCGCCAAAACCTTGCCTGCTCGCTCAACATGCACCAAGGCGCCGGGGCAATGGCGCGATTGAATTTGATAGTCGAGTAAGCGGTCAATGTTGTTGGTCATTGGATCTCCAAAACGGGTGCAGACAAGTTTTTGCGTGGGCGGTGGCGCGTTCATGTTCATGCGCCGTTGCAGCTACGATTAAACTCGGTTGTGATAAGTGGTTAGGTTGAATGTTGCGCTGCAATTATAGTAAGGTAATTATATTTGCGGAAACGCCTGCAGTGGGGCTGAATAACGGAACAGAAATACAGCACTAATACAACGGCGCCGTGCTTGTCGGCAGTATTGCGAAAGCTTTCTTGTAGGCGTTTAATATAAAGAACGATAAAGTAATACCAAATAACAAGAAGAAATCATGGCATCGATCCTGGAGACGCAAATTTCTGAAATGCTGGCAGCGACCGCGCATGCGCGAGCGTTGTCCGATGTGCTCGACCTGTTTGCGAAAGCGCTGGCTACGGTCCCGGGCATTGATGGATATTGGGTCAATCTCCTGAATGCTTCCGGCGATTCTCTGCGTTGCATGAAGCTCCGGCTAACGCCAGAGTATCGCAATCTTGAAGAAAATTATCTCGGCCATTCTGTCCAATTGTCCGATGTCCAGGTCAATACACGGGCCTTCAAGTCATGTTCGGTTATCCGTATTACCGTTGAAAATGCCAACGACGCGGAGCGGCAAATTTTGCTCTATTGGAAGGCGCAGTATCTGGTCGCCATTCCGATCTGTGATCCCGATACACCTGGGCAAACACCAATTGGCGTACTGCTCTTGATGGGGACTGTCGGCGGGCTGCTTGACGATGCGTTGCAAGCTGCCCGCTCGCTCATTGATACGTTTTACTTATGTCTGGCCAACTGGCTCAGGATGAGCCACTTGGAGGCATTGCACCAGGAAGCGCAGTCGGCAGTCAGTGCCAATCACCGGCTACTCGACTTTCTCGAAGAAATGAGCAGCCTGACATCAGTCGAGAAAATTTATGAATTATTTTCCGCTGAGTTGTTCCGCCAACTTAAGTTCGATATTGCCGCCTATGTGGCCTTGCAAGGTGAGCAGCTAGTGTTGGAAAAGATCGTCGGCGCCACGCCGGCACTGCAAGATACGAGCGACGCGTGGCAGGCATTCCAGTCACAGTTTCCGTATGAAATGGATGAGGCTAGCAGCTGCGCAATCTATGTATTCATGCGCAACTCTCATTTCCTGGTGCATGATTTGCAGCAGATCATGCATCTGCCAATGGCCAAGTTCGACCGGCGCAGCCTCGGCTTTCTTGAACGGCCCCGTACGCTTTTTTTATCCGCGATCCGATATCACAAGCAGCCAGTCGGCGTGCTTGGCCTGTATAGCCTGAGCGAACCCTTGTCGCTGTCGGAAAATGATCTGCAGCTGCTGGAACAGCTTACCGCATTTCTCGGCACGGCATTGACCAACAGCCGCTTGTATGCGACCAGCCAGGCGCAGAATGCCGAGATTGGACGCCTAAATCTGCAACTGCAGGAAAAGGTCAGCCAGCTGGCTGAGCTTGCGTCTACCGACCAACTGACCGGCCTGTTCAATTTTCGCAGTTTTGGGCAGGAACTCGAGCGACGCTTACAGGAAGCAGCGCGAGCGTCGGACAAGAAAGACCTGTCGCTGGTTGTGCTAGACATCGATCATTTCAAAAGCTTCAACGACCGTTTCGGTCATGCTGCCGGCAATGACGTTCTGGCGGCTATTGCGCGCGAGCTCAATCGGCACATTCGTCAGACCGATATGGCATGCCGCTATGGCGGTGAAGAGTTCGTGGTGATATTGCCGAATTGCGATCTGGAAGGCGCACAGCTTCTGGCAGAACGCATTCGCTGTGGAATTGAACAGATCTGTGTGTCGACTTGCAATGGCGCGCACCGTATTACGATTTCCGCCGGCTGTACTGTACGCCGTGATGGTGACACGCAACTAACGCTTTTCGGCCGTGCCGATGAAGCATTGTATCAAGCCAAGGCGCAGGGGCGTAACCGCGTCTGCTGCGGGTAGCAAATCGACGATTATTTGCCAGCGCTGTCGCCCCAGCGTTTTGCATGATGCCCGGCCGGTACATGCAATAGATTTCTTGCGTTATCTCAACGACGCTTTCTCGCCAACTGTCACGCCAGATACCGGTGACAGTAATATGTAGCAGGATCTCCTGCCTCCGCGAGCATCGGTAACAAGGCTGGATTCCATCAAAATGCACAATAATCAGGAGGCAGGTCATGGAAGAAGATCTCGTTCGACGCATCGCATCGAATCCCCGTTATCAGAAGCTGGTTGCTACCCGTACCTCATTCGGTTGGATCCTGGCCGTGCTGATGCTGATCGTGTACTACGGCTATATCCTGCTGATCGCCTTCGACAAGGAATTCCTGGCAACCAGAATTGGCGACGGCGTGATGACCTGGGGCATACCGATCGGGCTGTTTGTCATCCTGTTCACCGTGATTATCACCGGTGTTTATGTTGCACGCGCCAACAAGGAATTCGACGACCTGACCGCAGCGATCCGCAAGGAGGTTTTGTAATGGCCAACTTCAGACACCTTACCGGCGCTGCAGTGTTGATGGTGTGTGCAGGCGCTGCCCGGGCCGCCGGTGATTCGCTCGGCCAGGCGGTAAAGCAGCCCACCAACTGGACCGCGATCGCCATGTTCGCGGTGTTCGTGGTATTCACGCTCTTCATCACCAAGTGGGCGGCGTCCAAGACCAAGTCCGCCGCCGACTTCTATACCGCGGGCGGCGGCATCACTGGCTTCCAGAATGGCCTGGCGATCGCCGGCGACTACATGTCGGCGGCTTCCTTCCTCGGCATTTCGGCGGCGGTGTACCTCAACGGCTATGATGGCCTGATCTATTCGATCGGCTTCCTCGTCGGCTGGCCGGTGCTGACCTTCCTGCTGGCCGAGCGCCTGCGCAATCTCGGGCGCTTTACCTTCGCCGATGTCGCCGCCTATCGTTTCTCGCAGACCCCCATCCGCGTATTCGCGGCCTCCGGCACGCTGGTGGTGGTGGCGTTTTACCTGATTGCCCAGATGGTGGGCGCCGGCCAGCTGATCAAGCTGCTGTTCGGTCTCGAGTACTGGATGGCCGTGGTCATCGTCGGCACCCTGATGATGGTGTACGTGCTGTTCGGCGGCATGACCGCAACCACCTGGGTGCAGATCATCAAGGCGATCATGCTGCTGTCCGGCGCCACCTTCATGGTCTTCATGGTGCTTTACCAGTTCAATTTCAGCCCCGAAGCGCTGTTTGCCAAGGCCGTCGAGGTGCATCCGAAGGCGCAGGCGATCATGGGGCCGGGCGGCTTCATCAAGGATCCCATTTCCGCCATTTCCTTCGGCATGGCGCTGATGTTCGGCACCGCCGGCTTGCCCCATATCCTGATGCGTTTCTTTACCGTGCCGAGCGCCAAGGAGGCGCGCAAGTCGGTGTTTTGGGCAACGACCTGGATCGCTTACTTCTATGTCCTGACCTTCATCATCGGCTTCGGCGCGATCGTCCTCGTCAGCACCAATCCGGTCTACAAGGATCTCGCCGGCAAGCTGCTTGGCGGTGACAACATGGCGGCAGTGCATCTGGCCAACGCGGTTGGCGGCAACGTATTCCTCGGGTTTATTTCTGCCGTGGCGTTCGCCACCATTCTTGCAGTGGTTGCGGGCCTGACCTTGTCCGGCGCTTCTGCGGTGTCGCACGACCTGTATTCCACCGTCATCAAAAAAGGCAAGGCCAGCAGCAAGGACGAGTTGAGCGTTTCCCGCATTACCACCATTGTGCTGGGGGTGGTTGCAGTCATCCTGGGTATCGTTTTCGAAAAGCAGAACATCGCCTTCATGGTATCGCTGGCATTCGCCGTCGCCGCATCCGCCACCTTCCCGGTATTGTTCATGTCGGTGATGTGGAAGGATTGCACCACGCGCGGCGCGACCATCGGCGGCTTTATCGGCCTGGTTACTGCGGTTGTCCTGACGATCCTGTCGAAGTCGGTCTGGGTGGACGTGCTGCATCATGCAAAGGCGGTTTATCCCTATACGTCACCTGCGCTGTTTTCCATGACTGCGGGCTTTTTGGGCATCTGGCTGTTTTCCATCATGGACAACAGCGAACGGGCGCGCCAGGATCGCGCCGGGTATGAGGCACAGAAAGTGCGTTCGGAAACCGGCATTGGCGCGGCTGCGGCATCCGGTCACTGATCGGGCCTGCCACGGCGCGAGGCGGGCACGGCAAGCTCGCCTCGCACAAACCGCCGGCCGGCTGGGGAACATCCCGTGTTGCATCGCAATCTCATCGGACAGCGCCTGCTGGCACTCTTTCTGCTCGGCTGGCTGCTGTTTAATTTCCCCTTGCTGGCGCTGTTTGCCGGCGCCAGCGATTGGCTTGGCGTGCCGGCAGTCTGGCTATATCTGTTTGCCGCCTGGCTGCTCCTGATCGTGTTGATGGCTTGCGTTGCCGAGCGCACGCAGGAGCGTCCGTCGCGCCAGGCGTGGGCTGGCGAGGACTTCCAGTCCGGGGCGGGCGGCGTGCCCGTCGCACCTGATACCAGGGAATAAAATGCTGCAAGGATGGGCGATCGGATTCTTGTCGCTGGCCTATCTCGGTCTGCTGTTTGCAATTGCCTTTTATGGCGACCGGCGCGCCTCCGCAGGCACCAGCATCATCGCCAGCCCGTATGTCTATGCCTTGTCGCTTGGGGTATACGCAACCACCTGGACATTCTACGGCAGCGTCGGACGTGCTGCCGTCAGCGGCATCGGGTTCCTGCCGATTTACCTCGGGCCAACGTTGATGGCCGCCTTGTGGTGGATCGTCTTGCGCAAGATGATCCGTATCAGCAAGGCCAACCGCATTACCTCGATCGCGGATTTCATCGCTTCCCGCTATGGCAAGAGTGCGCTGCTCGGCGGGCTCGTGACCCTGGGTGCGGTAATCGGGGTGGTGCCTTATATCGCCTTGCAACTGAAGGCGGTGTCGTCCAGCCTGGCCGTGCTTTCCCGTCACTCCGGCGCGTTGCCGGGACAGGCGATCTGGTCGGACACAGCCTTGTATCTGGCATTGCTGCTGGCAGCGTTTACGATCCTGTTCGGCACCCGTCATCTGGATGCATCCGAGCGCCACGAAGGCATGGTGGCTGCCATCGCATTCGAGTCACTGGTCAAGCTCCTGTCTTTCCTTGCCGTCGGAATCTATGTCGGTTTCGTCATGTACGATGGCTTGCCCGACCTGTTTCGCCAGGCGCGCGCGCATGCGTCGCTGGCGCCGCTGATGAGCCTGGACGGCGCAATGGCGGGTGGCGGCTTTGCCAACTGGACTGCCTTGATCGTGCTGTCGATGCTGTCGATCCTGTGCCTGCCGCGGCAGTTCCAGATAGCAGTGGTCGAGAATGTCGATGAAGCCCATGTGGCGCGTGCAATCTGGATGCTGCCGTTGTACCTTTTGGTGATTAACATTTTCGTGCTCCCCATTGCCATGGCGGGCAAAATGCATTTTTCCGGTGCGCAGAGCGATGCGGACATGTTCATCCTGATGCTGCCGCTGCAGGGGAATCAGGCGGCCCTTGCGCTGCTGGTGTTTGTAGGCGGACTGTCGGCCGCAACCGGCATGATCATTGTCGAGACGATCGCCTTGAGCACCATGCTTTGTAACGATGTCGTCATGCCGGTCCTGTTGCGCGCCAGGCGGTTGCGGCTCGACCAGCGTGCGGACCTGAGCGGCCTGCTGCTCAATGTGCGGCGCGGCGCAATCCTGCTGCTCATGCTGCTGGGCTATGCCTACTCGCGACTGGCCGGCGAGGCATATGCGCTGGTGGCGATCGGCCTGATTTCCTTTGCCGCTGTTGCCCAATTTGCGCCAGCCATGTTGGGTGGCATGTTCTGGAAAAACGGCACGCGTGCGGGTGCGCTCGCTGGCCTGTGCAGCGGCTTCATCCTGTGGGCGTACACGCTGCTGTTGCCTTCGTTTGCGCAATCGGGCTGGCTGCCCTCGGGCTTTATTGCGAACGGGCCGCTCGGCATAGGGTGGCTGCGGCCGCGGCAGCTCCTGGGGCTCGAGGGTCTTGACCAGATTTCGCATGGGTTATTCTGGAGCATGCTGGCCAACCTGGGTTGCTATGTCGGCGTGTCGCTGTGGAGCCGGCAGGGGGCGGCGGAAAAGGCCCAGGCACTGGTGTTTGTCGATGCATACACGCGCGGGCGCGCGGATATTGGCGCCAGCCTGTGGCGTGGGCGGGCGTCGGGCGATGCCTTGCTGTCCCTGTTGCGGCGTTTTCTGGGCGCAGCCCGGGCCGAGCAGGCATACATGCGGTTCATGCGCGAGCGTCCCTCTGGCCCGCTTCCTGCCGGCGATGCCGATCTTGTGCGTTTCGCCGAAATCGAGCTTGCAGGCGCAATCGGCGCCGCATCTGCGCATGCGATGGTGGCATCGGTAGTCGACGAGGAACCACTCGGCCCGGATGAAGTGCTGGCGATTCTCGACGAGACGTCGCAGGTGATCGCCTACAGCCGCCAGCTTGAAACCAAGTCGCGCGAACTCGAGGAAGCTTCAGCGGAATTGCGGGAGGCCAACATGCAGCTGAAAGAGCTGGATCGGATGAAGGATGATTTTCTGTCGACCGTGACGCACGAGTTGCGTACGCCGCTGACCTCGATACGCGCTTTTTCCGAGATCCTGCGTGACAATCCTGGACTGGCTTCGGAAAAACGTAGCGAATACCTCGATATCGTGATCAAGGAAAGCGAGCGCCTTACCCGCCTGATCAACGACGTGCTGGACCTGGCCAAGATCGAGGCGGGGCGGGCGGAATGGAATTCGGAAAAACTCGACTTGCGCGAAGTGATCGACGCCGCAGTGAAGGCGACGGCCCGGATTTTCGAGGACAAGCGCATCGATGTGGACGTCGATTTGCCGGCACAGGCGGCCACGGTACTGGCCGACCGGGACCGCCTGATGCAGGTGATGCTCAACCTGTTGTCGAACGCCGCAAAATTTTGCGCCCCGGGTTCAGGCCGGATCGATGTCGGCCTGCGCGAGCAGGATGGCTGGTTGCGCGTCGTGGTGCGTGACAATGGCCCCGGGGTACTTGCGCAAGATCGCGAAATTATTTTTGAAAAATTCCGCCAGGGTGGTGATACCCTTACCGGCAAGCCGCCAGGGACAGGCCTGGGGTTGCCCATCAGCCGCCGCATCATTGCGCATTTTGGTGGCAGCCTGTGGCTGGAGGACGCCGCCGGGCCCGGCGCGCAGTTTGTTTTTGCCTTGCCGCGCGCGGCGAATGGGGATGATGCATGAGACGCAGAATACTGATCGTGGACGATGAGCCCAATATCGTGCTTTCGCTGGAGTTTCTCATGCAGCAGAGCGGTTATGAAGTGGCGGTCGCACGCGATGGCGCTGAAGCGCTGGAGCGGATGCATTCTTTTCAGCCCGACCTGGTCTTACTTGACGTCATGATGCCAGTTCTTAATGGTTTCGAAGTCTGCCAGAAAATCCGCGAGAACAGCGCCTGGACTGCAGTCAAGATCGTGATGCTGTCGGCCAAGGGGCGGGAGTCGGAAGTGAGCAAGGGCCTCGCCCTGGGCGCTGATGCTTATGTGACCAAGCCGTTTTCTACCAAGGAACTTGTCCAGCGCGTGGCTGGCATGATGGCGGAAGACTGAGACGATTTCCATGCTTGCGCGCCTTTTTGCCCGCCACCGCTTTGCCTTGTCGCTCACACTGCTGTCTGCGCTGCAGATCGCAGTTGCCGGCGCATTACTGCTGATTTTCACGCGGGTGCCGGACAGCGGGCAACGCAATGCGCTGCTGGCGGCCCTGGCGTTTTTTTTGCTGCTGGCACTTGGCCTTGGCCTGCGCTTCGTGTTTCGCGCCTATATTTTTCCTCTGGCAAGGCTGGGGGAAGAGATCGTTTTATTGAAAAATAATCCAGCCCATCGTGTCATGCCGCAGGGCGGTGCGGCGGTGCGAACGCTGGGCGCAACGCTCAACGATCTTGGCGCCACCTGCCAGGCCCTGCAGGAAGACAGCGAGGCAAGGATTGCCCTTGCCGGACGCGAGCTTGCCCAGGAAAGGACGCGCCTTGCCGCGCTGATGGCGGAGCTGTCGGTGGGTGTGCTGGTATGTAATATCGAGGGGAGGATCCTGCTCTACAACCGACACGCGCGGCAATTACTCATGCGCGGGAAGGGCGCAGGCGAGGCGCCGGATTCGGCGCCCCTGGGCCTCGGGCGCTCGCTGTTCGGACTTGTCGAGCGCGGCCTGGTGGTGCATGCGCTTGAGCAGATCCAGCATCGGCTGCATCAACAGCACGATACCGAAGAGCCCGATGCGCACAATGCGGCAAAGGCCGAGGTGTCATCGCGCTTCATCGCGCCGCTGGCCAGCGGTTTTCTGGTACGCGCGAGAATGGCCCCGGTGCTCGACGAATCCGGCAAGCTGGGCGGTTTCGTGCTGGTGCTGGAAGACATTACACGCGAGGTGGAAGCCGACAGCCGGCGCGATGCATTGCTGCAGGCATTTAACCGCGATGCGCGCTCGGCACTGGCTAATTTGCGGGCGGCGGTGGAAACGGTGCAGGCCTTTCCGGAAATGGATGGCGCGCGTCGCGAACGGTTCATCAGCGTCATCGAAGAGGAGTCGCAACGCCTGGCGCGCGGTGTCGAACGTGCGCTCAACGAGTACGGAAGCGAATTCGAGGGGCGCCGCGAGTTCGAGGAAATGCGCGCCGAAGATCTTCTCGGCTTGCTCGTTCGCCGGCTCGATTCGCCTGCGCTGCGCGTTCAGCCGGCAACGGCGGCAAGCGGCAACGGCGGCAATCCGGCAGCGGATGCCGATGCCGGACTCTGGCTTGCGGTCGACAGCTACGCCCTGAGCCAGGCGCTGGCGCACTGGTGCCGGCAGATGGCCGATGCGACGCAGGTTCGCGAGATTTTCCTGGGCGTGCGGCGGGATGGCGGGCTGGCGCGATTTGAATTCGGCTGGATGGGGGCGGAGCCCGGTGCGGCGCTGCTGCAGTCCTGGGAGCAGGCGTCGCCGGCCGGCGATGCCGGGGGCGAAGCAATGAGTATCGGCGCGGTCCTGGCGCGTCACGCCGGCGAGTCGGTGTACCGCTATGACGCAGGTAGCGCAAGCTCGCGCTATTGCCTGTTGCTGCCGGCAAGCGCTGCGCCGGCGCCGCTGGCAATTGCGTTCCGGGGAGAGGGCAGGCCGGTATTTTACGATTTCGACTTGTTCCAGCAAGCCGGACAGGATGCCGCGCTCGACAGCTTGCCACTTGCGCAAATCAGCTACACCGTATTCGATACGGAGACGACCGGTCTTTACCCTGCCGCCGGGGATGAAATCATTTCCATCGGCGCTGTTCGCATCGTCAACGGGCGCCTGCTGCAGCAGGAGAATTTCGATCGCATGATACGACCGCGCTGCCCGGTGTCGGCGGAGTCTGTCGCCATTCATGGCATCACCGAAGACATGCTTGCAGGCCATCCGCGGGTCGAGCAGGTGCTGCCGCAATTCCAGCGTTTTGTCGAAGATACTGTGCTGGTGGCGCACAATGCGGCGTTCGACCTGCGCTTCCTGCAAATGCAGGAAGCGCAGACCGGCGTGCGCTTCGGGCAGCAGGTGCTCGACACCTTGCTGCTCTCGCAGGTGATCCATCCGCATCAGCTCGAGCATACCCTGGAAGCCATCGCTGCCCGCCTGGGTGTGACGGTCGTCGGCCGCCACACGGCGCTGGGCGATGCGATTGTCACTGCGGAAGTGTTTCTGCGCATGCTGCCGCTGCTGGCCGATAAAGGCATCCGTACGTTCGGTGAGGCGCGCGATGCCGAGCGGCAGACCAGATATGCGCGCCTGCGCTATTGAGCTTGATGCGCACAAATATCAAGGGGAACGCCATGCAGGATAGTGTCGACTTCGATCCAGCGGCTGCCTTTGGCAACGACAGGGATGGCGCGCACGCATTTGCCATTGAAATGCGCAGCCTGGATGCCGCGCTTGCCGCTGCTTCGGACGGCGCCGCGCTGCAACGGGTTGCCGCTGAAATGCGCGCCCTGGTGCACCGTGCGTTTGACGCGCTGCCTGCCGAATTCCTGACGCGCCTGATTTCCGCACTGAGCGATGCGCTGACGCAGCGGGTGATTGCACTGGCCTGCGCAGAGGCGCGGCAAGGCCAGCCGCACTGGTGCTGGATTGCACTGGGCAGCGAAGGCCGGCAAGAACAGACTTTTTCCAGCGACCAGGACAACGCCATTATTTTTGCCGATGGCGATAATCCCGACGCGCAGCGCGAGCTGCTTTTGCCGCTGGCGTTGCGCGTCAACCTGATGCTGGCCGACTGTGGCTTTCCCTTGTGCCGCGGGCAGATCATGGCCAGCAATCCGCAATGCTGCCTGAGCTTGCAGGAGTGGAAGGCGCGTTTCATGGAGTGGATGATCGAAGGCGACACCCAGGCATTGCTCAATGCCAGCATTTTTTTCGATTTTCGCCTGTTATACGGTAACAGCACACTCACAGGCACCCTGGGCGGCTGGCTATCGGCGAATGCCGCGGACAATCCGCGCTTCCTGCTGCAAATGGCCGAAAATGCCTTGCGGCGCCAGGCGCCGCTGGGTTTGCTGCGCGACTTCGTGGTCGAACGCCACGGCGATTTCGCCGGCACCATCGACCTGAAGTTGCAGGCCGCGACGCTGTTCGTGGATGCGGCCCGCGTCTATGGCCTAGCGTGTGGCAATCATGCCAGCAATACGGCCGATCGCCTGCGGCGGGCGGCGCAAGCGGCGATGCTGGAGCCGGATGAGGTCGAGACGTGGATCCGGGCCTTCTATTTTATCGAACTGTTGCGCCTGAAATGCCAGCATGCCAGCGCGGCGCGAGGCGAAGCAATGCATAACCATGTCGCTCCGGCGCAGCTGGCAAAATCCGAGCGGCATGCCTTGCTCGATGCCTTGCAACAGGCACGGGCGTTGCAGCAGTGCCTGGCGCATGCCCATCTGGGCGGCGCACACGCCTGACGATGCTGGCTTAACGCCCGCCCGGCTTGGTCTTGCGGCGCGCTTTTTCCTGCACCGCAGTTTGCTGCGCTTCCTCGATTGTGACTGTGCGCGTCTGCGCTTCAATGAAATTCTCCAGCGCCTGGAATAGATCGTCAAACACCTTCTTGCCGAATGCCTGCTCCAGTTCGTGGTAGCGCGCATCGATCAGGGGAGCGATTTCGGTAATCAGCTGGTCGCCTTTATGCGCCAGGCGCACCATGACCCGGCGCTGGTCTTCCGGCAAGCGGTTGCGGCTGACCAGGCCGAGGTCTTCCATGCGGGCCAGCACGCCTGCCATGCTGGGGCTGAGAATCTGGCACATTTCGCAGATTTCGCGCGGTTCGAGCTGCTCGTATTCGTCGAGCGCGCGCAGGATGCGCCACTGCTGCTCTGTTACGCCAAAGCGATTGAGAATCGGCCTGAAATTGGACATGAGCCGGTCGCGGCCCTTGAGCAAGAGTTGCGGCAGATTGCGATAGGTGATGCGAGGCTGCATTCGTGTCTCCTGAATTTATTGTATGAGTAGCCAAAAAGGATTATACCGCTTGACTCATTAAGATGTTAGTGATTATATTACTCATATGTTAGTGAATAAAATCATTTGATAGACACCCAAAAAGAGCGCAGCAATCCAGGCGCCGCCAACGAAGAAGAGGAAACAAGCATGTCGGAAAATCTCGCACAACGCATTCGCGCATCCAGCCTGCGTGACAAAGTGACCACGGCGGCAGCTGCGGCCGAGTGGATCAAGGATGGCATGACCATCGGCATGAGCGGCTTTACCAAGGCTGGCGATGCCAAGGTGGTGCCGCTGGCCCTGGCCGAGCGGGCCCGCCACGAACCGCTGAAAGTGACCTTGCTGACCGGCGCTTCGCTGGGCGGTGAAGTCGACCGCCAATTGACTGAAGCCGGCGCCCTGGTGCGCCGCATGCCCTTCCAGGGCGACCCGACCCTGCGCGCGGCGATCAACAGCGGCGAGGTGATGTATGTCGACCAGCACTTGTCCGAAACGGTCGAATTTTTGCGCAGCGGCCAGATCGCGCCAGTCGACGTCGCCATCATCGAGGCAATTGCCATCACGGAAACCGGCGCCATTATCCCGACGACTTCGGTTGGCAACAGTGCCAGCTTCGCCATCCTCGCCGACAAGGTGATTGTCGAAATCAACCTGGCCCATGCGCTGGAGCTGGAGGGTTTGCACGATATTTTCATTCCCAAGCGCCGCCCGGCACGCGAGCCGGTACCGCTGACCAGGGTTTCCGATCGGGTGGGCACGACCTCCATCGAAATTCCGGCAGAAAAGATTGTCGCCATCGTTATCACGAACCAGCCCGACAGCACGGCGTCCAACCTGCCGCCCGACGAGGAAACTGCGGCCATCGCCGGCCACCTGGTGGCGTTCTTCACTAAGGAGGTTGCGGCGGGCCGCCTGACCGAGAGCCTCATGCCGCTGCAGGCCGGCATCGGCACCATTGCCAATGCCGTGATGTCGGGCTTGATCGACAGCCCGTTCAAGCACCTGTCCATGTATTCGGAAGTGCTGCAGGATTCGACGTTCGAGCTGTTTGATGCCGGCAAGCTTGACTTTGCCTCTGGATCGTCGATCACGCTGTCGTCACGTAAATGCCATGAAGTGTTCGGCAATTTTGCCAAATACAAGGATCGCCTGGTGCTGCGCCCCCAGGAAATCAGCAACCACCCCGAGATCGTGCGCCGCCTGGGCATTATCGCCATCAACACTGCCCTGGAAGCCGACATTTATGGCAACGTCAATTCCACGCACGTCATGGGTACCAGCATGATGAACGGCATCGGCGGTTCCGGCGACTTTGCCCGCAATGCCTACCTGGCAGTGTTCGCCACAAAGTCGGTTGCCAAGGGCGGCAAGATTTCCAGCATCGTGCCGATGGTTGCCCATACTGACCACAGTTCGCACGACGTCGATATCCTGGTCACCGAAATCGGCCTTGCCGACTTGCGCGGCCTGGCGCCGCGCGAGCGTGCCCAGGCCATCATCAACAACTGCGTTGCCGAGCCGTACCGGGAAATGCTCCGGGAGTATGTGGCCGAGGCCAACCAGCGCGGCGGCCAGACCCCGCACGTGCTGGAAAAGGCCCTGTCGTGGCATGTGCGCTACCGCGAGCACGGCAGCATGCTGCCGGCGGTGGAGGAAGCCCGCCTGAAGGTCGCCTGACGCGCTTTTGCTATATCCCTTCAGGAAACGTTTCAGGCGCTTCGCCCGCATGCCAGCCTGCGGACGCTTCCAGCGGCTGCACTGCATGCGTTTCATCGAAATGCAGTACAGCGTCGAATTGCTGCGGCAGGCGGGCGTAAAGGTAATGGCTGTGGCGCTCCGTCTGCGGCCGGTAAATCACGCCAATGGCGCGTTCCAGGCGCCGTCCGGCAAGCGCCTGGGCGGCGGCCTTCGCCGTCCTTAGCGGCAGCAGGAAGCGCGGCACGCCGCTATGGTGGAAGGCATCCTCGATGCTGCCGGCAAGGGCAGGGCGCACGCGCTTTCGTTCGGCCGGCGCATCCCAGTCGGACGCTGCCGTGACAGTGCCGTGGTGGGTGGTAAAGCCAACCAGCACGGCCTCGTCTGCGTAGGCTTCGCGCGCCAGCTGCCCAAGCGTCCATTCGCCGTGCTCACCCATGTCGGTGGCGCGGGCGTCGCCGATGTGCGAATTGTGTTCCCACACCACGATGCGGGCCGGCTTGCCGCCACCATGGCTCAAGTGCTGCGACAGCGCTTCCAGGGTGTCGGCCATGTGGCGGTCGCGCAGGTTCCAGGAAGAGACTCGGCCGCGGAACATGGTGCGGTAGTATTCCTCGGCATGCATCACCAGCCGGGCATTTTGCTGTGCATGGAAATAGGCTTCCGCGCCATCGGCTACTTCCTGGCGCACGTAATCGAAGGCGCGACCCTGCATTTGGCGTAGCTGCGCAACCACCGCATCCTCGCACGAGGCAGACAGGTTGAGACTGGCGCCATAGCCGTAGCGCTGGCTGTCGCCGCCGTAGTGGTCGAAGCAGGCATAGCGGGCACGCGCCTGCTGCGCCGCATGCGGGTCGACCTGTTCGAGATAGCGCAAGACTTCGGTGATCGACGTAAACAGGCTGTACAAATCGAGCCCGTAGAAGCCGGTGCGCGCTTGCGAGGGCGGCAGGCGGCGATTCCAGTCATGCAGCCAGTCGAGGAATTCCAGCACCTCAGCATTGCGCCACATCCAGGTCGGAAAGCGCTTGAAGCCGGCCAGGGCGGCCTCGCTGCTGCGGTCGGCACCCTGGCCACGCACGTAGCGGTTGACCCGGTAGGCATCCGGCCAGTCGGCTTCGACGGCGACCGCTCCGAATCCCAGTTCGGTAATGAGGCGCTGCGTGATGCGGGCGCGCTCGCGATAGAATTCGTGGCTGCCGTGGCTGGCCTCGCCGAGCAGCACAAACCGGGCATCGCCTACCAGTTCCAGCAGCGGATCATAGTCGTATGCACTGCCCTCGAGCGGGAGTGCCGATGCCGCAATTGCGTTGGCAAGGCGGGAGTCGACGTGGCTGGCCATGATCGGCGGGACAAAATCAATGCAGGAGTTGCCCGCCTGCCGGTTGCGGCGACCTGGTGCCGTGATGTGGCACCACGCCGCTTTCGATGAAGCTTTTCATGCGTATCAGGTCTTCGTCGAGCTCGCGTGCCGGATCGGTGCCTGCCATGCGATGCAAGGCATCGGCGGGAGCGCCTGGTGGCGGTTTCAAGGTCAGGCGCAGCGTCACGCGGGTGCCCTGGCGCGTCGGTTCAAGCGTGACTTCGCCGGCATGGCCAAATGCGGCGGCCGGTTCGCTATGCCAGCCCAGTCTGCGCGGCCGCTCGCGCATGTTCCAGGCGGCGTTCCATTCCAGCCGGGAATTGCTGGTTTCTTGCGCGACCCAGCGGGCGCGCCCATTGCCCAGGTCGTGCACTGCCAGCAATTTTGAAAAGAAATGCGGAAAATTTTCAAAGTCGCTCCAGGCATCGAATACGGTTTCCGATGAGGCGTGCACTTCGATCGATTGTTCCAGGTGGATGGCGGCAGCCTCTGCGCGGTGCTGACGGTTCATTTGCCGCAAGCCTTCGATGGCGCGGCCGAGCAGCGCCATGCCTGCGCTGGCCAGCACCATGCCGGTGCCGCCGCGGCGCGTCAAGCCGTAAGCGCCGAGCGCGCCGCCTGCCAATGCCTGCAATGCTGGCCGGCCCGATAGCCCCGTGGCAGTGCGGTGCCGGCCCTGCAAGGCAGGCACGCCGGCAGCGCTCGCATATACCGTCAGCCTGTCCTCGACGTCAGCAACGCCCGGAATCCGGCGTGCCTGGGCCAGGAGACGGTCACGCTCGTCGACAAGGATGGCGCCGCTCAGGACGACATGGCCGCCATCGGCGGTGACCTCGATGGCGTGAGGATGCGACACCAGATGCCCCAGTTGGGCGCGCACCCGCGACACCAAAACCTCTTCTTCTGCCGGCTGCTGGCCGCCGAACGTCTGCAGCAGCCTGGCGCGCACGCCCTGCAGGCGGTTGCCGAAGTCATGGGCGGTTGCATCACGCACATCGGCCGCCCCCAGGCCAATGCTGTAGATCTGGTCGCGCAGCAGCGCGCGCCGGCGCCGGCCTTGCCGCGGGTCGGAATAATACATGGCCACGGCGCCGAGGGCCGCTCCGGCCAGCCACTTTTCCCATCCTGCGCCTGTTTTCTGATGTCTGCTCACGGCTTGCTCCTTTCAGGTCGATATGGCAAAGCGTCTTGTCTGCTCTAGATTGGCGCGCGCGCCGCGCGTTGTGCCAGGGCGCGATCGGCCCGGCCCAGCAGTTCGATGACTTCTTCATCGCTGGTCTGGTCGAAGTGCTCGTACCACTGGCCGACAGCCTGGAAAAATTCGGGGCTTTGCAGGCAGACGATGTCATCGGCCTGGCCTTGCAAGCTGTGGCAGGTCTCCGGCGGCGCCACCGGGACGGCAATGATGACGCGGGCCGGCTTGCCGGCCCTGGCTGCCTGCAGCGCCGCCTGCATGGTTGCGCCTGTGGCCAGGCCATCATCGACCAGGATTACGGTGCGGCCCTGCATTGACGGCGGCGGTCGCCTGGCGCGGTACAGGCGTTCGCGTCGCTCAAGTTCGGCTGCTTCGCGACGCTTGACCTGTTCCACTGTCGCCATGGTAATGCCGAGGCTGTTGATCACATCCCGGTGCAATATCGACGCGCCGGCACTGGCGATGGCTCCCATGGCATATTCCTCGTGGCCGGGTACACCCAGTTTGCGCACCAGCATGATGTCCAGTGGCAATCCTAATGCTTGGGCAATGGCGAAGCCTACCGGCACACCTCCTCGTGGCAATGCCAGGATCAGCACGTCGTCTCGCCCGGCATAGGCGGCGAGCCGCTGTGCCAGCAAGGCACCGGCTTCTTCCCGATTCTTAAAGCGATGCAAGACATTCATGACGCACCCGCGAATTGAAATGGCTTTGCCAGCATGGGAATTGGACTATGCCTGCCGCATATAGGTCGCTGAAGTGGAAAATTTTTATGGATTAGGGGCGCCTGTACAGGCCCGTCAGTTGTGTTTGGGCAAGCACATGCCCCTGCAAGGCTTTTTCGAGCTGGGCCTTGGTCGGCATGTCCAGGTCGGGCAAGATGATGTCCAGCGCATACAGCTTGTGAATGTAGCGATGGCGACCGATGGGCGGGCACGGGCCGCCATAGCCGGCACGGTTCCAGTCATTGCGGCCTTGCAGCGTACCCGCAGGTAAGTCCCGGACGGCGGCTCCCTGCGCCAGGTTGCCGGCATCCGGGGGCAGGTTATACAAGACCCAGTGCACCCAGGTCACTTTCGGTGCGGCCGGATCGGGCGCATCAGGATCGTCGACAATCAATGCGAGGCTTTTTGTGCCATCGGGCAATCCGGACCAGGCCAGGGGCGGGGAAATATCCCGTCCGTCGCATGTGTAAATCCCAGGAATTGCCTGGCCATCCTGAAAGGCGCTGGAAACGAGTGAAAAGCTCATGGTTTGGCGGGCCATACATAATCACTCTTCGACCGGACAATTGGCCCGATCGTTTGCCGCCAGGGGGTTTATCCCTGTCGACTCCTGTTTTGGCGCAAATGATCCAGCAGAATTGCCTGGCCGCATTCGAGCTGCACTTCCTCTGCCATGCGTCGTGCCTTCACGCGCGCCTTTTCATATGCCTTGCCCACTGCCATGGCGGCATCTTCTTCCCGCCATTTTTGCTGCAGCGTGAGTTTCGCGCATTTCTTTTGCTTTGCAGCACGTGCCCTGAGTGCTTTTTGGGCGGCTTTGTCATCCTGCGCTTCGCGCCGATGCCGTGCGTCCTGGAGGCGCCGCAATTCTGCCCTTTGCTCGTCCAGCCGGAAATCGGCCGGTGCGGGCGCCATGTTCGCCCCAGCCGGGCCCGTGGCAATCGTGCTGGACTTGCCGCTCGCGCAGGGCGTGTCGCCATAGCTGACGGTACGTCCGGTTTCGCATTTGTAAATTGCCAGCGCGGGGAGGGGACAGGCAAGCAGCACGAACGAGATCAGCAGACGCATGGGAATCGGTCCTCGGTTCAGATAAGTTTGCCCGGATTCATCAGGTTGAGTGGATCGAGCGCTTGTTTGATGGAACGCTGCAGCGCCATTTCCACGGGCGATTTGTAACGCAGGATTTCTTCGCGCTTCAGGGCGCCGAGCCCGTGTTCGGCAGAGATGGCGCCACCGAAGCTGTGCACGCTGTCGTGCACGACGCGATTGACTTCGGCCTGGCGCGCAAGGAAGGCGTGGTCAGTCATTCCTGCTGGCGCGGCGACGTTGTAATGCAGGTTGCCATCGCCAAGGTGGCCGAAGGTCACCAGGCGGCAGCCTGGAAAAGCCTGCTCCAGCAAGCGGCCGGTCGTGTCGATGAATTCGCCGATGCGTGAAATCGGCACGGCAATGTCGTGCTTGATATTCTTGCCTTCGGCAGCCTGTGCCGCGGATATGTGCTCGCGCAATTGCCACAGGTTTGCCGATTGCGCGAGTGAAGCCGCCACCACGGCGTCCTCGGCCAGGCCAGCCTTCAGCGCCGCGTCCATCAGGCCTTCCAGCAACTGCGTGGCATGTTCGCTGGATTCGCCATCGGAGACTTCCAGCAGTACATATTGCGGGTACGCTTGTGCAAACGGCGCGCGCAATGCCGGAAAATGCCTGTGCACCATTTGCAGGCAGAGATCCGACATCAGTTCGAAACCAGTCAGGGTGTCGCCGCATTCCTGGCGCGCCATGGCCAGCAGTCCGAGGGCGGCGGCGGGACTGCGCAGCGCCGCCAGCGCGGTCAGTTGCGCGCGCGGGCGCGGGTGCAGCTTGAGCACGGCGGCGGTGATGATGCCCAGCGTGCCTTCGGCGCCGATAAACAGGTCACGCAGGTCATAGCCGGTATTGTCCTTGCGCAGGCCACGCAAGCCATCCCAGAGGTCGCCAGCCGCTGTGACGACTTCCAGTCCCAGGCACAGTTCGCGGGCGTTGCCGTAACGGAGCACCGCGGTGCCGCCGGCATTGCTGGAAAGATTGCCGCCGATGGTACAGCTGCCTTCGGAGGCCAGCGACAGCGGAAACAGCCGGTCGGCAGCGCTGGCCGCTTCCTGGATATTTTTGAGGATGCACCCGGCTTCGGCGACCAGGGTATCGTTGATGACGTCGATGGAACGGATGCGGTTCAGGCGCGTCAGCGACAGGACAACCGCGGCGCCGCTCGTGTCGGGCACGCTGCCCAGCACCAGGCCGGTATTGCCGCCTTGCGGCACCACCGGTACGCGGTGCAGCGCGCACAAACGCACGATGGCCGCGACTTCTTCGCTGGTGCCCGGCTTGATGACTGCCAGTGCCGCGCCGGTATGGCGGCGGCGCTGGTCGGTCAGGTAGGCGGCCATGTCGGCCGGGTCTGTCAGGATGTGCGCGGCGCCGATGGCGGCACGGCAGGCATCCAGGAATGCCGTCATCTGGAGGCCTTGTCGATGGCTTGCCTGGCCAGTTTTTTCGCGGCCTGCTTGTACGGGCGCAGGTATGCCAGCGCGCAAAAGAAGTAGATGCAGGTAAGCGCAACTTCAATCCAGCCCAGCGCCATCGACAGCGGCAGCCGGTCGCTGGTGGCGCGCACGATCCCCTCGGCGAAGTACAGCAGGATCAGCATGGCGGACCATTGCAGGGTATAGATGTCGCGCCGCAGCACGCCCGCCAGCGGCAACAGCAGCGGCACCACTTTCAGGACCATCCAGGAGCCGCCCGGCCGCAGCGGCGCGAGGAACAGTTCCCAGGCGATGCCTAGCAGGATCAGCGCGATCAGGCTGGCGCTGGCAACCAGGTGGCAGGCTTTGGCGGTGCGCGGCGTCATGGCGCCCTCCGCAGCTTGCAGGCGGTTTCGGCCAGGCGCTTGCCCAGGGCAATGGTCAGGGTGCGCGTTTCCTCGGAAAACGGATTGTCGCCATTCAGGCCGGCCCAGTGGCTTGCGCCATAGGGTGTGCCGCCGCTCTTGCTGGTCATGAGTTCGGGGTGGGTGTAAGGCAGGCCCAGCACCAGCATACCGTGGTGCAGCAGCGGCATCATCATCGTCAAGAGGGTCGATTCCTGGCCGCCGTGCATGCTGGATGTTGAGGTAAATACGCAGGCAGGCTTGCCGGCCAGCGAACCGGCCAGCCACTGCGTCGAGGTGCCATCCCAGAAATATTTCATGGCGGACGCCATATTGCCGAAGCGGGTGGGCGAGCCCAGTGCCAGGCCGTCGCATTCTTCGAGGTCGGACAGTTCGACGTAAGGCGGGCCTTCCGCCGGAATGTCCGGCGCGGTCGCTTCGGCCACGGTCGACACCGCCGGCACGGTACGCAGGCGCGCGTCGCAGCCGGGAACGCTCTCGACGCCTTGCGCCATCAGTTCGGCCAGCTTGCGGGTGGCGCCGTGGCGGGAGTAATACAGAATCAGGATAGTGCAGTTGGAAGGTCTCATGCTGCTATTATATGGCGCTTTTCCAGCGCCGCTTCTTAACACAAGGCAAGCTGCCACCCATAAAATTCATGACGCCAACGCACTTTCTGTCGCAGATCCGCAGTTTTTCCTGGTCCCAGGTACGCGACTTGTTCCGTTTCGCATCGCGTCGCCTGAAGGAAGAACATTTGCCCGAAGTGGCAGGCAGCCTGACGTTCACTACGGTGCTGGCGCTGGTGCCGATCGTCACCATAGCATTCGCGATCTTCACGATCTTCCCGGTGTTTAATGCTTTTCGCGCAGCGCTGGAAGCGTATTTCATTCAAAACCTGATGCCCAAGGCGATGGCGAACAATATCCTGGGTTATCTCAACCAGTTCGCGGCAAAGTCCAAGGGCTTGTCAGCGGTGGGCGGCATCTTCCTGTTCGTTACCGCCGCCATGACGCTGTCGATGATCGACCGCGTCTTCAACCAGATCTGGCGGGTCAAGACGGTGCGCCCGCTGCCGCAGCGTGTGCTGGTGTACTGGGCCATCATGACGCTGGGACCGCTGCTGATCGGCATGTCGATCAGCGTGACATCCTTTGTGTTTACCGCCACGAACGGTGTGGTGATGCAAAAGTCCGGCCTGGGCGCCGTCATCTACACGCTGATTTCCGTGCTGCTCACCACCGGCGCGTTTACGCTGCTGTACATTGCCATACCAAACCGCATCGTCGACTGGCGCGACGCCATCTGGGGCGGCTTCTTCGCTGCCGTGGCATTTGAAATCGCCAAGCGCCTCTTCGCAACCTACATCATCAAATTTCCGGCGTACACCGTGATCTATGGCGCGGTTGCGGCAATCCCGATTTTTCTGATCTGGATTTACCTGTTCTGGATGATCACCCTGTCCGGCGCCTTGCTGGCCGCGGCACTGCCGGTCGTCAAGTATGAGCGCTGGTGGCATCAGCCGACGCCGGGCAGCGAGTTCGTCGATGCAATGGCGGTCTTGCAGGTCCTCTTCAATGCGCGCGCCAGCGGCGCATCTGCTGCTGTCGATGTCCGCATGATTCGCGCGCAGACCCGCCTTGGTTTCGATGAGTCCGAAGCACTATTGTCGAAGATGCTGGATGCCGGCTGGGTGGGGCGGATCAAGGCGGACATGGCGGGCCGCGGCCGCTGGGGCAAGCGCGTGCGCGAAGGCTATGACAGCTGGGCACTCCTGGCGAATCCCCGGCAATTGCTGCTGGCTGATGTCTATCGCCTGTTCGTCTTCCATGCCGCCCACAATCCGGACCTCGCAAAACATGTCGAGACGGCGGTCGAGCACGGCTTGCAGCAAACCCTGGGAGCGCATTTTGCCGGCAACAAGCCTGTACCGGACTGAGGTTTGTTGTTTTTTGGGAATGAATTGCTGGAAAAAAGGCGCATTCCTCATGCCGCATCCTGCCGCGAGGCTATTGACCGATTCTTGCCAGAGTGCGTTGCAGCTAGATTTTTGCCTGTGCTTAAGTTACATTGATAAAAACTACAACACCTCGCATCCGGGATGACCTATGAAAGTATCCGAAATCCTCAAAGTCAAAGGCGACATTCTTTATACCGTAACGCCGGACACCTCCATGCTTGACGCCGTGCACACCATGGCGGAAAAGGATATCGGCTCGCTGGTCGTGATGGAATTCGGCACGCTGGTCGGCATGCTGAGCTTTCGCGAAGTCATGAAAACCATGGACCGCAACAATGGTTCCGTCGGCGCCGATACCGTGCGCAAGCACATGGACGACCATCCCATCACCATTACGCCGGACACCGAAGTCAATGAAGTGCGCCGCATCATGCTCGAAAAGCATGCGCGCTATGTGCCGATCATGGATGCCAAGACCGTGCATGGCGTGATCTCGTTCTACGATGTGGCGCGCGCCGTGCTGGAAGCCCAGAGCTTTGAAAACAAGATGCTGAAGGCGTATATCCGCGACTGGCCTGCCGAAGGCGACGAATAAGCGGCAAGTAAGAAGCTGCATTTTCGCCGGACCGGGCCGTTCGCCGCAGTCAGTTGCGGCGAACGGCTTTTTCATTGCCGGCGCTGGTAGAATGTCTGCTTTCGCTCACTTCTACTTTCCATCATGGCTGGCAATACTTTCGGCACCCTGTTTACCGTAACGACGTTTGGTGAATCCCATGGCAAGGCCATCGGTTGCGTGGTGGATGGTTGTCCGCCCGGCCTGGAACTGTCGGAGGCCGATATCCAGCCTGAACTGGACCGCCGCAAGCCAGGTACCTCGCGCCACGTCACGCAGCGCCAGGAGCCGGACCAGGTGGAAATCCTCTCGGGCGTCTACGAAGGCAAGACCACCGGCACGCCGATTGCGCTCCTGATTCGCAATGAAGACCAGCGCAGCAAGGATTACGGCAATATCCTCGATACGTTCCGCCCGGGCCATGCCGACTACGTCTACTGGCACAAGTATGGCATCCGCGATCCGCGCGGCGGTGGCCGTTCTTCGGCGCGACTGACGGCGCCCGTGGTGGCAGCGGCCGCCATCGCCCGCAAGTGGCTGCATCAGCAGTACGGCACCACCTTTCGGGGTTGCATGAGCCAGCTGGGCGAGATCGCCATCCCCTTCGAATCCTGGGAGCATGTGCCGGCCAATCCTTTCTTTGCCGCCAATGCCACTATCCTCCCGCAGCTGGAGCAATACATGGATGACTTGCGTGGTGCCGGCGACTCCTGCGGCGCGCGCATCGACGTGGTGGCGCAAAACGTCCCGGTCGGCCTGGGCGAACCTATCTACGACAAGCTGGATGCGGAAATTGCCTACGCCATGATGGGCATCAATGCCGTCAAGGGCGTGGAAATCGGCGCCGGCTTCCGTTCGATCGCGCAAAAGGGCACCGAGCATGGCGATGCGCTGACGCCGGAAGGCTTTGTCGGCAATAACGCCGGCGGCGTGCTGGGCGGGATTTCGACCGGCCAGGACATCACGGTATCGATCGCCATCAAGCCGACTTCCTCGATCAGGAGCCCGCGGCCGTCGATCGACCGCGCCGGCAACCCGGTGACAGTGGAAACTTTCGGGCGGCATGATCCCTGCGTGGGCATCCGCGCCACGCCGATCGCCGAAGCGATGCTGGCACTGGTGCTGATGGACCATGCCTTGCGCAACCGCGCCCAGTGCGGCGACGTGAAAGTCGATACGCCGAAGATCGCGGCGCAGGCGCCGGGCAAGTAAGCCGGCAGGGCAGTGGCATTGCAACCCTGGCCGCCGCAGGCGCGGCATTTTTCGCTGTTTTTCTTTGCCTACTACGGCTATATCGGCGTGTTTTCGCCATATGCCACGCTGTATTTTGCCGACCGCGGCATGAGCGCGCCGCAGATTGCGCTCTTGATGGCGCTCATGCAAGTCTTGCGCATCTTCGGGCCGGCGGCCTGGGGCTGGATTGCCGACCATACCCAAAAGCGCGCGCTGGTCCTGCAAGGCACGGCGCTGGCAGCCAGCCTGATGTTTTGCGGCCTGTTCCTTGGCCGCGATTTCACGCACTTCCTGCTGGTCATGCTGGCCGTGAGCACCTTTACCAGCGCGCTTGCGCCAGTGTCGGAAGCGCTGATGCTGACGGAAATGAAAGGTAACCTGACACACTACGGGCGCCTGCGCGTATGGGGTTCGGTCGGCTTCATCGCTGCCGTCAGCCTGTCCGGCTACCTGCTGGACTGGTATGGCATCGGCATGTTCCCCTGGGTCGGACTGGTGCTGCTGGCCGCGGTGTTTGGCGCAAGCCTGGGCCTGCGTGAAGCTTCGCCGGCGCCGGCCGCGCATGCCGCACCATCGGTCTGGATGCTGTTGCGGCGGCGCGAAGTCATCGCCTTTTTCGCCTCCACCTTCCTGATGCTCGCCGCGCACGCTGCCCTGTACGTGTTTTATTCGCTCTACCTCGAGCAGATCGGCTACGGCACGGGTGTGATCGGCATGATGTGGGCCTTGGGCGTGCTCGCGGAAATCGTGTTTTTCTTTTACCAGGCGCCGATATTCGCGCGCTTTGGCGTGCAAAGACTGATGCTGGCCAGCCTCTTGCTGGCGGCGATTCGCTTCGCCATGATCGGCGCACTGGCAGACTCGTTCGTGGCCTTGCTGCTCGCCCAGATCCTGCACGCCGCTACTTTCGGCATCCATCATTCCGCCTCCGTGGCCATGCTGCAGCGCTGGTTCGCCGGGCCCCTGCAGGCGAGAGGGCAAGCTTTGTTTACCAGTATTTCCTACGGCCTTGGGGGCAGCATCGGGGGCCTGGTGCTGGGGTTGGTCTGGGAAACATGGGGCGCTGCATCGGTTTATTGGGTGGCGGCAACATTTGCACTGGCTGCGGCATTTTGTGCAAAATTGTCTTATTCTTGGCAGACCAACAATGAGGAGACATCATGCGCACACCGATCCGGCGAGTCCTTGTAAAAGGTATTTTGGTGGTATTGACTGGCATGGCGCTGTCTTCCTGCGAAACGGTGCAGACGACCCAGGGCGGCGTGGTCGGGGTCGACCGCAAGCAAATGATGGCGGTGTCTTCCGAGCAGATCGACCAGGCTTCGAGCCAGACTTACGCCAAGCTGATTGCGCAGGAGCGCGCCAAGGGCACGCTGGACCGCGATGCGGCGCAAGTCGGCCGCGTGCGCGCCATTGCCAATCGCCTGATCGCGCAAACCCCCGCATTCCGGCCCGAGGCGCGCAACTGGCAATGGGAAGTCAATGTGATCACTTCGTCCGAGGTAAATGCCTGGTGCATGCCCGGCGGGAAAATCGCCGTCTATACCGGCCTGATCGAAAAGCTCCGGGCGACCGATGACGAGCTGGCGGCGGTGATCGGCCATGAAATTGCGCACGCCTTGCGCGAGCATGCGCGCGAACGCGCGTCCGAGCAGGCTGTCGCCGGCGCCGGCATTTCCATCCTGGCGGCGGTGGCGGGACTGGGCGACATCGGCCAGAAGGGCATGGAGTACGCCTACATGGGCTTGCTTGGCCTGCCCAACTCGCGCCGGCATGAAACCGAATCGGACCGCATCGGCGTCGAGCTGGCGGCGCGCGCCGGCTATGACCCGCGCGCAGCCATCACGCTCTGGCAAAAAATGGGGCAGGCATCCGGCGGCGAGCCAATCAAGTTTCTCTCGACCCACCCTTCGCGCGAAGACCGGATCGCCGATCTGACGGTATACGCGCAGCGCGTCCTGCCGCTGTATGAGCAAAGCCGCAAAAAATAGGGCTTGATAAAATGCCATGAAAAACGCCCGCAATCGCCTTTGCGGTCGTTTTTTATTGGGGTGGGCATGCCCCTGCGCATGCGTTCGGGGCGCGCAAATATGGCATAATCAAGGACTGTTTACCTGATTCTGCGCATAGACGCATCCACCCGAAACATGGCTCAAACGCTCTACGACAAACTCTGGGATTCGCACGTCATTCATACGGGCGACGATGGCACCACGCTGCTGTACATCGACCGTCACCTGCTGCATGAGGTCACCAGCCCGCAAGCCTTCGAAGGCCTGAAGCTGGCCGCTCGCCAGCCGTGGCGCACTGCCGCCAACCTGGTGGTGGCCGACCACAACGTGCCGACCACGGACCGCGCCAACGGCATCGCCGACCCGATCTCGCGCCTGCAGGTCGAAACGCTCGATGCCAATGCCGCCGAATACGGCCTGACCTATTTCAGCATGCGCGACAAGCGCCAGGGCATCGTGCACGTGATCGGGCCGGAGCAGGGCGCCACCCTGCCGGGCATGACGGTGGTCTGCGGCGACTCGCACACCTCCACCCATGGCGCCTTCGGCGCGCTGGCGCACGGCATCGGCACATCCGAGGTCGAGCACGTGCTGGCCACGCAGACCCTGCTGGCCAAAAAATCCAAAGCCATGCTGGTGCAGGTCGACGGCCCGTTGCCGGCCGGCGTCACCGCCAAGGATATCGTGCTGGCCGTGATCGGCAAGATCGGCACGGCCGGCGGCACCGGCTATGCGATCGAATTCGCCGGCTCGGCGATCCGCGCGCTATCGATGGAGGGCCGCATGACCATCTGCAACATGGCCATCGAGGCGGGCGCGCGCGCCGGCATGGTGGCGGTGGACGACACCACCATCGATTACGTCAAGGGACGCCCGTTCTCGCCGGTCGGACCGCACTGGGAACGCGCCGTGTCGTACTGGCGCACCCTGCATTCCGATGTCGGCGCCAAGTTCGACCTGGTGGTCACGCTCAATGCCGCCGAGATCAAGCCGCAGGTGACCTGGGGCACTTCGCCGGAAATGGTGCTGCCGATCGACGAGCGCGTGCCGGACCCCGACCATGAAAAGGATCCGGTCAAGCGCGACGCCATGGAAAAGGCGCTGGTCTACATGGACCTGAAGCCCAATACGCCGATCGAGGATATCCGCATCGACAAGGTGTTCATCGGTTCCTGCACCAATTCACGCATCGAAGACCTGCGCGCTGCCGCCGCCGTCGTGCGCGGCAAGTTCCGCGCTTCCAACGTCAAGCTGGCGATGGTGGTGCCGGGTTCTGGCCTGGTCAAGGAACAGGCCGAGCGCGAAGGGCTCGACCGGATTTTCCGCGACGCCGGCTTCGAGTGGCGCGAGCCGGGATGCTCCATGTGCCTGGCCATGAACGCCGACCGCCTGGAACCGGGCGAGCGCTGCGCCTCGACGTCGAACCGCAATTTCGAGGGGCGCCAGGGGCAGGGCGGACGTACCCACCTGGTGTCGCCGGCGATGGCCGCCGCCGCCGGGATCGAAGGGCATTTCGTTGATGTGCGCAAGCTGGCTTGATCTATTCTAAGGGGGAAATATGAAAAAGATATTTGTGTTCCTGCTGTCCGTTGTCCTGCTGAACGCCTGCAATACGATTGAAGGTGTCGGCAAGGATGTGAAAAAAGCCGGTTCCGTGGTGGAAGAGGCTGCCCGCCGCTAGGCGTTTGGCGGCAGGAGTTGATGCTCCGCTGAAAACAAGAAGGCGCCGCGTGCGGCGCTGCAATGGTTACTGAGATAGAAAATGGATAAATTTACGGTTCTCGAAGGTCTGGTGGCGCCGCTCGATCGCGCCAACGTCGACACCGACGCGATCATCCCCAAGCAGTTTCTGAAATCGATCAAGCGCACCGGCTTCGGTCCCAACCTGTTCGACGAATGGCGCTATCTCGATCATGGCGAACCCGGCATGGACAATAGCAAGCGGCCGCTCAATCCGGATTTCGTGCTGAACCAGCCGCGCTATCAGGGCGCCTCGATTCTTCTGACACGCAAGAATTTCGGTTGCGGCTCGTCGCGCGAGCATGCGCCCTGGGCCTTGCAGCAGTACGGCTTCCGCGCGGTGATCGCGCCCAGCTTTGCCGATATTTTCTTCAACAATTGCTTCAAGAACGGCGTGCTGCCGATTGCCCTGACCGAGCTGCAGGTGGATCACCTGTTCAACGAGGTCAAGGCCTTCCCGGGTTACAAGCTGGTGGTCGACCTCGAACAGCAAGTCGTGCGCACTGCCAACGGCAGCGCCAGCTATCCTTTTGAAGTCGATGCCTTCCGCAAGCATTGCCTGCTCAATGGCCTCGACGACATCGGCCTGACCCTGCAGAAGGCCGACCTGATCCGTGCCTATGAAGAGCGCCATCTTGCAGCCCAGCCCTGGCTGGCCAATACGATCTGATTTTAGTGAAATCTATGAAAATTGCAGTCTTGCCGGGCGACGGCATCGGTCCCGAAATCATCAGCCAGGCGGTCAAGGTCTTGAACGCCCTGGGCGAACCGTTTGAAATGGAAACCGCGCCGGTCGGCGGCGCCGGTTACGAAGCGCACGGTCACCCGCTGCCGGAAGGCACGCTGAAGCTGGCAAAAGAAGCCGATGCCGTGCTGTTCGGCGCCGTCGGCGACTGGAAATACGATACGCTCGACCGCCCGCTGCGCCCGGAGCAGGCGATCCTCGGCTTGCGCAAGAACCTGAACCTGTTCGCCAACCTGCGCCCGGCCATCCTCTATCCGGAACTCGCGGGCGCCTCGACCCTGAAGCCGGAAGTGGTATCGGGCCTGGATATCCTGATCGTGCGCGAACTGACCGGCGACATTTACTTCGGCCAGCCGCGCGGCGTGCGCGAATGCCCGGATGGCCCCTTCAAGGGCAGCCGCGAAGGTTTCGACACCATGCGTTATTCCGAGCCGGAAATCCGCCGCATCGCCCACGTGGCCTTCCAGGCGGCGCAAAAGCGCGACAAGCGCCTGACCTCCGTGGACAAGGCCAACGTGCTGGAAACCTTCCAGTTCTGGAAAGACATCGTCACCGACGTGCACAAGGAATACCCGGACGTCGCGCTCGACCACATGTATGTGGACAATGCCGCCATGCAGCTGGTGCGCGCGCCAAAGAAATTCGACGTCATGGTGACCGGTAACATGTTCGGCGATATCCTGTCTGATGCCGCTGCCATGCTGACCGGTTCGATCGGCATGCTGCCGTCGGCTTCGCTGGACGCCAACAACAAGGGTCTGTATGAGCCCTCGCACGGTTCCGCGCCGGACATCGCCGGCAAAGGCATTGCCAACCCGCTGGCAACGATCCTGTCGGCTGCGATGATGCTGCGCTATTCGCTGAACCGCGCCGAGCAGGCCGACCGCGTCGAAGCCGCTGTCAAGAAAGTGCTGGCGCAGGGCTTGCGCACCGGCGACATTTACGAGGAAGGCACCACGAAGGTCGGTACCGAGGAAATGGGTAATGCCGTGCTCAAGGCGCTGGCCTGAGCCTGACGACGCAAAGATTTTGAAATTGATGGCGGGGCGACCCGCCTAGCATTTGAGGAAACATGATGAAACAGGTTGGCTTGGTAGGTTGGCGCGGCATGGTGGGTTCGGTCCTGATGCAGCGCATGCAGGAAGAAAAGGATTTCGATCATATCGAACCGGTGTTCTTCTCGACGTCGAATGCCGGTGGCAAGGCCCCCGCGCAGGCGAAGAAGGAAACCACGCTCAAGGATGCCAACAACATCGACGAGCTGAAAAAGTGCGACGTCATCATTACCTGCCAGGGTGGCGACTACACGACCGAGATTTTCCCCAAGCTGCGCGCCGCAGGCTGGGAAGGTTACTGGATCGATGCCGCATCGACCCTGCGCATGGCCGATGACGCCATCATCGTGCTCGACCCGGTCAATGCCCATGTCATCAAGGATGGCCTGAAGCGCGGCGTCAAGAATTACATCGGCGGCAATTGCACCAACTCGATCCTGCTGATGGGCGTCAACGGCCTGTTCCGCGAAGGCCTGGTCGAATGGGTCAGCTCCATGACTTACCAGGCAGCCTCCGGCGGCGGCGCCAACCACATGCGCGAACTGCTCAAGGGCATGGGCGTGGTGCACGCCGCCGTATCAGATGAACTGGCCACGCCATCCTCGGCGATCCTGGATATCGACCGCAAGGTGGCGCATACTATCCGCAGCGATGTGCCGCGCGAATACTTCCCAGCGCCGCTGGCCGGCGGCCTGATCCCCTGGATCGACAAGCAGCTCGACAATGGCCAGACCAAGGAAGAGTGGAAGGGCCAGGCTGAAGTCAACAAGATCCTCGGCAATAGCCAGACCATTCCGGTCGATGGCCTGTGCGTGCGCATCGGCGCCATGCGTTGCCACAGCCTGGCGCTGACCCTGAAGCTGAAGAAAGACCTGCCGCTGGCCGAGATCGAAAACATCATCAAGTCCGGCAATCCGTGGGTGAAATGGGTACCGAATGATCGTTCCATCACCGAGCAGGAACTGACGCCGGCATCGATCACCGGCGGCTTGAAAATCGGCGTCGGCCGCGTGCGCAAGCTGAATATGGGGCCGGAATATCTGTCGGCATTCGTGATCGGCGACCAGCTCTTGTGGGGCGCTGCCGAGCCACTGCGCCGCATGCTGCGCATCCTTCTGGAAGACTGAAGGAGCCCGTAGCGATTGTGAAATTTGTTGTCACGTCACAACATGGACCCGCCTTGAACCCTGTCAGACAGGGGGCTTGGCGGGTTTTGCTTATGTTCAGAAGATGGTTACGCTTGCGAACGTAAGTCCATGATGATATGTTAAAAGTTAGCAACAAAAAGATAACGATTGTAGTGCTTGCAATAAGTGCAACACGCTTCCATGGAATGCCACCCTATGTCAATTAACATGCATTCAAGCAAACATTCTCAGCTCGCCTCCTTCAGCATGAAAACGCTGAGTGCCGCGGTGCTTTCAGCCGTGCTTTGCACCAGCGCCTATGCAGCAGGACTGGGCAAGCTGACGGTGTTGTCTTCGCTGGGCCAACCCCTGCGTGCTGAAATCGAGTTGACTTCGGTGGCCAAGGAAGAGGCAGGCTCGATCGTGGCAAAGCTGGCTTCCGCTGAAGCCTATCGCCAGGCAAACCTGGAGTTCAGTCCGGCACTTTTCACGCTGCGTTTCGCCATCGAAAATCGCGGCGAGCGGCATTTCATCCGCGTGACCTCAAGCCAGCCGATCAATGAGCCGTTTGTGGCAATGTTGCTGGAACTGGGCGGCACCAATAATCGCCTGGTCCGTGAATATACTTTCTTGCTTGATCCGGCTGATTTGCGCATGGGACCTTCGACGCAAGTCGCAGCGACACCGGGCACCGGCGCGCGCGCCGCGGCAACGGGCCAGGCGCCCGCCGTGCGCGCCGACGCGGTGCCGCAACCGGAAGCGTCGCAGCAGGCAATTCGGGAATCGCGTCCAGCAGTCAAGGCAAGCCGTGGCGCTGTTGCCCGCGCTCCCGCTGCCGCAACGGCCGCCGGCGACAATGCATACCAGGTTAAAAAAGGCGACACGCTTGTCGAGATCGCCGGCCATGTAAAGCCCGAAGGCGTCTCGCTCGACCAGATGCTGGTAGCCCTGTATCGTGCCAACGCCAATGCCTTTGTCGGCAATAACATGAACCGCCTGCGCGCCGGCCAGATTTTGACGGTGCCGGAGGCAGATGCGGCAAAATCCATCGGCAAGTCGGAAGCGCGTGGCGTGATCGTCACCCAGGCAGCCGATTTCAACGCTTACCGCAACCAGCTGGCAGGCCAGGTTGCCTCCTCCGCGCAACCGAAGACGGCGGAAGCCAGCCAGAGCGCCGGCGGCAAGATCACCACGCAAGTCGAGGAAAAGGCGACTGCCGTGACGGAATCCAAAGACAAGCTGAAGCTTTCGAAGGCGGGTACAACAGCCAAGACGCCAGGCTCGGGAGCAACGTCAACCACTGGCATTGCATCCGGTACCGAAGACGCGATCGCCAAGGAAAAAGCGCTGGCAGAGGCGGCCTCGCGGGTCAAGGAACTTGAGAAAAACGTCACCGACCTGCAGAAGCTTCTGGAAGTAAAGAACAAGGACCTCGCGGCGCAACAGGCGCAAGCCCAAGCCAATGCCAAGGCAGCGGCAGCAGCACCCGCAGCAGCGGTACCTGCGCCGGTAACTCCGGCACCTGGAGCTGCTGCCCCGGCAGCGGTGCCTGCGCCGGCAGTACCTGCCGCTCCGGCGGCAGATGCCCAGCCTCCCAAGGCCGCATCCGGCACCGAAGCTGCGCCAGCTGAAAAGCCCGCTGTGCCGGCAGAGCCCGTTGCCGAAAAGCCGGCGGCTGAACCTGCGAAACCAGCCGCCAAGCCAAAGGCAAAACCCGTCGCGCCGCCGCCTCCCGTGGAAGAGCCTAGTTTCCTTGATGAATTGCTTGGCAATTCGGTTCTGTTGGCTGGCCTGGGTGCAGGCTTGCTGGCTGGTCTGGGCGGGCTTGGCTTCTACCGCATGCGCCGCAAGAAGCAGGCCGCGCAATACGATGACAGCATCCTTGCCGATTCCAGCCTGAAAGCCAATTCGCTGTTCGGTTCGACCGGCGGGCAGAGTGTCGATACCAGCAACAGCGTGTTCAATTCCAGCTTTGCGCCGGCGGTCAGCCAGCTCGATGCCAACGAGGTCGATCCGGTTGCCGAGGCAGACGTGTATATTGCCTATGGCCGCGATGCCCAGGCTGAGGAAATTCTCAAGGAAGCCTTGCGCACGCAACCGGAGCGCCATGCGGTTCGCCTCAAATTGCTGGAAATTTATTCCAGCCGCAAGGATCTGCGCGCCTTCGAGACCATTGCCACCGAGCTCTACAGCATGACCAAGGGTGAGGGCGAGGACTGGGCCGAGGCGGCAACTATGGGCGTCGCGCTCGATCCGAACAATCCGCTTTACGCCGGCGCCAAGGCGCAAGGCCATGATGGCGGCACGGCCGCGGCCGCGGCGCTCACGGCTGCCACGCAGCCGCAGCACGACGACCTGGATGCCTTGCTGGGTTCGACCGATCAACAGTTGTCCACCCTCGGCGGGCTGGATGGCATCGGCGCAAATTCGGCTTACTTTGACAATTCCGTATTGAGCGACCTGCCTCCTGCTGCAGAAGCGCCGGCGCCGCAAATTGCCGAAGAAGCGCCGAGCGCCAATGGCCTGGATTTCGACCTCGATGGCCTGAATCTGCAGGCGCCCGCTGCCCCTGCCGCACCTGCTGCTGAAGCCGCATCCGACCTGGATTTCGGCAGCATGGATTTCGGGCTGGAGCAGGATCCGCATGCGGCAAGCCTGGAACTCGATCCGACTACGGCAATGAGCGTGGACGTTGGCGGCGACGACCTGGCATTCATGCCGGCCGATGTGCCGAGCTTGCCGGATGCACCGGCGCCACAAACGCCTGAATCTGCTGATGCGACGACGCTGAATTTCGACCTCTCCGATATCAGCCTGGATCTGAATCCAGGCGAAAGCAATGCAGCCAAGGCGCCGCCTGCCGAGGCGCCGGTCCTCGACCTTGACCTCGGCTCGACGCTGGACTTCTCGACTGCAGATACGAAGCTGGATCTGACGCAAAGCCTGCCGAGCTTCGATCTTCCGCAGGATGATTTTGAAAATGCCCTGGTGCTCGACAATGAAGAGGCCGACAGCACGCCGGACTCGGAAATGGCCACCAAGCTGGACCTGGCGATCGCCTACCAGGAAATCGGTGACCGCGAAGGCGCGCGCGAACTGCTGGATGAAGTGATCAAGGGCGGTAATGCCGACCAGTCGGAAAAAGCCAAGTCGCTGTTGATGAGCCTGGCCTGATCCACCCGTGGCACAATGGAGGGCGCAACGTGGTTGCGCCCTTTTTCATTCTTGGTATTGACCGTTCGATGAAAGACTTGAATTGAAACGCATCGTACTCGGCCTCCAATACGATGGTGCGCCCTGGCATGGATGGCAGACCCAGCCCGATGGCCATACTGTACAAGACCAGCTGGAAGCGGCCTTGTTGAAGTTTTCCCGCACCGGTATCGATATCACCTGCGCCGGGCGCACCGATACGGGCGTGCATGCGCTCGAGCAGGTGGTGCATTTCGATACCGGCGTCGAGCGTGACGTGTTTTCCTGGGTGCGCGGTGTAAATGCCTTCCTGCCATCGTCAATTGCCGTGCAGTGGGCGCGCGAGGTCGCGCCGGATGCGCAGGGCGACGAGTTCCATGCGCGCTTCTCCGCGGGTAGCCGTACCTACCACTATCTGTTGCACAACCATCCGACGCGTTCGCCCCTGTTGGCGGGCAAGGCCGGCTGGGTATTCCGTCCGCTGGATGCGGCGCTCATGCAGCAAGCTGCCGCCCATCTGCATGGCACGCATGATTTTTCCGCCTTCCGCGCCGCCGAGTGCCAGGCCAAATCGCCGGTACGTACCATGCAGCGGATCGACATTGCCCGACGCGGTGACCTGATTACCTTCAGCCTGACCGCCAACGCCTTCCTGCACCACATGGTGCGCAATATCGTCGGTTCCCTGATTGCCGTCGGCATCGGCAAGTATCCGCCTGACTGGATGGCGGAAGCGCTGGACTGGCGCGACCGCAGCCGCGTGGCGCCGACATTCATGCCGGACGGCCTGTACCTGGCCCAAATTGCCTACGATTCCAAATGGGGCTTGCCGCAGGAGGCGGCGCAGCCATTCTGGCTGTAACCGGCGGCGTGGAACGGGTATACTTGGTCGTTTATCCCCTTTGCAGCGTGAAGCTGCAGCTGTCACGATGAGCCACCGTACCCGTATCAAGATTTGCGGCATGACCCGTCCGGAAGATGTGCATGCGGCAGCCGTGGCTGGCGCCGATGCGCTGGGCTTTGTCTTTTATGACAAGAGCCCGCGCCATGTCAGTGCCGCGCAGGCGAGGGCGCTCATGGCCCACGTGCCCCCCTTTGTCACGGCGGTCGGCCTGTTCGTCAATGCCGGTGCCGACGAGGTCGCCGCCGTGCTGGCCACGGCGCCGATTTCATTGCTGCAATTTCATGGCGATGAAACCCTTGAGCAATGTTGTGAAATTGCCAGCCGCGTGCGGCGACCTTTCTTGCGCGCGGTGCGGGTGAGGGCGGATATGCAAGCGGCCGATTTGGTAGAATACGACAGGCAGTATCGTTCCTCCAGCGAATGGTTTGCCGGATTGCTGCTCGATGCCTTCGCGGAGGGCTATGGCGGCAGTGGAAAGGTATTTGATTGGTCTCTCATTCCAAAAGAAATCGCGCCTCGGCTCGTTTTGAGTGGTGGCTTGAGCGCACAGAACGCGACTGAGGCAGTGTGCCAGGTACGGCCCTGGGCGGTCGACGTCAGCAGTGGCGTCGAGAGCGCGAAGGGTATCAAGGACGCGGCCCGCATCGCGGCCTTCATCGGCGCGGTACGCGCCGCCGATACGGCAATCAGCCGTTAGCCAAAGACTGAAAAGACTGGAACCATCCTATGACGCAATCGACCGTGTCCGCTGCAGCGGGCCATGCAATTCCCTATGATTTGCCGGACAGTAAGGGCCATTTCGGCCCCTATGGCGGCAGTTTTGTTTCGGAAACCCTGACCAAGGCCCTGCATGAATTGCAGGAAGCCTATGCGCACTACAGCAAGGATCCCGAATTCCGTGCCGAGTTCGAGTACGAACTCAAGCATTTCGTCGGCCGTCCCAGCCCGATCTACCATGCCAAGCGCTGGTCCGAGATCGCCGGCGGCGCGCAAATCTACTTCAAGCGCGAAGACCTGAACCATACCGGCGCGCACAAGATCAACAATGTCATCGGCCAGGCCCTGCTGGCGCGGCGCATGGGTAAGAAGCGCATCATTGCCGAGACCGGCGCGGGCCAGCATGGCGTGGCCACGGCCACCATCTGCGCGCGTTTCGGCCTGGAGTGCGTGGTCTACATGGGCAGCGAAGACGTCAAGCGGCAGATGCAGAATGTCTATCGCATGGAAATCCTCGGCGCCAAGGTCGTCCCCGTGGAATCCGGCTCCAAGACCCTGAAGGATGCGCTGAACGAAGCCATGCGCGACTGGGTCACCAATGTTGAAAATACCTTCTACATCATCGGCACCGTCGCCGGCCCGCATCCTTACCCGATGATGGTGCGCGACTTCCAGTCGGTGATCGGAGAGGAATGCCTGCAGCAGATGCCCGAGATGACAGGACGTCAGCCGGACTATGTGGTGGCATGCGTAGGCGGCGGTTCCAACGCCATGGGGATTTTCTATCCCTATATTCCTTATCCCGATGTCAAACTGATCGGCGTCGAAGCTTCCGGCGAAGGGCTCGACAGCGGCCGTCATGCGGCATCGCTGACGGCCGGTTCGCCCGGCGTCCTGCATGGCAACCGCACCTACCTGCTGCAGGATCAAAACGGCCAGATCATCGAGACGCATTCCATTTCCGCCGGCCTGGATTACCCTGGCGTCGGCCCCGAGCATGCCTGGCTCAAGGATAGCCATCGCGCCGAATACGTTTGCATCACCGATGCCGAAGCGCTGAAGGCTTTCCACGACTGTTGCCGCATCGAAGGCATCATCCCGGCGCTGGAGTCGAGCCATGCGCTGGCCTATGCCGCCAAGCTGGCAGCGACCTTGCCAAAGGATAAGATCGTCCTGGCCAACCTGTCCGGTCGTGGCGACAAGGACATGCATACCGTCGCCGGCTGGAAAAGCTGAGGCAGGGGCTGACAAGCACTTAAAACTAGCTGTAGCGGCGCCGATCAACCAGAAAAACCACTCCATGTCACGCATTCACACTACTTTCGCCGCGCTCGCGGCACAGAATAAAAAGGGCCTGATCCCCTTCATCACCGCGGGCGATCCTGCGCCAGAATTGACCGTGCCGCTGATGCATGCGCTGGTGGCCGGCGGCGCCGACGTGCTGGAGCTGGGGGTGCCTTTTTCCGATCCGATGGCCGAAGGCCCGGTGATTCAGCGCGCCTGCGAGCGCGCGCTGAAGTTCAATGTCGGCATGCATGACGTGCTTGGCTACGTGCGTGAATTCCGCAAGACCAACGCGGCTACCCCGGTGGTATTGATGGGCTATGCCAATCCGATCGAGCGCATGGGCGTGGACGCCTTTATTGCCGCGGCGGCGGCAGCGGGCGTGGATGGCAGTATCGTGGTCGATTATCCGCCGGAAGAGTGCGAGGAATTCGCCACGAAGATGCAGGAGCAGGGCATGGACCCGATCTTCCTGCTGGCGCCGACCTCCACCGAGGAGCGCATGCAGCAGGTGGCCCGTTACGGCAGCGGCTTCAGCTACTATGTCTCGCTCAAGGGCGTCACTGGCGCCCAGAACATCGACACTGCGGAAGTGGCTGCCAAGATCGCCACGGTGCGTCGCCATGTCAAGCTGCCCATCGGGGTCGGCTTCGGCATTCGCGATGCCGCCACGGCCAAGGCGGTGGCCAGCGTCGCCGACGCCGTGGTGATTGGCAGCCGGATCATCCAGGAACTGGAAAATACGCCGCGCGACCAGGCCGTGGCAGCGGTGCAGACGTTTATCTCGGGTATCCGGCGCGCCCTCGACGAATAAGTTGCAGTCAAGGCGGCTGTCCTTTAGGATGGCGGCCAAGCGAAGTCTGGCAAGCGGATTGTGTTAGTATTTAAGAAACTATGCTTGTCTTGAATAAAGCAAATTTTGCATTTAGGCAAAACAATAATTGAAAGAGGCGCCATGAGCTGGCTAGAAAAATTACTTCCTCCCCGCATCCAGCGTAACGATACCGCTTCCCGCAAATCGGTGCCGGAAGGCTTGTGGGTCAAGTGCCCTTCTTGCGAAGCAGTGCTGTACCGTACAGATCTGGAATCCAACCAGCATGTCTGTCCCAAGTGCGACCATCACATGCGCATTCGCGCGCGCGACCGCCTCGACGCATTGCTGGATGCCGAAGGGCGCTATGAAATCGGCCAGGAAACGCTGCCCGTCGATACGCTCAAGTTTAAGGATAGTAAGAAATATCCTGACCGCCTGAAGGCCGCCATGGAAGCGACGGGTGAAACCGATGCCCTGATCGTCCTGGGTGGCGCCATCATGAGCCTGCCGGTGGTGGTGTCCTGTTTCGAGTTCGAATTCATGGCCGGTACCATGGGTTCCGTCGTCGGCGAGCGCTTCGTGCGCGGCGCCCAGGCGGCGCTGGACCAGAAAGTGCCATTCATTTGCATCACCGCTTCCGGTGGCGCGCGCATGCAGGAAGGCTTGCTGTCGCTGATGCAGATGGCCAAGACGACGTCCATGCTGACCAAATTGTCCGAAAAGAAGCTGCCTTTTATTTCAGTGCTGACCGATCCGACCACGGGTGGCGTCTCGGCCTCGTTTGCCTTCATGGGCGATGTGGTCATCGCCGAGCCGAAGGCCCTGATCGGTTTTGCCGGCCAGCGCGTGATCGAAAACACCGTGCGCGAGAAATTGCCGGAAGGTTTCCAGCGCGCTGAATTCCTGCAGCAGAAAGGCGCTGTCGACATGATTGTCGACCGCCGCAAGATGCGCGAGGAAATCGCCCGCCTGTTGGCATTGCTGCAAAACCAGGCGGCCGAAGTGGTCGCCTGATGCCGCTGTCAGCCTTGCAAGCCCGAACCGCAGTCAGGTTCGGGCTTTTTAATTTCAAAATCGTTCCCATCTAGTCGTCATGCAAAATACTCCCGCCACCCTGGCAGACTGGCTTGCCCAGCTTGAAACCCTGCACCCGAAGGCAATCGACCTCGGTCTTGAGCGGGTGGCCCGCGTCAGGGAGCGATTGGGAATTGCCTTTGATTGTCCCGTGATTACCGTGGGCGGCACCAATGGCAAGGGCTCTACCTGCGCCATGCTGGAGTCGATGCTGCTGCAGGCCGGTTATAAAGTCGGCTTGTACACTTCGCCACACCTGTTGCATTTCAATGAGCGCGCCCGCGTTGCCGGCGAACCGGTTGCCGATGCTGCGCTGGTCGAGCAGTTTGCCGCAGTGGAGGCGGCGCGCGGCGACGTCTCGCTGACCTATTTCGAATTCACCACGCTGGCCATCTTGCGCCTGTTCGCGCAGGCCGGGCTGGATGCCGTGATCCTGGAAGTGGGATTGGGCGGGCGCCTGGATGCGGTCAATATCATCGATGCCGACGTCGCCATCGTTACCAGTGTCGACATCGACCACCAGGAATACCTGGGTGACACGCGCGAGCAGATCGGTTTTGAGAAGGCCGGCATCTTCCGTGCGGGCCGTGCGGCGATCTGCAGCGATCCGGTGCCGCCCAAGTCGCTGGTCGCGCATGCCGAGGCGATCGGCGCCGACCTGTGGCTGGTCGGGCGCGACTTTAATTATTCCGGCGACAAGCAGCAATGGAACTATGGCGGCCGCAGCCAGCGCCGCAATTCCCTCGGCTATCCCAGCCTGCGTGGCGCCAACCAGTTGTTGAATGCCTGCGCCGCGCTGGCGGCGCTGGAAGTCCTGCGCCTGCGCTTGCCGGTAGGCGCCCAGGAAGTGCGTACCGGCCTCGTGCTGGTCGATTTGCCGGGGCGTTTCCAGGTCTTGCCGGGACGGCCCGCGGTCGTTCTGGATGTGGCCCACAACCCGCATGCGGCGGCGACGCTGGCGCAAAATCTCGGCAACATGGGTTTTCACCGCTTCACCTACGCCGTGTTCGGCGCCATGCAGGACAAGGATATCGATGGCGTCATCGCGCATCTGAAGGGCGATGTCGACCACTGGTGCCTGACTGACCTGCCGCTGCCTCGCGCGGCCAGTGCCGAGAGCATCAAGGCCCGTCTTCTGGCCGCTGGCGTTGTGCCGGGAGCCGGCGCTGATGCCGAATCCAGTATTGCCTGTTTTGCTACACCAGCGGACGCATATGCAAATGCGCTGAATAGAGCCGGCGAGAATGATAGAATTGTGGTTTTCGGATCTTTCCTGACTGTCGCCGGTGTTATGGAAGCCCGTCAGCAGGTCCGCAGTCAAGCCGATAAGGCACAATCTTCCTCGCAACCATAGAACTGAACGCATGAGCTTGTTCTCGTTTTTCCGCAAAAACAAGCAGGAAGCCCCGGATGACGGCGCATCGTATCCGCGGGCCAAGGACGAGCCGAATCCCAAACGCCCGCGCGCGCGCCGCAAATCGTCCGATGACGATGAGGCGGGTGATCCGGTCTTGCCGGAAAAGAAACGTGCGCGGCGACGCCTGATCGGCGCGGTCGCGCTCGTACTTGCCGCTGTCATCGGCTTGCCCATGGTGCTGGATTCCGAACCCCGGCCGGTGGCGCAGGATATTGAAATCACGATTCCCTCCAAGGACCCGGCGCGGCAGCCCCGGCGCCTGCCGGCTGCTGCTGCGCTCGATCCTGCCGAACAGATCATCGAACCTGTGGATGAGACGGTCACCGGGAAAGTCGCGGCCGTAGCCGCCGTAGCCAATCAGGTCAGCGGCACGCCTGCCAGCGTCGCCCCGGCGTCAACCCCCAAGCCCGCTGAAGCGACGCCTGCCGCCGATGCCAAAAGCACCCAGGCGCAAGTCGCCCCCAAGGTCGAAACAAAGCCTGCCGCCAAGGCTGAAGCCCAGGTGGCAGCCAGGGCCGAGTCGAAGCCGCTTGCCAATGAAGGCAAGGATGCCGCGCGTGCGCGCGCCATCCTCGAAGGCAAGCAGACCGCCGAGGCGGACAAGCCGCAGTCGGACAAGAAAACCGGCAAATTCATGCTCCAGGTTGCGGCACTGACAAGCCAGGAAAAAATCACCGAATTGCGCAACAAGCTCAAGTCGGCCGGCATCGCCAGCCAGACCCAGAAAGTGCCTACTGCAGGCGGTGAGCGCACCCGCGTGCGCGTCGGCCCCTTTGCCAGCAAGGAGGAGGCCGAGAAGATGCGCGCCAGGCTGGTCAAGCTCGGTTTGAACGGCAGCCTCGTGCCGCTGGGCGAGTGAAGGGCGGCTGACGGATGGATTGCAAGGCGTGACGATTTTTGATTATCTGGTGCTGTTCGTGCTGGTGTGTTCGATTGTCATCAGCACCATGCGTGGCCTGATCAAGGAAGTGCTCTCGTTGCTGGGCTGGGTCGTCGCACTGGTTGTTGCCAATGCGTATGGGCAGGATCTGGCGGGGATGCTGGGCGGTGTCATTCCCGGTGCCGTGATGCGCCTGATCGTTGCCTTCATCGTTTTGTTTATTGGCGTAAGATTGCTCATGGCCCTGTTCGCGCTGGCCGTGGATGCCGTGATCCGTCGCAGCGGCCTCGGCGTCGCCGACCGCGGTCTTGGCGGCCTGTTCGGCCTGGCGCGCGGCCTGGTGCTGGTGCTGGCGGCAGTGCTGCTGTGCGGCCTGACGGCGATCCCGCAGCAGCCATTCTGGAAAAATGCCTTGTTGAGTCCGCTGGCAGAAACCGCGGCGCATACAGTCAAACCATTTTTGCCCGGCGCTTTCGCCGGTAATGTGAAGTTTTAAGAATTGCGGGACAGAGTTTGTAAGCTGCCGTAGGGCAGCGAGCTACTCTGTCCCCAACATTTCAAATAGATTTTTGTCTTAAGTTGAGGAGTCCACCATGTGTGGCATAGTTGGCGTCGTTTCTAACTCCCCGGTCAACCAGTTGATTTATGACGCATTGCTGCTGCTGCAGCACCGCGGTCAGGACGCTGCCGGTATCGCAACCAGTCATGGCAACAAGTTTTCCATGCACAAGGCAAATGGACTTGTGCGTGACGTATTCCGTACGCGCAACATGCGTTCCCTGCCAGGCAATGCCGGTATCGGCCAGGTCCGTTATCCCACTGCCGGTTCGGCCAGCAGCGAGGAAGAGGCGCAGCCGTTCTACGTGAATGCGCCGTTCGGCATCGCGCTTGCCCACAATGGCAACCTGACCAACTGGGAACAGCTCAAGATCGAGATGTTCAAGAATGACCGGCGCCACATCAATACGGATTCCGATTCGGAAGTCTTGCTGAATGTGCTGGCACATGAAATCCAGGAAGCGACCAGCGGCTATTCGCTCGACCCGGCAGCGGTGTTCCGGGCCGTGACCGTCCTGCACAAGCGGGTGCGCGGCTCCTACGCCGTGGTAGCCCAGATCGCCGGTTACGGCATGCTGGCTTTCCGCGATCCCTACGGCATCCGTCCCCTGTGCATCGGCGTCAATGAAACCGAGAAGGGCATGGAATACATGGTGGCCAGCGAGTCGGTTGCGCTGGAAGGCCTGGGCTTCCGGTTCCTGCGCGATGTCGTGCCGGGCGAGGCGATCTTTATCGACCAGGACCTCAAGCTTTATCAACAGCAATGCGCCGAAAGCCCGCTGCTGCATCCCTGCGCCTTTGAATTCGTCTACTTTGCCCGACCGGATTCCGTGATCGATGGCGCATCGGTGTATGCAACGCGCCTGAAAATGGGTGAGTATCTTGCAGAAAAAGTGCGCAAGCAATTTTCCCGGGGCGATATCGATGTCGTCATGCCCATTCCGGATTCGTCGCGTCCGGCCGCCATGGAACTGGCGCTGAAACTGGGTATCGAGTACCGCGAGGGTTTCATCAAGAACCGGTACATCGGCCGTACCTTCCTGATGCCGGGGCAGGCCGTGCGCAAGAAATCGGTGCGCCAGAAACTGAATGCGATTCCTTCCGAATTCAAGGGCAAGAACGTGCTGCTGGTCGACGACTCGATCGTGCGCGGCACCACCAGCCGTGAAATCGTGCAAATGGCGCGGGAGTCCGGCGCCAAGCGCGTGATTTTCGCCTCGGCCGCGCCGCCGGTGAAATTCCCCAATGTGTATGGCATAGACATGCCTACACGCAAGGAACTGATTGCTTTTGGCCGTACCGAAGAAGAAGTCTGCCGTGAAATTACTGCCGACGACCTGGTGTACCAGGATGTCGATGCGTTGATGCGTTCCATTTCCGACATCAATCCGGCACTGCGGCGCTTCGAGGCATCCTGCTTTACCGGCGATTACGTTACCGGCGACATTTCGCGCGATTACCTCGACCGCATTGAATTCGCCCGCAACAATCCCAAGCCGGTCATTGAAGACCTGGTGCGTTCGCAATTGAATCTCAACCTGGCGCAGGCCGACTGAGGCGGCCGGCAATAGCTGAATTGACATGACCGACAGCAAAAAATACGGCTTCACCACCACCATCCTGCATAGCGACCGGCAAAAGCCGGTCGAGCATGGATCCCTGCACAAGCCTATCCATACCTCCGTGGCCTTCGGCTACAAGGATGCGCGTGAACTGGCCGAGGTATTCCAGGGCAAGAAGCCCGGCTACCGTTACGGCCGCCAGGGCAATCCCACCGTATCCGCCCTTGAAGATAAGATCACCGGGATGGAAGACGGCATTGCGACCTTGTGCTTTTCCACCGGGATGGCGGCAATTGGCGCCGTGGCGCAAGCACTGCTGCGCGATGGCGACCATGTGGTGTCTTCGGCTTTTTTGTTCGGTAATACCAATAGCCTGTGGCAAACGGTTAATTCCCAGGGTATCGATGTGTCGTTTGTCGATGCCACCGATGTCGCCAATGTCGAAGCTGCGCTGACCCCGGCCACGCGCCTGGTATTCGTCGAGACTATTGCCAACCCGCGCACGCAGATTGCCGACCTGGCGCGCATCGGCGACTTGTGCCGGCAGCGCGGCATCCTGTATGTCGTCGACAATACGATGACTTCGCCCTATCTGTTCCGGCCGAAGCAGGTTGGCGCCGGCCTGGTCGTCAATTCCCTGACCAAGTCGATCGGCGGCCACGGCAACGCGCTGGGGGGCGCGCTGACCGATACCGGGATGTACGACTGGAATGCCTTCCCCAATATTTACGACAATTACAAGCGCAGCCCGGTGCAGCAGTGGGGCATGGCGCAATTGCGCGCCAAGTCCCTGCGTGATTTCGGCGGCTCGCTCGGCCCGGAAGCCGCACACCACCTGGCGGTCGGCGCCGAGACCATGGCGCTGCGGCAGGACCGGGAATGTACCAATGCCCTGGCGCTTGCGCACATGCTGCAGGCCGACCCGCGTGTCGCCGCGGTGCATTATCCAGGCTTGCCTTCGCATCCGCAGCACGCCCTGGCGCGTGACTTGTTCAAGGCTTATGGCGGCTTGTTCAGCTTCGAATTGAAGGATGGCATCGATTGCTTCGATTACCTGAATCGCCTGAAGCTGGCTGTGCCTGCAAGTAACCTGGGCGATACCCGTACCCTCGTGATCCCCGTGGCGCATACCATTTTCTATGAAATGGGCGCCGAACGGCGCGCCAGCATGGGCATTGCCGAATCCCTGATCCGCGTCTCGGTGGGGATCGAGGATACCGCCGACCTCGTCGAGGATTTCAGACAGGCGCTCGACGCCTGAATCAAGGCAGCAAGGCTTGTGCGCTGGGTGTGTCCAGCTTGTGCGGATGCTGGCCCGGGCGGAATTCCCGGAAGCGCGCCAGCAGCCTGTCGGCCTGCACTTCATGCATCAGCAGGGTGGCTTGTGCCTGCTTCAGGAAGCCCTGGCTGACGACTTGCCCGAGGAAGCTCAGCAGGCCATCGTAAAAGCCGGCGACATTCAGCAAGCCGATCGGCTTGTCGTGGAAACCCAGTTGTGCCCAGGTCAGGGTTTCGAACAATTCCTCCAGCGTGCCGATCCCGCCGGGCAGGGCAATGAAACCGTCCGACAGCTCGGCCATCATGGCCTTGCGTTCATGCATGTCCTTGACGACGTGCAGCTGCGTCAAGCCGTGGTGGCCGACCTCCCAGTCCAGCAAGGCCTTGGGAATGATGCCGGTGACCGTGCCGCCCAGTCGCATCACTTCATCGGCGACGACGCCCATCAAGCCTACTTTTCCGCCGCCATAGACCAGGGCAATATCGCCTTTTACCATTTCCTGCGCCAGTGCCCTGGCGGCCTCGGCATATGCCGGCAGGATGCCCGGCGACGAGCCGCAATAGATGCAAATCGATTTCATAAGGGTTTTCCTGATTTTCGCAGCAGCATAGCATTATTCGTCAGGCTGTCCGGCCGCGAATATTTCGTCGATGACGATCTTTTGCACGCGCGGGTTCAGGCCCAGAGCCACATGGCCAATGCCGTGCAGGTCGATGTTGCGCGCGCCCGGCAGTTCGGAGGAAGTTTGCGGGGCGATGATATTGTCGTGATGGGAATAGATCGATACGAACAGCGCATAACGCCGGTGGTCTTCGCGCGCTGCGAGTTCCTGTAGCCAGGCGCTCGGCGTGCCGCCGCGATCGCTGGCAATCCAGCGCATTTGCTCGCTGTTGTCGCCCATGCCGAAGTCGGCCAGTCCGGTGCCGTGATGCGGCGTGCCTAGGGTAATGACGCGGGCGATGCGGTCATCGCCATGGACATTCAGGTAGGCACGTGCCACCAGTCCGCCCATGCTGTGCGCCAGCAGTATGACTTTCTGGCTACCGCTTTCCTGGCGCAGTCTTTCGACAGCTTCGTGCACGGATGGCACGAAGCTGTCGATGTCGCCGAAGATCGGTTCCAGGCTGACCGCGTGGTGCGTAATGCCTGCGTCGCGCAGCTTGCGGCTCATGCTGTGCCAGTAACCGCTGTTGCAGCCATAGCCGTGGATCAGCAGTACTGGCAAGCCGCGCGATTGCAGCGCCGTGTGGCCGGCGAAGGCGTGAAATGGCAGCGTCCACGATGAACTGAGCATGGTGGAACGGAATTCATTCAGATACAGGCGGCATGCCTGGAATGCGGTGAGGCGGCAGTGTCCCGGGGTTTCACTGCGAAAGCGCCAGGCAAGGCGGAAATTATTGGCGGTAATGGACATCCGCACGGCCAGCAGCACGATTGCGGCGCACAGGATGGCTGGTGCCGGCGCCATGCCGTTCAAGCGTGTGAGGCCATAGGCGATGGCCGCAGCAATGGCCAGCTGCGCAATCAATATTAATCTGGAAACAAGAGCAACCATGTGCGAGCAAAACCGACCTGATGCCAGTAGCCAGTGTAGCCTAGCCGGCCGGCACGCGCCGGAAAAGCATGGCCGGTATCTAGCGCGGGGTGGCTGCAGCGGCTGGCTGCCGTGGGACAGGCTTTGTCATGACCAGGCGCGTGCCTGCCAGGCGATCATGCAGGAACTGGCGTTGCGGATCGAGATAGATGGCGACGGCCCACAGCAGCAAGTTCAGCGCAGGGATCAGCATCAGCATCCAGGTGGCTGCGCCCAGGGCAGCTGCCAGCCCGAGGCCGGGCAGGAACCACAGCCATGCCAGCAGATAGCGCAGGATTGCGCGCCAGGCGGGCACCGCCGCACCATTCTTGTCCACCAGGCGGATATGCCAGGTTTTCATGGCCAGGGTCTGGCCGCCATGAGTCCAGAACCAGACGAAATAGGCACCTGTCACCAGTACCAGCCAAAGCTGCTGGGCATGGCGCAGATACAGGGCATGACGCTGCTGCAGCAAGGTGGAAAAAAGCCATGCGGCAATGAACAGCACGCCGAACAGCAGCATGGATTCATACAGCATGCTGGCAAGGCGGCGTTTCAGGGGAGGAGCAAGGGTATCCAACGGCGTGAATGGTGAAGTTGTTCGGTTTCCAGGCCCTAGCCCAGTGCATCGACCGGAGGAACGGCGGGATTGGCCGGAGTCGCAGGCCCCGGTGGCGCCGTTGGCAGCGGCGCAGCCGGTGGTGGCGCGACCGGCATTTCGGTCGGGGCGGATGGTAGCACAGGTGGGGTGGGTTTGGTTGCCGCCGGCTTGCTGAGATCGGCCTGGGGGCGCGGCAGGTTGACGACGTTTTTCTTTCTTTCCGCCTTGTCCACCAGCTTTTGCTTTTCCTCATGCGGGAGGTTTTGGTACATCTCCCATTTCGCCGATTTTTGCCCGGCATCGAGTTTTTTGGCGCGCACATAGCTTTCGCGCGCGATGCGCCGCTGTTCCGGCGTCAGTTGCGTCCATTCCTGCATGCGGGTCTGCAGGCGTTGCTGCTCTTCCGGCGCCATTTGCGCATACCGGGCGGCGATTTCCAGCCACTTTTTCTTGCGGATGCCATCCAGGTCATTCCATTCGGCCGCCAGCGGGGCGAGTGCCTGCCGCTGCGCCAGCGTCAGCTCGGCCCAGCGCGGACGCTTGTCGGTGGGCGATACCTTGCCGGCAAGTGATTGCGGGCCTTGCGGCGCAGGCAGGACAGTATTCTCTCCCCGTGGCAGGGTGGCTCCCGGCGATGCGCCTGCCGGGTCTTCGCCGCGCGAACATGCCGCCAGCAATGCAAGGACGATAACTCCAAGCATGCGCCCGGCGCCGCGCAACAGCACGGCCGGATTCGCAAACACCTGGAAAGCCGCCATTGTCATTCTTAATCGTCCCGTGCTGCCAGATAGGCATTGAATCCCTTGTCGACGTAAGCCGAGACCGGAAGGTCATCGGCCAGCACGGCCACATCGAGTTCCGCCAGTTCGGCAATGCGCTGTTCCTGTTCGAATTCGTACAAGCCGACAAATATCAGGGCGCCAACCAGCAAGGGCGTCAGCACGCCGACGCGGCTCAGCCACGACATGCGCTCCTGCATATAACCGCCGAATTGCCCGGCGATGGCCAGGCTGCTGATGCGAAATCGGAGGGCTTCGGGCTTTTTGCGGGAAAGGGCATTTTTGCGCGCGGAAGCCAGACGATCTGCGGTGGAAGCCGGCAAATTGTCCAGGTTCTGATCAAGCGCATGCTTGACCCGGTAGGCGAAATTCAGGTCTTTGGTATTCATAAGTAAATTCCCTTGGCTTTCAATGCACGTGCCAGTGCATGAGTTGCTCGTGAGCAATGTGTTTTGACGCTGCCCTCGGTGCACCCCATGGCTGCTGCGGTTTCGGCGACGTCCAGATCTTCCCAGTAACGCATGAGGAAGGCCTGGCGTTGACGGGTTGGCAGTTTTTGTACTTCGCCGTCTATGATCGCCAGCAGTTGCGCGCGTTCCAGGTGGTCGGCGCCAGACTCTGCGGCCCCGCTGCCGGCTTCGGCTGCATAGCTTTCCAATAAATCAAATTCGTCGTCGTCGCCCTGGTCGCTGCCCAGGCTGGAAAACAGGCTGACCCAGGTATTGCGCACCTTTTCGCGCCGGAAGTGGTCGAGAATGGCGTTTTGCAGGATGCGCTGGAACAGGGGCGGCAGTTCCGCCGCGGGCTTGTCGCCGTACTTCTCAGCCAGCTTGATCATGGCATCCTGCACGATATCCAGTGCTACTTCATCCTTGTGCACGGCATAGACGGCCTGTTTGAAGGCGCGCCGCTCGACATTTTCGAGGAAGTCGGAGAGTTCTTTGTCGGTTGCCATGCGATGGAGCGGTCATCCTGAAGATGCCGCCACGTAGTGCCTCGGTACAGGTCGATGTGGATGCTGATTACAAAACTGCACGAATGCTAGCAAAAAAGCTTTTGATTGTGCAGGTTTTTTTACTCAAAATCCTTGATTTCAAAGGGAATTAATTGAATATTACTTGACCAAAACGAGGCAACGCATTAACGTATCATTCCCTTCGACATCCCGAAGGGATCTTTCGTCCGTCTGCACCCGGCTCAAGATGCCGGATGCTGGATGGGCATGCTTCACTTTGAAAGCTGTTTGCTCTAACCCACGCCACAAGCGTGAGGGACTCTCAAGCCTGTCAGGCAGGCTTGTCGCGTTGCCCTGGAAACCCCCGGCTGAACGAGTGGCATCAAGCGCTGGTTTGAAACGCATCTACGGATGCGCGCAGAATCCGCGTGACTGCCCGAACAAGGGAAGCCTCCGGATCCATCGTCGCGCACAGTCCCGCCAGGAGAGAGCATCCGATCAATTTCCAATGGACCTTGAAAGGACGTAGTATGAGTTCAGAAATTACCGGCGCAGAGATCGTCGTACGCTGTCTTGCCGAAGAAGGCGTTGAGCACGTTTTCGGCTATCCCGGTGGCGCAGTGCTGTATATCTATGACGCCATCTTCAATCAGGACAAATTCCAGCATATTCTGGTGCGCCACGAGCAGGCTGCGGTTCATGCAGCGGATGCCTATTCGCGCAGTTCCACCAAGGTGGGCGTTGCCATCGTTACCTCGGGCCCTGGCGTCACCAATGCCGTGACTGGCCTGGCGACCGCCTACATGGATTCGATTCCGATGGTGGTCATTTCCGGCCAGGTGCCGTCGACGGCGATCGGCCAGGATGCTTTCCAGGAATGCGACACGGTCGGCATCACCCGCCCTTGCGTGAAGCACAATTTCCTGGTCAAGGATGTCAGGGACCTGGCATCCACCATGAAGAAAGCTTTCTATATCGCCAGCTCAGGCCGTCCAGGCCCGGTACTGGTCGATATTCCCAAAGACATTACCATGCACAAGTGCGCATTCGACTATCCGAAGGAAGTCGAGATGCGTTCCTACAAGCCGGTGGAAAAGGGCCATGCCGGCCAGATCCGCAAGGCCGTGCAAATGCTGCTGCAGGCAGAACGTCCGATGATTTACGCCGGCGGCGGCGTGATCCTGGCCGACGCTGCGCCGGAACTGAACAAGCTGGTCGACCGTCTCGGTTACCCCTGCACCAACACCCTGATGGGCCTGGGCGGCTACAAGGCCACCAGTGAGCTGTCGGTGGGCATGCCTGGCATGCACGGCACCTACGAAGCCAACATGGCCATGCAGCACTCGGACGTGATGATCGCCATCGGCGCGCGCTTCGATGACCGCGTGATCGGTAACCCGAAGCATTTTGCCTCGCAGTCGCGCAAGATCATCCATATCGATATCGACCCCTCGTCGATTTCCAAGCGCGTCAAGGTTGATGTGCCCATCGTCGGCAATCTCAAGGAAGTGCTGCAGGAATTCCTGGCGCAACTGGATGCCGCCGACGCCAAGCCCAACAACGCTGCGGCGCTGGCCGACTGGTGGAAGCAGATCAATCAGTGGCGCAGCCGCGAATGTCTCAAATACGCCGGCTCGGACGAAGTCATCAAGCCGCAATCGGTGGTCGAGAAAGTCTGGGATATCACCAAGGGCGATGCCTTCATTACCTCCGACGTCGGCCAGCATCAGATGTGGGCTGCGCAATACTACAAGTTCGACAAGCCGCGCCGCTGGATCAATTCCGGTGGTCTTGGCACCATGGGCGTGGGCTTGCCGTACGCCATGGGCGTGCAGATGGCCAACCCGGATGCCACGGTCGCCTGCATCACCGGCGAAGCCTCGATCCAGATGTGCATCCAGGAGCTCGCTACCTGCAAGCAGTATCACCTGACGCCCAAGATCATCCTGCTGAACAACCGTTTCCTCGGCATGGTGCGCCAGTGGCAGCAAATCGACTATGGTTCCCGCTATTCCGAGTCGTACATGGATTCTCTGCCTGACTTTACCAAGCTGGCGGAGTCGTTCGGCCATGTCGGCATGAAGATTGAAAATCCGCGCGATGTCGATGGCGCATTGAAGGACGCTTTTGCCATGAAGGACAGGCTGGTATTCATGAATTTCATCACTGACCAGACCGAGAATGTCTGGCCGATGGTGAAGGCCGGCAAAGGCTTGACTGAAATGCTGCTGGGCTCGGAGGATCTGTAATCATGCGTCACATTATTTCTGTATTGCTGGAAAACGAAGCAGGCGCCTTGTCCCGCGTGGTCGGCCTGTTTTCTGCGCGCGGTTACAACATCGAAACGCTGACCGTAGCGCCGACCGAAGACCCGACCCTGTCGCGCATGACCATTGCAACGACCGGTTCCGACGACGTGATCGAGCAGATCACCAAGCACCTGAACCGCCTGATCGAGGTGGTCAAGGTGGTGGATTTGACTGAAGGCGCGCATATCGAGCGCGAACTGATGCTGATCAAGGTGCGTGCGGTGGGCAAGGAACGTGAGGAAATGAAGCGCACCGCGGATATCTTCCGCGGACGCATCATCGATGTCACGGAAAAGACGTACACGATTGAGTTGACCGGCAACAAGGGCAAGCTCGACGCGTTCATTGATGCCATCGATCGCGGTGCGATCCTGGAAACCGTGCGTACGGGCGGTTCTGGCATCGGGCGCGGCGAACGGATTCTGAAAATCTAGTTGAACTGGTTGGTTCTATAGTGTTTAGTGTTGGGGACAGCGTGCAGCGGCCCCGCAAAATATAAATTTTTGAAAATTAGGAAAAGCAAATGAAAGTTTTTTACGATAAAGATTGTGACTTGTCGCTCATCAAAGGCAAGAATGTTGCCATCATCGGTTACGGTTCGCAAGGTCATGCACACGCACAAAACCTGAACGATTCCGGCGTCAATGTGACCGTCGGCCTGCGCAAGGGCGGTTCGTCCTGGACCAAGGTCGAGAAGGCCGGCCTGAAGGTCGCCGAAGTCAATGACGCAGTCAAGGCTGCCGACGTCATCATGATCTTGCTGCCGGACGAAAACATCGCCCAGGTCTACAACGAAAACGTCGCTCCTCACGCCAAGCAAGGCGCCGTCCTGGCCTTCGCCCACGGCTTCAACGTCCACTACGGCCAAGTTGTGCCGCGCGCCGACCTCGACGTCATCATGATCGCACCGAAGGCTCCGGGCCACACTGTGCGTGGTACCTACGCCCAGGGTGGCGGCGTGCCGCACCTGATCGCCGTGTACCAGGACAAGTCCGGCAATGCCCGCAATATCGCCCTGTCGTACGCCATGGCCAACGGCGGCGGCCGTGCCGGCATCATTGAAACCAACTTCCGTGAAGAAACCGAAACCGACCTGTTCGGCGAACAAGCCGTGCTGTGCGGCGGCGCCGTCGAACTGATCAAGGCCGGTTTCGAAACCCTGGTGGAAGCCGGTTATGCGCCGGAAATGGCTTACTTTGAATGCCTGCACGAACTGAAACTGATCGTCGACCTGATCTATGAAGGCGGTATCGCCAACATGAACTACTCGATCTCCAACAATGCCGAATACGGCGAGTACGTCACCGGCCCGCGCGTTGTCACCGAAGACACCAAGAACGCCATGCGTCAGTGCCTGAAGGACATCCAGACCGGCGAATACGCCAAGAGCTTCATCCTGGAAAACAAGGCCGGCGCACCGACCCTGATTTCCCGCCGCCGCCTGACTTCCGAGCACCAGATCGAGGAAGTTGGCGCCAAGCTGCGCGCGATGATGCCTTGGATCGCCAAGAACAAGCTGGTCGACCAGTCCAAGAACTAAGCAAAACTTTTGACCAACTGGCAACCAGTCTGGTTAAACTGAATGGGGCGTACAGGATGTACGCCCCTTTTTTACTGGAGGTTCGTGACGATGCGCCTGAATAAAATACTGGTGTTGCTGGCATGCGCCGCAACGATGTCGTTTGCGCAGGCCCAGGCTGGCGTACAGACCGCCGGTACCCTGGTTGTCGTGCCAGCGGAAGGTGAGGTGACACAGGTCAACGACGAAGCGCGCGCGACCTTCATGCTGGAAGAGCAGGACAAGGACAAAACGGTTGCTGCCTCGCGCGTGAACCTGAAGATGCGGCAGGGTACCGACATTCTCCGCAGCGCCGATCCGCAGGCGCGCCTGAAAACCCACGGTTACTACACCTACCCGATCTACAGCGACGAGCCGGTGCAGCCGCGCACGGGCAATGCGGGCAAGCTTCGGCAGCCAGTGGGATGGCGTGTCGGCCAGTATCTGGAAGTAAGGACCATCAACCTTGCGGCATTGCCGAAGACAGTCGCAGCAGCGCAAAAATTGCTGGCACTGAATGGCTTACAATTCGGTTTGAGTGACGCCGCGACGGCGAAGCTGGACCAGCAGCGCATTGAAGCCAGCTACAAGAACCTGAATGAACGCATCGCGGCAATCGCCAGGGCAATGGGCCGTCGGCCATCCGATGCCGTGCTGGAAATGATCGATTTCGAAGCGTCCGGTGCCTATGCGCCGCAGGCGGATATGGCGCGCGCCAAAACCATTGGTTTGGCATCCGCTTCAGCGCGGGAATCCGCGCCTGTCGAGGAGCCGAATTTCGAGCCCGGCGAGACGACGCTGCAGATGCGGGTAGTCGGTAAAGTAAAATTCAAATGAGGGGGAACGAATATGAAGCGTAAATTGCCAAGCGTGACACTCGCTGCAATTGTCGTTCTGGCCGGTGGATGTCAGCCGGCAGAGTCGCCACCGGATATCGCCAAGAGCCAGCGTGATGCGCTGGGCAAGGCAAAGGCAGTGGAAGGGGTTCTGCAGCAACAGGCGCAGGAACACCGGCAGGCTGCCGACGAGGCCAGCAAATGAATGGCCGCATGATCAGCCCGGCTCCCTGACTTCACATCGTATGCCGCCTTCGGCGAGGGCATACCATCACCACAGAATACTTATGGCACACTTTCCTCGACGTAAATCTCAAAAAAAGATTCCGTTGTTGCCGCGTCCGCGGCACCTCTTAAAGAACAAGCGCCTGGCCGAGCTGGAAACCCATCCGGAAGCAACGGAAGAAATCGGCCGGCCGAGCCTGCGCCGGCGCAGCATCTACCTGTTGCCGAACGCCTTTACCACGGCGGCGCTGTTTTGCGGCTTCTATGCCATCGTGATGGCGATGAACCTCAAATTCGACTATGCCGCGGTCGCCATTTTCGCCGCCATGGTGCTCGATGCCGTGGATGGCCGCGTGGCGCGCCTGACCCATACGCAAAGCGAGTTCGGCGCGCAGTACGACAGCCTGTCGGACATGGTGTCCTTTGGCGCCGCGCCGGCGCTGGTGGTGTATGTCTGGGCCCTGCGCGGGCTGGGTGATGCCGGCTGGGGCAAGCTGGGCTGGCTTGCGGCCTTCATTTATTGTGCCTGCGCCGCATTGCGGCTGGCGCGTTTCAATACGAATATCGGCGTGGTCGACAAGCGCTATTTCCAGGGATTGCCCAGCCCGGCGGCTGCGGCCCTGGTGGCAGGTTTCGTCTGGCTGATGGATGACCTGGGCGTGCCGCGCGCGGAGCTGAGCTGGATCGCATTCGGCATTACGCTCTATGCCGGCCTGACCATGGTGACCAACGTACCGTTCTATAGTTTTAAGGATATCAATTTCCGCAAGTCGGTGCCATTCATCGCGATTTTTGTCATCGTCCTGATTTTCGTGGCAGTGTCGAGCGATCCGCCCAAGGTGCTGTTCGGTATCTTCGTGCTGTACGGCTTGTCAGGATATGGCGTGTATTTCTGGCGCCTAGCCAAGGGCAAGCCTGTGAGCATCATCCAGACCAGAGATGAAACCCACGAGGAAAAATCTCCTGAAGAGAAGTAACAGAATCCTTGTTTTGCGTCAGATGAAACAGGTGGCCACGGCATTCTCCAGGTGCCATGATGGGATTTTCCATCACTAGAGGAGAATGTCATGGGGTTGCTGTCATTCATGAAAGAAGCCGGCGAAAAATTATTGCACGGTGGCCATCTCAAAGCCGAAGCGCCGCAGGATCAATCCGCCTCGGCTGACGCTGCTGCCACTTCGGGGCTGCGCGCCAAGGAGCAGGAACTGGAGCAGGCCATCCGCGATTACATCGCCGTCCAGCACCTGCCGACCGAGGGGGTGGATATTGCGTACGATTCTTCCAGCGCAACCGTCACGGTTTCGGGCACCGTGCCCGACCAGCAGGCAAAAGAAAAAATCCTGCTTTGCTGCGGCAATGTGCAGGGTGTGGCGCATGTCAACGATGAACTCAATGTCTCGCAAACCGAGGCGTCCCAGTCGCAATGGTATACCGTGCAAAGCGGCGATTCCCTGTCCAAGATTGCCAAGCAATTCTATGGCGACCCCAACAAGTACATGCTGATTTTCGAATCCAACCGGCCCATGCTGAGCGATCCGGACAAGATTTATCCTGGCCAGATGCTGCGCATTCCCGACCAGGCCTCCCTGCATTAACCTGTCGTTGCCGGCCGCGCCCGCACATGCGGGCGTTTTTTTGCGGCATTCAGGCGCAAAATTTCCTATCCATTACAATTCATGTATTCCCTGATGCAAGCTGTCGCCTGCCTCGGGTGAAGATGCTTGCCGCCGCTTTTTTTCATCGCGTTTTACCAGGAGCACACCATGGCCGATTCTTCCAGACTGATCATATTCGACACCACCCTGCGCGATGGCGAGCAATCTCCGGGCGCGTCGATGACCAAGGAAGAAAAAATCCGCATCGCCCGCCAGCTCGAACGGCTGAAGGTGGATGTGATCGAGGCAGGGTTCGCCGCATCTTCGCAGGGCGACTTCGAGGCGATCAAGGCGATTGCCGGCCTGATCAAGGATTCCACGGTATGTTCGCTGTCGCGCGCCAACGAGCGCGATATTGCGCGTGCCGCCGAAGCGCTCGCACCGGCCGCGCGCAAGCGTATCCATACCTTTATCGCGACGTCGCCGCTGCACATGGAAAAGAAGCTGCGCATGACGCCGGACCAGGTGCTGGAACAGGCAAAACAGGCTGTGCGTTACGCGCGCCAGTTTACCGATGATGTCGAGTTCAGCCCGGAAGACGGCAGCCGCTCCGACGTGGATTTCCTGTGCCGGGTGCTGGAGGCGGTAATCCGGGAGGGCGCCACGACCATCAACTTCGCCGATACGGTCGGCTATGGCGTGCCTGAGTTGTACGGCAACATGCTCAAGACCCTGCGCGAGCGCATCCCGAATTCGGACAAGGCGGTCTGGTCGGTGCATTGCCATAACGACCTGGGCATGGCAGTCGCCAATTCGCTTGCCGGCGTGATGATCGGCGGCGCGCGCCAGGTGGAGTGCACCATCAATGGCCTGGGCGAGCGGGCCGGCAATACGGCCCTGGAAGAAATCGTCATGGCCGTGCGCACCCGGCGCGACTACTTCAATCTCGACGTCGGCATCGATACCACGCAGATCGTGCCGACCTCCAAGCTGGTGTCGCAGATTACCGGCTTTGCCGTGCAGCCCAACAAGTCGGTGGTGGGCGCCAACGCGTTTGCCCACGCTTCCGGCATTCACCAGGACGGCGTGCTGAAGGCCCGCGATACGTATGAAATCATGCGCGCCGAAGACGTCGGCTGGAGCGCCAACAAGATCGTTCTGGGCAAGCTCTCAGGCCGCAATGCCTTCAAGCAGCGCCTGGACGAGCTGGGGATCCATCTCGATTCCGAAGCCGAGGTGAACGCGGCCTTCGCGCGCTTCAAGGACCTGGCCGACCGCAAGTCGGAAATCTTCGACGAAGACATCATGGCGCTGGTCGGCGATGAGCAGCAGTCGCACGAGCAGGAATACTTCCGTTTCGTTTCGCTGTCGCAGCACTCCGAAACCGGCGAGCGGCCGGTGTCGAAAGTCGTGTTTTCCATTGATGGCAAGGAAACGGCTGCCGAAGGGGAGGGCAATGGCCCGGTCGATGCCACGCTCAATGCCATCGAAGCCAAGGTGGGCAGCGGCGCCGAGCTGCTGCTGTTCTCGGTGAACGCGATCACCACGGGCACGCAGTCGCAAGGCGAGGTGACCATGCGCCTGTCCAAGGCGGGGCGCATCGTCAATGGCGTGGGCGCCGACCTGGATATCGTGGTGGCGTCGGCCAAGGCTTATCTGTCTGCCTTGAACAAGCTGCATTCCAAGGTCGAAAAGCTCAACCCGCAGCTGTAAGCGGTGGCGCGTTAACCCGAGTCGTTACCAGGGGGAGGGGGCGCCGAACACGTTCATGCCGCGGGAGCGGAAGTCGCGGGCATTTTCCATCTTGCGCACGATGCCGCTGCTGTCGAAGTGAACGTGCATCAGGGAATCCCAGATATCGTATTGCCGGTAAGGATAGGTCCAGACTTCCAGGCGCGACAGCCGCAGCCAGGTACGCTCGCTCGGGGCGCCGATCGCATGCAGCACGTCTTCCCGGGTCGCACTGTTCACTTTAATGGTGGAAAATTTTTCTTCCGTCAGTACCTGTTGAAAGGATACTAATTTACCATTGGCGTCCATCCGCGCCATCCAGGTTTCCTGGCCGTAGGGACCCGTCATATATTCCAGCAATTCCTCGCTGCCGAGCCGGTAGCGGTGGGTCGGCGTGCCACGGGCCGCCAGTACCTGTGCTTCCGAGTAGCCGATCGCAACCGGTTGCGGCAGGCTGCAAGCGCCCAGAAGCGCCAATACTGTCGCGCAGCCAGCTGCCGACAGGTGGCTGCGCCAGAGAAATTTGGGAAATCCCTGGAAAAACACGCTAAGTGTTTGAATGTTCAAGTGAATTCCTGTATACTTCGCCCTCTGGTCGATTTGACCAGTTTTTTTCATCATTTGTTCACGGTGTAAATGGGGTTGCGACTCCAGTCACCGCATGTGAAAGGTAATCATGTCTGTAGAAAACATCAACAAAGCCGCCATTATCGCGGACAACGCCCGCGGCCAAAACGATACCGGCTCGCCGGAAGTGCAAGTCGCCCTGCTGACCGCACGCATCAACGAACTCAACGGCCACTTCAAGGCCCACGCCAAGGATCACCACTCCCGCCGTGGCCTGATCATGATGGTCAACCGCCGCAAGAGCCTGCTGTCTTACCTGAAGGGCAAGGATGCCAATCGCTATCGCGCCCTGATCGAAAAGCTCGGCCTGCGCAAGTAATTCTTTGCGATATCCTGTTCCGAACTAGTCAGTCAATGCCCGCGTCAGTTCGCTGATGTGGGCATTTGTTTTTTGCGGATTCGGCAGGGCGTAGGACCGGTTGTAAAAAGCAGGTGATCCCAGGATGACTTGCTCGTGGTGAGGTGAACGACGGCCCCTGAAAATCCGTCGGCAAAAATAGAAAGGAAACACCGTGTTTAACAAAGTTACCAAGACCTTCCAGTACGGCCAGCATCAAGTCACCCTGGAAACCGGCGAAATCGCCCGCCAGGCTTCCGGTGCCGTACTGGTGTCGATCGAAGATACCGTCGTGCTCGCCACCGTGGTAGCCAAGAAGGATGCCAAGCCAGGCCAGGATTTCTTCCCGCTGACCGTCGACTATGTCGAGAAAACCTACGCTGCCGGCCGCATTCCCGGCGGCTTCTTCAAGCGCGAAGGCCGTCCTTCGGAAAAGGAAACCCTGACATCGCGCCTGATCGACCGTCCGATCCGCCCGTTGTTCCCTGAGGGCTACATGAATGAAGTCCAGGTGATCGTGCACGTGTTGTCGGTCAACCCGGAAATCGACCCGGACATCGCCGCCATGATCGGCACCTCGGCCGCCCTGAGCGTCTCCGGCATCCCTTTCAGCGGCCCGATCGGCGCCGCCCGCGTCGGCTACATCGATGGCCAGTACGTGCTGAACCCGACCGTGGCGCAACTGGCAAATTCGAAGCTCGACCTGGTGGTCGCCGGTACCGAGCAAGCCGTGCTGATGGTCGAGTCCGAAGCACAGCAGCTGTCGGAAGAAGTGATGCTGGGCGCGGTGGTGTACGGCCACGAACAGATGAAGGCTGTCATCGACGCCATCCATGAACTGGTGCGCGATGGCGGCAAGCCGGAAGTGCAGTGGAGCCCGGCGCCGAAGAATGAAGCGCTGATCGGCCGCGTGGCGCATTTCGCCGAAGCCAAGCTGCGCGAAGCCTACCAGACCAAGGACAAGCAGGCCCGTACCGCCAAGCTGAAGGACGTGACCTCCAGCGTGAATGCTGCGCTGGCCGCGGAAGCTGCCTCGATCGGCGCTGCCGCACCGGATTCGGCTGAAGTCGGCAATATCCTGTTCGACATGGAAGCCAAGATCGTGCGTTCGCAGATCCTCGAAGGCGAGCCGCGCATCGACGGCCGCGATACCCGCACCGTGCGTCCGATCTCGATCCGTACCGGCGTTTTGCCGCGTACCCACGGTTCGGCGCTGTTTACCCGTGGTGAAACCCAGGCGCTGGTCATTGCCACGCTCGGCACCGCGCGCGACGAACAGAAGATCGATGCGCTGATGGGCGAGTACAGCGACCGCTTCATGATGCATTACAACATGCCCCCGTTCGCCACCGGCGAAACCGGCCGCGTCGGCACCCCGAAGCGCCGCGAAATCGGCCATGGCCGCCTGGCCAAGCGTGCCCTGGTCGCTGCCTTGCCGGCGCCGGAAGAGTTCAGCTACTCGGTGCGCCTGGTGTCGGAAATCACCGAATCGAACGGTTCGTCGTCGATGGCATCCGTCTGCGGCGGCTGCCTGGCACTGATGGACGCTGGCGTGCCGATGACTTCGCACGTGGCCGGCATCGCCATGGGCCTGATCAAGGACGGCAGCAAATTCGCCGTCCTGACCGATATCCTGGGCGATGAAGATCACTTGGGCGACATGGACTTCAAGGTGGCCGGCACTGCCAATGGCATCACCGCGCTGCAGATGGACATCAAGATCCAGGGCATCACCAAGGAAATCATGCAGGTCGCACTGGCGCAAGCCCAGGAGGGCCGCCTGCATATCCTCGCCAAGATGCAGGAAGCCGTGCCAGCTGGCAAGGGTGAGCTGTCCGACTTCGCACCGCGCCTGATCACCATCAAGATCAATCCGGAAAAAATCCGTGACGTTATCGGCAAGGGCGGCGCCGTCATTCGCGCGCTGACCGAGGAAACCGGTACCCAGATCGACATCAGCGACGAAGGCGTGGTCACCATTGCTTCCGTCGATGCTTCGGCTGGCCAGGAAGCCAAGCGCCGCATCGAGGAACTGACCGCATCAGTCGAGGTGGGCAAGCTCTATGATGGCGTGGTCCTGAAGCTGCTGGACTTCGGCGCGATCGTGCAAGTCTTGCCAGGCAAGGATGGCTTGCTGCACATTAGCCAGATCGCCAACGAGCGCGTCAATGCCGTCGCCGACTACCTCAAGGAAGGCCAGGAAGTGCGCGTCAAGGTTCTGGAAACCGATGACCGTGGCCGCCTCAAGCTGTCGATGAAAGCCGTCGCTGCCGAAGAGGGCGCCGGCCAGGGCGAGCAAGTCCAGCCGCAGCAGTAAGCGCGCCAGTGAGTGCGCTGCCGCAGGCAGGCACGCATGAAATGCCCGGGCGCGTGCCCGGGCTTTTTTTTTGCATGGAGTGGAAACAATGATGAAGGCAATTGAAATCAGCCGGCCGGGCGCGCCCGAAGTCTTGCAATTGTGCGAGCGGCCAATGCCGGAACTGAAGGCTGGCGAAGTCCTGATCAAGGTCCATGCGGCGGGGGTGAATCGTCCTGATGTGCTGCAGCGCCTTGGCCGTTACCCGGTGCCGCCGGGCGCCTCCGATTTGCCCGGCCTGGAAGTGGCAGGCGAGATCGTTGCCGGCGAACTGGCGGGCAGCGGCTTTAATATGGGCGACATGGTATGCGCACTGGCGCAGGGTGGCGGCTATGCCGAGTATTGCGCAGTCCCGGTCGCGCAGTGCCTGCCGGTGCCGCATGGCTGGAGTGCGCAGGAGGCCGCTTCGCTGCCCGAAACGTTCTTTACGGTATGGAGCAATGTCTTCGACCGTGCCCATCTGGCAAAGGGCGAAACCCTGCTGGTGCAGGGCGGCAGTTCCGGCATCGGCGTTACCGCGATCCAGCTTGCCGCAGCGCTGGGGCATCGCGTCTTCGCCACCGCCGGCACGGAAGAGAAATGCCGCGCCTGTGAAGCCCTGGGGGCGGAAAAAGGCATCAACTACCGCAGCGAGGATTTTGTCGAGATGGTCAGGCAAGCCACGGCGGGCAAGGGCGTCGATGTCATTCTCGACATGGTGGGGGGCGACTATATCCCGCGCGAGATCGATGCCCTGGCCGACGATGGCCGAATCGTCATGATCGCCTTCCTGGGCGGCGCCAAAGGTACGGTCGACCTCGGCCAGGTGCTGCGCCGGCGCCTCACCTTGACCGGATCGACCCTGCGTCCGCGGCCGGTGGCATTCAAGGCCGCGATTGCCGCCAATCTGCGGGAAAAGGTATGGCCTTTGCTGGCATCCGGCAAGATCAGGCCAGTCATTCACAGCGTGTTCCCGCTTGAAAAGGCGGCCGAGGCCCATGCCTTGATGGAAAGCAGTGCTCATATCGGCAAGATCGTGTTGACTGTGGCGGCAGCGTAGGGCGGGGAAGCTTGCCGGGGCTCATGGCGACATGCCGGTTTGACCGGTTTTGCATCAACGGGCTACAATAGCGGGTTATTTTAAAAATGGTCTCATATGCGCCGAAAACTAGTCGCAGGTAACTGGAAAATGAATGGCAGCCTGGCCGCCAATGCGTCCCTGCTGGCCGGCCTCAAGGCTGGTTTGCAGGAAGGTTCCTGTGATGTTGCGGTGTGCGCGCCGGCCCCTTATTTGGCGCAGTGCCAGGCTGAGTTAAAAGGCAGCAGCATCGCCTGGGGCGCGCAGGATGTTTCCGTGCACGAGTCGGGTGCGTATACCGGCGAAGTGGCTGCATCGATGCTGCTGGATTTCGGCTGCACCTATGTCATCGTCGGGCATTCCGAGCGACGCGCGTATCATGGCGAAAGCAATGAGCTGGTGGCGCAAAAGACCGTGCGTGCGCTGGCTGCGGGTGTGACGCCGATTGTCTGCGTCGGCGAAACGCTGCAAGAGCGCGAGGCAGGGCAAACCGACCTGGTGGTTGGCGGCCAGGTCGATGCGGTCCTGGAAGCCCTGGATGCGGCGCAGTTGGGTCGTATCGTGCTGGCATATGAGCCAGTCTGGGCAATCGGCACCGGCAAGACGGCCACGCCAGGCATGGCGCAGGAAGTGCATGCCATGCTGCGTGCGCGGCTAAGCGCCAAGGATGCCGGTGTTGCGCAGAAAGTGCAGATTTTGTATGGCGGCAGCATGAAGCCGGATAACGCCAGGGAACTCCTGGCGATGCCGGATATCGATGGCGGCCTGGTAGGTGGCGCGGCTTTGAAAGCGGCGGATTTTCTGGCGATCATAGGCGCTGCCTGATCACTATTTTGACGATGCAGTATTAATTGCAATTGGAAGCGAATCGATGAATATTTTGTTTACGGTGGTTATTGTTGTCCAGGTCTTGTCTGCTCTGACAATCATTGGTCTGGTGTTGCTGCAGCATGGCAAGGGCGCAGATATGGGAGCGGCATTTGGCTCGGGTGCTTCGGGCAGCCTTTTCGGTGCGAGCGGATCGTCCAATTTCTTGTCCAAGTCGACCGGCGTTGCCGCGACTATTTTCTTTTGCGCAACTCTGGCACTTGCCTATATCGGTAACAAGCCCGGTGCAGTCAAGGGCGGCGTGATGGAAAACCTGCCAACCGCACCGGCGTCCACGAATACAGTTCCTGCGCCTGCGCAGCCGGCGCAAGGGGCTGCTCCAGCGCCGGCACCTGCAGCAGGTGCGCCGGCACCGGTCGCGCCAGCAAACCAGATACCAAAATAAGTTATCACTCAGAAATTCATTCATTGTTTTGTGGCAATGCGCATTGAATAAAGGTAGCAAAGCAGTTAAAATAGCAGGCTAATGCCGACGTGGTGAAATTGGTAGACACGCTATCTTGAGGGGGTAGTGGCGCAAGCTGTGCGAGTTCGAGTCTCGCCGTCGGCACCAATAAATAACAAGATCAAAAAGCCAGCAAGGATGCGTTGCCTATGCTGGCTTTTTATCGGGGAAATGGACGTTTGGCCCGTGGCGGCAAGTCGGGTCGTTCGTCTTCTGGATCAAACTATCTGCACGAGCACATACCGTGAACCTCGAAAATTACTTTCCCATCCTTTTGTTCATCCTGGTCGGTATCGGTGTCGGTATCGGGCCGCTGCTGCTGGGGCGCTTGCTGGGCCCGCACAGGCCGGATGCCGCGAAGTTGTCGCCGTACGAGTGCGGCTTCGAGGCGTTCGAAGATGCGCGCATGAAATTCGACGTGCGCTACTACCTCATCGCCATCCTCTTCATTCTGTTCGATCTCGAAACGGCATTCTTCTTCCCGTGGGGTGTCGCCATGCGCGATCTCGGCTGGGCCGGTTTCGTGACGATGATGGTGTTCATTGCCGAATTCGTGGTTGGATTTTGGTATATCTGGAAGAAAGGCGCCCTGAACTGGGAGTAAGTCATGGCTATTGAAGGCGTATTGAACGAAGGCTTTGTCACCACCACGGCCGACAAGCTGATCAACTGGGGCCGCACCGGCTCGCTGTGGCCGATGACCTTCGGCCTTGCCTGCTGTGCGGTGGAGATGATGCATGCGGGTGCGTCGCGCTATGACATGGACCGCTTCGGCGTGATTTTCCGTCCGTCGCCGAGACAAAGCGACGTCATGATCGTTGCCGGCACGCTGTGCAACAAGATGGCGCCGGCGCTGCGCAAGGTGTACGACCAGATGTCCGAGCCGCGCTGGGTGATCTCGATGGGTTCCTGCGCCAATGGCGGCGGTTACTACCATTACTCGTACTCGGTGGTGCGCGGTTGCGACCGCATCGTGCCGGTGGATGTGTACGTGCCGGGCTGCCCGCCGACAGCGGAAGCGCTGATCTACGGCATCATGCAGCTGCAAAACAAGATCAAGCGCACCAACACGATCGCCCGCTAGACGTAAAAGCATACTATGTCGACGAAACTAGAAACCCTTGAAGCCGCCTTGCGTAACGCGCTCGGCAGCCACCTGCAAAGCCTGAATGTCGCGCTGGGTGAAATCACCATCGTGGTCAATGCCGCCGACTACCTGGCGGCCATGCGCGTGCTGCGCGACCATGCCGACCTGCGTTTCGAGGAATTGATCGACCTGTGCGGCGTCGATTATTCAGCCTACGGCGATGGCATCTGGGAAGGCCCGCGCTTCGCTGCCGTCTCGCACCTGCTGTCGATCGAGCATAACTGGCGCGTGCGCGTGCGCGTGTTCGCGCCGGACGACGAGCTGCCTGTGGTGCCTTCCGTGAGCGATATCTGGAATGCCGCCAACTGGTACGAGCGCGAAGCGTTCGACGTCATGGGCATCCTGTTCGAAGGCCACGACGACCTGCGCCGCATCCTCACCGACTACGGCTTCATCGGCCACCCGTTCCGCAAGGATTTCCCGGTCAGCGGCTATGTCGAGATGCGCTACGATCCGGAGCAAAAGCGCGTGATCTACCAGCCGGTCACGATCGAGCCGCGTGAAATCACGCCGCGCGTGATCCGTGAAGAACAGTACGGGGTCAAATAATGGCTGACATCAAAAACTATACCCTCAACTTCGGGCCGCAGCATCCGGCCGCGCACGGCGTCTTGCGCCTGGTGCTGGAGCTCGACGGTGAAGTCATCCAGCGCGCCGATCCGCACATCGGCCTGTTGCATCGCGCCACCGAAAAGCTGGCGGAACAAAAGACTTTCCTGCAGTCGGTGCCCTACATGGACCGCCTCGACTACGTGTCGATGATGTGCAACGAGCACGGCTACGTGCTGGCGATCGAGAAGCTCCTGGGCCTCGAAGTGCCGTTGCGCGCGCAGTACATCCGCGTCATGTTCGACGAGATCACGCGCCTGTTGAACCACTTGCTGTGGCTGGGCGCGCATGCGCTCGACGTCGGCGCCATGGCGGTATTCCTGTATGCCTTCCGCGAGCGCGAAGACCTGATGGATTGCTACGAAGCGGTGTCGGGCGCGCGCCTGCATGCGGCCTACTACCGCCCGGGCGGCGTGTACCGCGACCTGCCGGACACCATGCCGCAATACCGCGCATCGATCATGCGCAATGAAAAGGCGATCCGCCAGATGAACGAGAACCGCCAGGGTTCGCTGCTGGACTTCATCGAGGATTTCACCAACCGTTTCCCGAAATACGTCGACGAATACGAAACCCTGCTGACCGACAACCGCATCTGGAAACAGCGCCTGGTCGGCGTCGGCGTGGTGTCGCCGGAGCGCGCCAAGGCGATGGGCTTCACCGGCGCCATGCTGCGCGGTTCCGGCGTCGAGTGGGACCTGCGCAAGAAGCAGCCCTACGAAGTCTACGACCTGCTGGACTTCGACATTCCGGTTGGCGTCAACGGCGACTGCTATGACCGCTACCTCGTGCGCGTCGAGGAAATGCGCCAGTCCAACCGCATCATCAAGCAATGCGTCGAGTGGCTGCGCAACAATCCGGGTCCGGTCATGACGGACAACCACAAGGTGGCGCCGCCGTCGCGCGTCGACATGAAGAGCAACATGGAAGAGCTGATCCACCACTTCAAGCTCTTTACCGAAGGTTTTCATGTGCCGCAAGGCGAAGCCTATGCCGCCATCGAGCATCCGAAGGGCGAATTTGGCATCTACCTGGTGTCGGATGGTGCCAACAAGCCCTACCGCATGAAAATCCGCGCACCGGGCTTTGCCCACCTGCAGGGCTTGAACGAGATGGCAAAAGGCCACATGATCGCCGACGCCGTGACGATCATCGGCACCCAGGATATCGTGTTTGGTGAGATCGACCGCTAAGGCGCGGCCGCTAATTGAGGCAGAAACGCAATGCTGTTATCAGAGCAATCGTACAAGAAGATCGATCGCGAGATCGCGAAATTCCCCGCTGACCAGCGGCAATCCGCCGTGATGGCGGCGCTGGCCATCGCGCAGAGCGAGCTGGGCTGGCTGCCGCCGGAAGTCATGCAGGAGCTTGCCGACTACATCCGCATGCCCGCCATCGCCGTGCAGGAAGTCGCGACCTTTTACGCCATGTACAACGTCAAGCCGGTCGGCAAGAACAAGGTCACGGTGTGCACCAACCTGCCGTGCGCGCTGTCGGGCGGCGTTGCCGCAGCCGAGTACCTGAAGAAGAAACTCGGCATCGATTTCAAGGAAACCACCGGCGACGGCCTGTTCACCTTGCAGGAAGGCGAATGCATGGGCGCCTGCGGCGACGCACCGGTGCTGATCGTCAATAACAAGCGCATGTGCAGCCACATGTCGAATGAAAAGCTCGACGCGCTGGTCGAGGAGCTGAAGAAATGACTTGCCTGCACGACCGTCACATCAATCCCCTGATCCTGGCTGGCCTGGATGGCCAGAACTGGCACCTGGCCGACTACGTCAAGCGCGGCGGCTACGAATCCCTGAAACGCATCCTGGCCGAGAAAATCACGCCGGAGCAGGTCATCGCCGAACTGAAGGCATCTTCGCTGCGCGGCCGCGGCGGCGCCGGTTTTCCCACCGGCCTGAAGTGGAGCTTCATGCCGCGCCAGTTCCCGGGACAAAAATACCTCGTCTGCAATACCGACGAAGGCGAGCCGGGCACCTTCAAGGACCGCGACATTATCCGCTACAACCCGCATGCCCTGATCGAAGGCATGGCGATCGGCGCGTATGCCATGGGCATCACCGCCGGTTACAACTATATCCACGGCGAGATCTGGTCCGAGTACGAGCGCTTCGAGGAAGCGCTGGAAGAGGCGCGCGCTGCCGGCTTCCTGGGCAACAATATCCAGGGCAGCGACTTCAGCTTCCAGCTGCATGCCTTCCACGGTTATGGCGCCTACATCTGCGGCGAAGAAACCGCGCTGCTGGAGTCGCTCGAAGGCAAGAAGGGCCAGCCGCGCTTCAAGCCGCCATTCCCGGCGAGCTTCGGTTTGTACGGCAAGCCGACCACCATCAACAATACCGAAACCTTCGCTGCAGTGCCCTTCATCATGAAGATGGGCGGTCCCGCTTATGCTGCGCTGGGCAAGCCGAACAATGGCGGCACCAAGATCTTTTCGATCTCGGGTGACGTCGAGCGTCCGGGCAATTATGAAATCCCGTTGGGCACGCCATTTGCCAAGCTGCTGGAACTGGCCGGTGGCATGCGCGGTGGCAAGAAGATCAAGGCCGTGATCCCGGGCGGCTCGTCTGCCCCCGTGATTACCGGCGAAGTCATGATGGCCACCGACATGGATTACGACTCGATCGCCAAGGCCGGCTCGATGCTGGGTTCGGGCGCCGTGATCGTGATGGACGAGACGCGCTGCATGGTCAAGTCGCTGCTGCGACTGTCGTACTTCTATTACGAGGAATCCTGCGGCCAGTGCACGCCGTGCCGCGAAGGCACCGGCTGGCTGTACCGCATGGTGCACCGGATCGAAAACGGCCAGGGCCGTCCGGAAGACCTGGACATGCTCAATACGATTGCCGACAACATCCAGGGCCGCACCATTTGCGCGCTGGGCGATGCGGCAGCCATGCCGGTGCGCGGCATGATCAAGAATTTCCGTGAAGAGTTTGCGTACCACATCGAGCACAAGCATTGCCTGGTGCCCGCTTACATTTAACAGATCCGGTGCGTTTCGCGCACCCTAGGGCGAAGATAAATAGCCATGGTTGAAATCGAAATTGACGGCAAGAAGGTAGAAGTGCAGGAAGGCAGCATGGTAATGGACGCTGCCAACAAGCTCGGCACTTACATCCCCCATTTCTGCTATCACAAGAAGCTCTCCATTGCGGCCAACTGCCGCATGTGCCTGGTCGAAGTCGAGAAGGCGCCCAAGCCCTTGCCGGCTTGCGCCACGCCTGTTACCGCAGGCATGATCGTGCGCTCCAACAGCAACAAGGCTGTTGCCGCGCAAAAGAGCGTGATGGAATTCCTGCTGATTAACCACCCGCTGGATTGCCCGATCTGCGACCAGGGCGGCGAATGCCAGTTGCAGGATCTGGCCGTCGGTTACGGCGGCTCGTCTTCGCGCTACGAAGAGGAAAAGCGCGTGGTGCCGCCGAAGGATGCCGGCCCGCTGATCTCCATGAAGGAGATGACCCGCTGCATCCACTGCACCCGCTGCGTGCGCTTTGGCCAGGAAATTGCCGGCGTCATGGAGTTCGGCATGCTGGGCCGCGGCGAGCACTCCGAGATTACTTCCTTCGTCGGCAAGACCGTCGATTCCGAATTGTCGGGCAACATGATCGACCTGTGCCCGGTCGGCGCCCTGACATCCAAGCCGTTCCGCTACAGCGCCCGCACCTGGGAATTGTCGCGCCGTAAGTCGGTCAGCCCGCATGACAGCCTCGGCAGCAACCTGCTGGTGCAGGTCAAGGGCAGCAAGGTCATGCGTGTTTTGCCTCTGGAAAACGACGACGTCAACGAATGCTGGATTTCCGACCGCGACCGCTTCGCCTATGAAGGCTTGAACAGCGAAGATCGCCTGACTGCGCCAATGATCAAGCAGGATGGCAAGTGGGTCGCCACCGACTGGCAGACTGCCCTCGAATACGTTGCCCATGGCTTGCGCAACATCCGCCATGAGCATGGCGCCGATGCCATCGCCGCCCTGGCTGCGCCGCATTCCACCCTGGAAGAATTGTCGCTGCTGCAGAAAGTCGTGCGCGGCCTTGGTTCCGACAACGTCGATTTCCGCCTGCGCCAGTCCGACTTCGTGCTGGACGGCCGGGTCACGCCGTGGCTGGGCATGTCGGTTGCCGAATTCGGCCAGCTGCGCCGCGCCTTCGTGATCGGCTCGTTCCTGCGCAAGGACCATCCGCTGCTGGCTGCGCGCCTGCGCCAGGCGGTCAAGCGCGGCGCCAAGGTCAGCATCCTGCACGGCAGCGATGACGATTTGCTGATGCCGGTGGCTAACAAGATGATTGCTGCGCCTTCCAGCTGGCTCGCGGCGCTGTCGCAAGTCGTGGCAGCCGTGGCCCAGGTCAAGGGCATCGCCGCACCCGCCGGCTTCGAGAATGTCGAAGCGTCGCCGGAAGCGCGCGCGATTGCCGAAAGCCTGCTGGCTGACGAGGCAACCGCGGTCCTGCTCGGCAATGCCGCCGCCCAGCATCCGCAAGCCGCGCTGCTGCATGCCGCCGCCGAGTGGATCGCCCAGAATACCAATGCCAAATTCGGTTACCTGACCGAAGGCGCCAACAGCGTCGGCGGTTACGTCGCTAATGCAATCCCGGGCAAGGGCGCCAATGCCCTGCAGGCGTTCGAACAACCGCGCAAGGCTTACCTGCTACTGAATGCCGAGCCGGAATACGACAGCTACAATCCGCAAGCCGCGCGTGCCGCGCTGGAACAGGCCGAAATGGTCGTGGTGATGTCGCCATTTGCGCACGGCAAGGACTATGCCGACGTGCTGCTGCCGACCGCACCGTTCTCGGAAACTTCCGGCACGTTCATCAGCGCCGAAGGCCGCGCGCAAAGCTTCAACGGCACCGTCAAGCCGCTGGGCGAGACGCGTCCGGGCTGGAAGGTGCTGCGCGTCCTGGGCAACCTGCTGGAGCTGGACGGATTCGATTACCAGTCTTCCGAAGCCATCCGCAATGAAATCCTTGGCACGGCAACGCCGGCCGACGCCGATGTGCGCAGCCGCCTGAACAACCTGACCGGCGCAGCGCCGCTGGCTGACCTGGCGGCAGACGCCGGCGTGCTGGAGCGCCTGGCCGATGTGCCGATCTATGCCACCGACGCCATCGTGCGCCGCGCCGCTTCGCTGCAGCAGACCGCTGACGCCACTGCGCCGGCAGCCTGGATTTCCGCAGCCCTGGCGCAAAAGCTGGGCGTCGAGGCGGGCGGCAGGATCAACGTCAGGCAAGGGCAGGGCAGCGCCGTCCTGGAGGTCGGCATCGCCCGCGGCTTGCCTGGCAATGTCGTGCGCGTGGCAGCGGCCCATGCCGCGACCGTGGGCCTCGGCGCCATGTTCGGTGAAATCAGCGTGGAGAAGGCATGATGGATCAAATTCTCGCAACCATGCATGCCCATGGCCAGACCTACCTCGGCGCATTCTGGCCGCTGGTGTGGAACATGGTGAAGATCGTCTGCGTCGTGCTGCCGCTGCTGGGGTGCGTCGCTTACCTGACCCTGTGGGAACGCAAGCTGATCGGCTGGATGCATATCCGCCTCGGCCCGAACCGCGTCGGTCCTGCAGGCCTCTTGCAGCCGATCGCCGATGCCGTGAAGATGCTGTTAAAGGAAATCCTGATTCCGGCCAAGGCCAACAAGGCATTGTTCGTGATCGCGCCGATCATGACCATCATGCCGGCGCTGGCCGCCTGGGCGGTGGTTCCCTTCGGTCCGGAACTGGCGCTGGCAAACATCAATGCCGGACTGCTGTTCGTCATGGCCATCACCTCGATGGAAGTGTACGGCGTGATCATTGCCGGCTGGGCATCCAACTCCAAGTACGCCTTCCTGGGCGCCATGCGTGCGTCCGCGCAGATGGTGTCCTATGAAATCGCCATGGGTTTTGCGCTGGTGATCGTCTTGATGGTGTCGGGCAGCCTGAACTTTTCCGAGATCGTCGCCATCCAGACCCGCGGCATGTTCGCCGACATGGGCCTGAATTTCCTTTCCTGGAACTGGCTGCCGCTGCTGCCGATTTTCGTGATCTACGTGATCTCGGGCATCGCTGAAACCAACCGCCACCCGTTCGACGTGGTGGAAGGCGAGTCGGAGATTGTCGCCGGCCACATGGTCGAATATTCGGGCATGGGCTTTGCGATCTTCTTCCTGGCGGAATACGCCAACATGATCCTGATCTCGGCATTGGCATCGCTGATGTTCCTGGGTGGCTGGGATGCGCCGTTCGCCTTCCTGTCGTTCATCCCGGGCTGGATCTGGCTGGGTATCAAGACTTTCTTCGTGGTGTCGATGTTCATCTGGGCGCGCGCATCGTTCCCGCGTTATCGCTATGACCAGATCATGCGCCTGGGCTGGAAGGTATTCATTCCGCTGACCCTGGCCTACCTGGTGATCGTGGCCGGCTGGATCCTGTCGCCATGGAACATCTGGAAATAAAGGTTCACTGAAATGGAAGCCATCAAAGATTTTTTCAGCAGCCTGATGCTGCGCGAGCTGGTCAAGGGCCTGGCCCTGACCGGTCGCTACCTGTTCGCCCGCAAGATCACCATCCTGTTCCCGGAAGAGAAGACGCCAATGTCGCCGCGCTTTCGTGGCCTGCATGCGCTGCGCCGTTATCCGAATGGCGAAGAGCGCTGCATTGCCTGCAAATTGTGCGAAGCGGTCTGCCCGGCCATGGCGATCACGATCGAGTCGGAACAGCGTGACGACGGCAGCCGCCGCACCACGCGTTACGACATCGACCTGACCAAGTGCATCTTCTGCGGCTTCTGCGAAGAGTCGTGCCCGGTCGATTCGATCGTGGAAACGCATCACCTGGAATACCACGGCGAAAAGCGCGGCGACCTTTACTACACGAAGGAAATGCTGCTGGCCGTGGGCGACCGCTATGAAAAAGAAATCGCCGCGAACCGCGCGGCCGATGCCGCCTACCGCTGATCGGGAACTTCGACAAGTGAAGACGGCTTCGAAAAAATAACTTATCTGGCCCAATATGGAATTTACCACTGCACTGTTTTACGCATTCTCGGCAATCATGATCATTGCCGCGCTTCGCGTCATCACTTCCCGTAACCCGGTCCACTCGGCCCTGTTCCTGGTGCTGTCCTTCTTTTCCGCATCGGCGATCTGGCTGCTGCTGAAAGCCGAGTTCCTTGCCATCGTGCTGGTGCTTGTCTATGTCGGCGCGGTCATGGTGCTCTTCATGTTCGTGGTGATGATGCTGGACATTAACCTCGAGAAGCTGCGCGAGGGCTTCTGGGGCTACCTGCCGCTGGCGGCGGGCATTGGCGTGGTCATCGTGCTGCAGATGGCGGCAGTCATCTGGCGCGGCTTCCTGCGGCCGGACCAGCTGGTGCCGGCGGCGTCGGACACCATCGGCACGACCAAGGCGCTGGGCATGCTGATCTATACCCAGTACATCTATGCATTCGAAGTCGCTGCGGTGATCCTGCTGGTGGCAATCATCGCCGCCGTTGCGCTGACGCTGCGTCGCCGCAAGGACAGCAAGTATTACGATCCGGCAGCCGCAGTCAGGGTCAAGGCCGCCGACCGCGTGCGCATCGTCAAGATGAAAGCCGAGTCCAATCGCGACAATGACCAACCCGCCGCACCCGCGGCAGAACAGAAATAAGGGGAGGGACCATGGGCTTGTCACTCGCGCATTTCCTGGTGCTTGGCGCCATCCTGTTTGCGATTTCCGTCGTCGGCATTTTCCTGAACCGGAAAAACATCATCATCCTGCTGATGGCAATCGAATTGATGCTGCTGGCCGTGAACATGAATTTCATCGCGTTTTCCCATTACCTGGGTGATGCGGCCGGGCAGATCTTCGTTTTCTTCATCCTGACCGTTGCCGCGGCCGAATCCGCGATCGGCCTGGCTATCCTCGTGGTGCTGTTCCGTAACCAGGACACCATCAATGTTGAAGATCTCGATACCCTCAAGGGTTAACCATAATTAACGATAAGGTCGAACATGGCGGGGCAACTCAACCCTAACCTCCTACTTGCCGTACCACTGGCGCCGCTGGCCGGCTCCGCAATTGCGGGCCTCCTTGGCACCAGGTTCTTCGGCAATGTAATTGGTCGCAAGACTTCCCATACCGTTACCATCCTGGGCGTGCTGGTGGCGTTCCTGATCTCGGTGCAGACGCTGCTGGCGGTGCTGGATGGCGCCACCTACAATGGCTCGGTCTACGAATGGATGACCGTGGCAGGCCTGAAGCTGGAAGTCGGCTTCCTGGTCGACAGCCTGACGGCGATGATGATGTGCGTGGTGACCTTCGTGTCGCTGATGGTGCACATCTACACGATCGGCTACATGGCCGAGGATGAAGGCTACAACCGCTTCTTCTCGTACATCTCGCTGTTCACCTTCTCGATGCTGATGCTGGTCATGAGCAACAACTTCCTGCAGCTGTTCTTCGGCTGGGAAGCGGTGGGCCTAGTGTCGTACCTGCTGATCGGCTTCTGGTACACCCGTCCGACGGCGATCTACGCCAACATGAAGGCCTTCCTGGTCAACCGCGTCGGCGACTTCGGCTTCATCCTCGGCATCGGCCTCCTGCTGGCGTATGCCGGCTCGATGGATTACAACGAAGTCTTCGCCAAGCGCGAGCAGCTGGCAACCCTGACATTGCCGGGCACCGACTGGATGCTGCTGACGGTGGCCTGCATCTGCCTGTTCATCGGCGCGATGGGCAAGTCGGCGCAGTTCCCGCTGCACGTGTGGCTGCCGGACTCGATGGAAGGCCCGACGCCGATCTCGGCGCTGATCCACGCCGCAACCATGGTTACCGCCGGCATCTTCATGGTCGCGCGCATGTCGCCGCTGTTCGAGCTGTCCGACACCGCCTTGTCGTTCATCATCGTGATCGGCTCCATCACGGCGCTGTTCATGGGTTTCCTGGGCATCATCCAGAACGACATCAAGCGCGTGGTGGCGTATTCGACGCTGTCGCAGCTGGGCTACATGACCGTGGCGCTGGGCGCGTCGGCCTACTCGGTCGCCGTATTCCACCTGATGACCCACGCGTTCTTCAAGGCGCTGCTGTTCCTCGGCGCCGGCGCCGTCATCATCGGCATGCACCATGACCAGGACATCCGCAATATGGGCGGCCTGCGCAAGTACATGCCGATTACCTGGATCACCTCGCTGCTGGGTTCGCTGGCCCTGATCGGCACGCCGTTCTTCTCGGGCTTTTACTCGAAGGACAGCATCATCGAAGCCGTGCGTGAGACGCATATCGCAGGTTCCGGTTTCGCCTATTTCGCCGTGATGGCAGGCGTCTTCGTCACCGCTTTCTACTCGTTCCGCATGTATTTCCTGGTGTTCCATGGCGAAGAGCGTTTCGGCAAGGCGCATCACGACCATCACGGCGACCATGCCGATGAAGAAGTCGCCGCAGACCACCACCATGGCCTGGCCCCGGGCGAGAAGCCGCACGAGGCGCCGCTGGTGGTGACGCTGCCGCTGATCCTGCTGGCAATTCCATCCGTACTGATCGGCTTTTTCACGGTCGGCCCGATGCTGTTCGGCGACTTCTTCAAGAATGTCATCTTCGTCAACCCGGCCCATCCGGCGATGGCTGAACTAGCGCACGAATTCCATGGTGCGGTGGCAATGGGCCTGCATGCCTTCACTACGCCGGTGTTTGCGCTGGCTGCGGGCGGCGTGGCGGCGGCATACTACTGCTACATGGTCAATCCGAGGGTGCCAGCCTGGTTCTACGCCAAGTTCCACGCAGTGCATACGCTGCTGGACAACAAGTACTACATGGACAAGTTCAATGAAGTGGTGTTTGCCGGCGGCGCGCGCGCACTGGGCGGCGGCTTGTGGAAGGTGGGCGACCGCGGCCTGATCGACGGCCTGATCGTCAACGGCAGCGCCCGCGTGGTCGAATGGTTTGCCCGTATCACGCGCCATTTCCAGTCCGGTTACATCTACCACTACGCCTTCGTGATGATCCTTGGCGTGCTGGGCTTCCTGATCTGGTTCTTGCCGTTCCCGTTTGCCAAATAAAGACCCAGCAAAATAAAAAGTGCTTATGATGCAGTCAACTATCCCCCTCCTGAGCCTGGCGATCTGGTGTCCGATCGCATTTGGCGCCTTCATCCTGGCATTCGGCCGTGACGATAACCCGGCGCTGGCGCGCGGCGTGGCGCTGATCGGCGCGCTCGTCAGCTTCCTGGTGACGCTGCCGATCGTCGCGCAATTCGACAATGCCGCCCATGGCATGCAGTTTGTCGAAAAATTCGCCTGGATCGAGCGCTTCAACATCTTCTATTCGCTTGGCATCGACGGCATTTCGCTGTGGTTCGTGCCGCTGACCGCCTTCATCACCGTGCTGGTGGTGCTGGCCGCCTGGGAAGTCATCGAGAGCCGCGTCTCGCAATACATGGGCGCCTTCCTGATCCTGTCGGGCCTGATGATCGGCGTCTTTTGCGCGCTCGACGGCATCCTGTTCTATGCCTTCTTCGAAGCCACCCTGATCCCGATGTTCATCATCATCGGCGTCTGGGGCGGGCCGAACCGCGTGTATGCGGCAATCAAGTTCTTCCTGTACACCTTCCTCGGCTCGCTGCTGATGCTGGTGGCGCTGCTTTACCTGTATTTCGCGTCGCACGGCAGCTTCGACATCCTGGCATGGCACAAGCTGCCGCTGCCGATCGGCGCACAGATCCCCATCTTCCTGGCTTTCATGATGGCGTTCGCGGTCAAGGTGCCGATGTGGCCGGTGCATACCTGGCTGCCGGATGCCCACGTCGAGGCGCCCACCGGCGGCTCGGTGGTGCTGGCAGCCATCATGCTGAAACTCGGCGGCTACGGCTTCCTGCGTTTCTCGCTGCCGATCGCCCCGGACGCCAGCCACCAGTTGTCCTGGCTGGTCATCACGCTGTCGCTGATCGCCGTGATCTACATCGGCCTGGTCGCGCTGGTGCAGAAGGACATGAAGAAGCTGGTGGCGTATTCGTCGATTGCGCACATGGGCTTCGTCACCCTCGGCTTCTTCGTCTTCAATGACATGGGCGTGCAGGGCGGCATCGTGCAGATGATTTCGCACGGCTTCGTTTCCGGCGCAATGTTCCTGTGTATCGGCGTGCTGTACGACCGCGTGCATAGCCGCGAGATCGCCGATTACGGCGGGGTGGTCAATACCATGCCGCGTTTCGCCGCCTTCTTCGTGCTGTTCTCGATGGCCAACTGCGGCTTGCCGGCGACTTCCGGCTTCGTCGGCGAGTTCATGGTGATCCTGGGCGCAGTCGAGTTCAATTTCTGGATCGGCGTGCTGACGGCGACCGCCCTGATCCTCGGCGCCGCCTACTCGCTGTGGCTGGCCAAGCGGGTGATTTTCGGTGACGTCTGCAATGCGCATGTCGCCGCGCTGACAGACCTGAACAAGCGCGAGTTCCTGATTCTCGGCGTGCTGGCGATTGCCGTGCTGGTGATGGGCCTGTACCCGGCGCCGTTCACCGATGCGATGCAGACATCGGTGACCGACCTGCTCAAGCATGTCGCCACCTCGAAACTGAATTAAAACAAGCGATGCTGTCGCCCAATAAGTGAATAACATGAATCTGATCCCGGTCTATCCCGAAATCTTCCTGCTAATCGCCGCCTCGGCGATCCTGCTGATCGACATGTTCCTGCCGGATGCCAAGCGCAACATCACCTACATGCTGTCGCTGGCGGCGCTGGCGGTGTGCGCGGCCCTGAGCCTGTATTCCTTCGAAGCCGGCGCGGTCACCTACACGTTCAACAACATGTTCGTGTCGGATCCGATGTCGCATCTGCTCAAGCTGTTCTCGTACCTTGCCGTTGGCGTGACGCTGGTGTACTCGCGCCAGTATGTGGTCCAGCGCGGCATGGCCAGCGGTGGCACTCTCGGCGGCGAGTACTACGTGCTGGCGCTGTTCTGCCTGCTCGGCCAGATGGTCATGATCTCGGGCACCAGCTTTTTGTCGATCTACCTCGGCCTGGAACTGATGTCGCTGTCGCTGTACGCGCTGGTGGCGCTGCGCCGCAATGACGCCGTGGCGACCGAGGCAGCCATGAAGTATTTCGTGCTGGGCGCGCTGGCTTCCGGTTTCCTGCTGTACGGCATGTCGATGCTGTATGGCGCCACCGGTTCGCTGGAAATCAATGCGGTTGCCAAGGCGACCGTCTCGGGCACCATCAAGCCGACCGTGCTCGTGTTCGGCATCGTCTTCCTGGTGGCCGGCCTTGCGTTCAAGCTGGGCGCCGTGCCGTTCCACATGTGGGTGCCGGACGTCTACCAGGGTGCGCCGACACCGGTCACGCTGCTGCTGGGCGCCGCGCCGAAGCTGGCGACCTTCGCCATCTGCGTGCGCCTGCTGGTGGAAGGCTTGCTGCCGCTGGCCTTCGACTGGCAGCAGATGCTGCTGGTGCTGGCCGTGCTTTCTCTGGCCATCGGTAATATCACCGCAATCGCCCAGACCAACCTCAAGCGCATGCTGGCGTACTCGACCATTTCGCACATGGGCTTTGTCCTGCTGGGCCTCCTGTCCGGGGTGGTTGACCAGAAAAGCACCGGCGCTGTCAGCGCCTATGGCGCATCGATGTTCTATGCGATCACCTATGTGCTGACCACCCTGGGCAGCTTCGGCATCGTCATCCTGCTGTCGCGCGCCGGCTTCGAGGCTGACAAGCTGGAAGACCTGAAGGGCCTGAACCAGCGCAGCCCGTGGTTTGCCCTGGTGATGCTGATGCTGATGTTTTCGCTGGCGGGCGTGCCGCCGATGGTCGGCTTTTACGCCAAGCTGTCGATCCTGCAGGCGGTCCTGGCAAGCGGTCAGATCTGGCTGGCGATCTTTGCCGTCATGGCTTCGCTGATCGGTGCGTTCTACTACCTGCGCGTGGTCAAGCTGATGTATTTCGATGCCCCGGTGGACACCGCGCCAATCGTCGCCACGAATGACATGCGCTTTACGCTCAGCCTGAACGGCGCTGCCATGCTGGTGCTGGGTATCTTGCCAGGCGGCTTGATGGCGATCTGCGAAAGCGCGATCGGCCAGTCGATCGGCCATGCCCTGAAAAATATCGCCAGCATCGCGGCCTGATCGCGGCACAAGCAAATTACGTGACAGCGACATCCTATAGCTGGTTTGTGATCGGGTTGGCAGCACTGGCCGCCAACCTGCCATTCCTTAACGAACGCCTGCTTGGCGTCATGCCCCTGCAGGCGTTTCCGCACAAGCCGCTCTGGCTACGCCTGCTGGAAATGGTGGTTCTGTATTTTGCCGTGGGCGGCGTGGCCTGGCTGCTCGAATCCCGCATCGGCGGCGTGTTCAGCCAGCGCTGGGAATTCTACGCAATCACCGCCTGCCTGTTCCTCGTGCTGGCGTTCCCCGGTTTTGTCTTCCGTTACCTGCGCAAGCGTCATGGATGAACATTTGAAGGAAACGCTGGTCGACAGCCAACTGGTCTACGACGGCAGTTTTCTCAAGGTGCGGCACGACAAGGTGCAACTGCCGAATGGCGCGCTGGCATCGCGGGAATATTTTCGCCATCCGGGCGCGGTCGTGATCCTGCCGCTGTTCGATGATGGCAGCGTGCTGCTGGAACGCCAGTTCCGTTACCCGCTTGACCAGGTATTTCTCGAATTCCCGGCCGGTAAAATCGATCCGGGTGAAGACCGCCTGGCATGCGCCAAGCGTGAATTGCAGGAAGAAACCGGCTACACCGCCGCCGACTGGCAGCGCGTCTGCGTCATCCATAACGCGATTGCCTATTCCGACGAATTCCTGGAAATCTATCTCGCGCGCGGCTTGATTGCCGGCGAGCGCAAGCTTGACGATGAAGAATTCCTCGACACCTTCCGGGCGCCGCTGGCCGAGGTGCTTGAGTGGGTGCGCGACGGGAAAATCACCGACGTGAAAACCATCATCGGTACTTTTTGGCTGGAAAAAATCGCCAGCGGGCAGTGGCAACCGCCAGCGCCCTGAACGGGCATCCTTCCAGGCCTACAGTTTCGCCGCGGGCCGCTTTTTGGGCACGCCCACCGGCGCGAGGTTCTTCCACAACAGCTTGGTGAATTCCTCGGCCGGCAGCGGCCTGCTGAAGAAATAACCCTGGATTTCCTCGCAGCTGCGGTCCGACAGGAATTGCAGCTGTTCGATCTTTTCCACGCCTTCGGCCACGACCGTGATTTTCAGGCTCTTGCCCATGGCGATGATCGCCTCGGTGATCGCTTCGTCGGCGGGGTCGCCCGGCACGTCCTGGATGAACGAGCGGTCGATCTTGATGATATCGATCGGGAACTGGCGCAGGTGCGACAGCGATGAATAGCCGATGCCGAAATCGTCAATGGCGATGCGGATGCCCATGGCCTTGAGTTCCTGGAGGATCTGGATGGTGCGCTCCGGATTGTGCATCATCATGCTTTCCGTGATTTCCAGCTCCAGCAGGGTCGGGTTCATGCCCAGTTCACGCAGGGTTTGCGCTGTGTCTTCCACCAGGTAATCTTCGGTAAACTGGCGCGCCGACAGGTTGACCGCGACGGTCAGCGGCGGCAGGTTCTGCCTTTGCCATGCGCAGATCTGCATGCATGCCTGGCGCAATACCCATTTCGACAGCGGAACGATCAGGCCGGTTTCTTCGGCCAGCGGGATGAACTGGTCGGGCGACAGCAGGCCCAGCTCCGGGTGCTCCCAGCGCACCAGCGATTCCACGCCGGTGATGCGTCCGGTACGGGTTTCCACCTTGCCCTGGTAGTACAGCACCAATTCCTCGCGCTCGATGGCCCGGCGCAGGCTGGATTCGAGCGCCAGCATCTTGGCGGCATGCTGGCTCATGTAGGCCGAATAAAACTGGAAATTGTTCTTGCCGCGGTCCTTGGCGCGGTACATGGCAATGTCCGCGTGCTTCATCAGGGCGAATTCATCCTTGCCGTCTTCCGGGAACACGGAGACGCCGATGCTGGCGGTGATATGGATCAGCTGACCGTTCAGGGGAAACTCTTCCACCAGCGACTTCAGGATCTTTTGCGCGACGTGGCTGACATGCTCGGCGTCGTCGATGTCTTCCAGCAGCACCACGAATTCATCGCCGCCGAGGCGCGCCACCAGGTCGCCGTGCAGGGCGTTGCCGAGCCTGCGCGACATCTCCTGCAGCAGTCGGTCGCCGGCATCGTGGCCCAGCGTGTCGTTGACGTACTTGAAGCGGTCGAGGTCGATGAACAGTACTGCCAGCGACTTGCCGTGGCGGCCGGCCTGGTCGATGGCATGGCTCAGGTGGCGGTTGAACATCGCCCGGTTGGGCAGGTTGGTCAGCGAGTCGTGATACGCCAGATGCTGGATATGGTCCTGCATCTCCTTGCGTTCGGTGACGTCGCGCACCAGCGACAAGAGGTGCTGGCGGCCGTTGATGTCGATCGGGCCCATGCGGATCTCGACCGGGAAGGTCGTGCCATCCTTGCGGCGGTAGCGGCTTTCGCGCGCGATCGGCACGCCGTTGCTGATCCTGGCGGTCAGCTTCTTGAGTTCGCGGGTCGTCAGGTCGAGGTCGATATCCTGGGCTGTCCTGCTCAGCAATTCGCTGCGCGTGTAGCCCAGGCCTTCGCAACCCTGCTGGTTGACGTCGATGAACTTGCCTTCCATGTCATGCACGTAGAAGCTGTCGGATGCCTGCTCGACCAGCGCGCGGAAGTGGGCTTCGCTCTCGCGCAGGGCTTGCTCGACTTGCTTGCGCTGGAAGAACTGGCCGATATGGCGGCCGATGAAGTGCGCGCTTTGCAGGGTTTCGCGGTCGGCTTCCTGCGGCTGCGGGCCGAAAAATTCCATGATGCCGAGGATCTCGCCGGCAGCCTGCAGCGGGAATGCCAGGCTGCCGTAGAGGCCGGAGTAGGCGGCCTGGGTGGCGCGGGCGAAATGCTCGCCGCGCGAGGCATCCGGAAACCATTCCGCGCGCGCCACGCGCAGGGTGCGGCTGGAGAGGGCGCCGGTGGCCGGCAGCGGGATCTGCTCAGGCGTGTTGTGGAAGAATTTTTCGACATCGGGGCGGGGCAATGTCCAGGTTGCAATCCGGCGCAGCACGCTGGCTTTCTTGTCCGGCATCCAGAGCGCCCCGCAAGACCAGCCGAAGGTGGCGCAAATGGTTTCGATAATTTCCGGAATGACTTCCACGGGCGAGTCGCATTCGGCCAGCAGGCGCGCAACCGTATGCTCCATGGATTGCCGCACTTCGATCAGCTTGCGGTTGTTGACATCCATGACCGTGCCGAACAGGCGGCATACCTGGCCCCGGGCGTTCTTGACCGGCTGCCCGATCGCGCGCACCCAGCGGATGTCGTCGTCCGGCAGCCGATAGCGGAATTCGATTTCAAACTTGCGGGCATCGTGCAGCGCCGCTTCGACACGGTCCTTGACGTAGAGGCGGTCGTCACGGTGGATCTGGCGCGACAGCTCCTTATAGGAGGGCATGGGCGCGGAGGGCGACAGCCCGAAGATGCGGTAGCATTCGCGCGACCATTTGCCCTGGCCCAGGCGGCGATCGAAAGACCAGTCGCCGAGGCCGGCAATGCGCTGGGTTTCCTCGATGCGGCTGCCCAGATCCTGGATTTCGGACGATAGGTAATCCTTGTTGCGTTCGGCACCGGCATGCTCTGACGCCAGCTCCACAGCCGAATGGGTCGCCTGGTCGAGGAATTGCATCCAGCTGTCAATGCTCGGCAGCTCACCGGGGTGTTCGGCCCCGAGTTTCTGGAGTTGCTTGAGCAAAGAGGAATAGTTGCGTTGCACGGATCAGCGCCTCGAGTGTCCTGAATGGAGCATGTGCCGCTAATTTGCCTGGCTGAAATACAGCGGTCGTGCTGTAATTTGCTGTAGTGAAAGTTTGTTGCGAACCAGAAGTCAGCGAACTAATTTATTTTCGCCAATATGCAATTTTTTTTATTGAATAGCAAATTTTTCTTCGACAAAACAGAAATTTGTCACAATTTCGCCTGGAAATTTCCGGGAAATGTGTTTGTGCAAGGCAGCAATTTCATGCGTGCAATATTTGAGGGCGATGGTGCGCGCACAATGCCTATATCGGCATGGGCTGGTTGGCATCGAGATCAAGAAAACCCTTGATGAGACGATAGGCTTTCCAGATCGGCGCGCAAAACCAGATCAGCCAGGCCAGGGGAATGCCGATCACGGTAACGAAAATCAGGCCGCCAAGGATCATCCAGAACAGGTACCACCAGAACGAGCGGATTTGCCAATTGTGGTGGCTTTGCACGAAGGTGCCTGCCGCATCGCCGCGCTTGAGATAATTGATAATCAGCGGAACCCACGAGAGCAGCCCAAGGGACAGCACCAGGCTCGCACCATGGAAAATGTAAAGCCACCAGGCGATGTTCTTCTGCGATTGCGTTTGCGGATCGAATACGAGTTCCTGGTTCATGTGGATTCCTGATTCTTCATTTCGACATTTTCAACAGAATACCCCGATTGGCTGCCCTTCGTCTTGCTGATGAGGTTCAGGCGGGTAGCCAGACAATCCGCTGCGCGCGGCCCATCAGGAAATCGGCGTTGGCGTCCGCCACCCTGCGCAGATAGTCCCACATTGCCTTGATGCGCGCGACTTCACGGCGCTCAGACGGCGCCACCAGCCAGAATGAACGCGTGATATCGATTTCCTGTGGCAGCACCGGCACCAGGTCGGGCGTGACGCTGCCCATGAAGCAGGGCAGCAATGCGATGCCCAGGCCCGAGCGGGTCGCCTGACATTGCGCAACGATGCTGGTGCTGCGCAAAAACGGTTTCACCGACGGCAGCCATTTGTGCAGGGTGACTTGCTGGTCGGCGAAGATCAGGTCGTCGACATAATCGATCCAGCGGTGTTCGGCCAGATCCGCTTCGCAGCGGATTGGCGCATGGCGCTGCAGGTAAGCCGGCGTGGCGTAGGGCAGCAGGCGGTAGTCTGCCAGTTTGGCGGTGACAAAGCTGTCGACGGTCGGGCGGTCGATCGTCACGGAAGCGTCGGCCTCGCGCCGGGAGAGGTTGACGTGGCGCGGCAGCGGCAACAGGTCGACCGTGATGGCAGGGTGCGAGGTGCAGAATTGTGCCAGGTGCGGCGCCAGGAACTGGCTGCCGAAGCCTTCGGTGGCCCCCAGGCGGATTTCGCCGCTCAGTGCCATGCTGTCGCCGGAGACGTCCTTCTCCACCGCCGCCAAGGTGGATTCCAGTTTCTCGACATGCTCCAGCAAGCGGTGCCCGGCGCTGGTCAGGTGATGGCCGTGCGAATTGCGGTCGAACAGCTTGGCGCCAATGTTTTCTTCCAGCTTGCGCAGGCGCCGCGACAGGGTGGACTGGTTCATGCCTATGGTCTGGGATGCCTCCAGCGCGGACTGCGCCCGCGCCAGTCCCAGAAACACCCGAAAATCGTCCCAGTCGACGTGCTTCACCAGAGGCTCCGTTATGCAAAAACGCATAATAGCACGGCATTTTTTGCTGAGCCGAGCTCAAAAATGTCATCTACAATCGATTCACATTAAATCAACAACAGAAGGAGACAGGTATGAAAATCAAGTCGCTGCGCAAGGCAGTATTGCCACTCGCCATGGCCATTTCTTTTGGTGCCCAGGCACAAATTTCGGATGGCGAAGTCAGGATCGGCGTGCTGACCGACATGTCGGGTCCGTACTCCGTGTTTGGCGGCAAGGGTTCGGTGGTCGCCACCAACCTGGCCATTGAGGATTGCCTGAAAGCGGAATGCAAGGGCATGAAGATCAAGGTGCTGTCGGCCGACCATCTTAACAAGGCTGACATCGCTGCTTCCAAGGCGCGCGAGTGGCTCGACGTGGAAAAGGTCGACGCTTTTGCTGACCTCACCAACTCGGCCGCGGCGATCTCGGTGCAGAAACTGATGCGGGAAAAGGGGGCTGTCGGCCTGTTTAATGGCGCGGCCACCTCCCGCCTGACCAATGACGAATGCGCGCCGAACAGTTTCCACTGGATGTTCGACACCTACTCGGCTTCTGCCGGTGCGGCGGCGGCGCTGACGCGCGCCGGCGGCAAGTCCTGGTACTTCATTACGGTGGACTATGCCTTTGGTCAATCACTGGAAAAGGATGCCGCGGAGCAGGTCAAGGCTAATAGCGGCAACGTCGTCGGTGCGGTGAAACATCCCCTGAACGCCAGCGATTTCTCTTCCTTCCTGTTGCAGGCACAAGCCTCCAAGGCAGACGTCATCGGCCTGGCCAATTCGACCCAGGATGCCATCAACGCCATCAAGGGTGCGCGCGAATTCGGCTTGGGCAAGAACCAGAAGCTGGCGGCCTTACTGTTCAATATTACCGACGTGCATGCGCTGGGATTGCCTCTTGCGCAGGGCCTGATCTTTTCCGAAGGCTTTTACTGGAACCACGACGAGCAAACCAAGGAATTCGCCGGTCGCTTTGAAAAAATCCACAAGGCCAAGCCCAACTCGGTGCATGCCGGGGTGTATTCGAGCGTGCTGCATTACCTGAAATCGGTGGCGGCTGCCAAGACCGATGAGGCCAACGCGGTCTCCGCCAAGATGCGCGAATTGCCGATCAAGGATGCGGTCATGCGCAACGCCAGCATCCGCCCGGACGGCCGCGTGATCCACGACATGTACCTGGTCGAAGTGAAGAAGCCGGAAGAATCGAAGGGCGCCTGGGATTACTACAACCTGAAGGCAACCATCCCCGCCGACAAGGCATTCCAGCCGCTGGCGCAGTCGCTGTGCCCGCTGGTGAAGAAATAAGCAAAGGATATTCCCCATGAAAATCGCATTCATCGGCCTGGGCAACATGGGTTTGCCCATGGCGAAGAACCTGGTCAAGGCCGGCTTTTCGGTCACCGGTTTCGATCTTTCCGGCGCGGCGCTGCAGGCGCTGGAAGCGGCCGGCGGCAAGACTGCCGACAGCGCCGCCCAGGCGGTACAGGATGCCCAGGTGGTGCTCAGCATGTTGCCCGCCGCCGCCCATGTGAAGTCGCTGTATCTGGGCGGCGGGCAGGGTGGCCAGGGCGTGCTGGCGCAACTGGCGCCCGGCGCGCTGATCATCGACAGTTCCACCATTTCGGCCAGCGCAGCGCGCGAAGTGGCCGAGGCGGCAAAGGCCCGGGGCGTCGACATGGTCGATGCGCCGGTCTCGGGCGGCACCGTCGCGGCTGACGCCGGTACCCTGACCTTCATGGTCGGCGGCGACAGCGTCCAGCTGGAGCGCGCCCGCGCCGTGCTGGAAAAAATGGGCAAGAATATTTTCCATGCCGGCAGCCATGGCGCCGGCCAGACCGCCAAGGTCTGCAACAACATGCTGCTCGGGATCATCATGAGCGGCACCTGCGAAGCGCTGCAACTTGGCATCGCCAACGGGCTCGACCCCAAAGTACTGTCGGAAATCATCGGCAAGAGCTCGGGCGCCAGCTGGGTGGTCAATTCGTACAACCCTTGTCCGGGTACTTTGGAAAACGTGCCGTCGGCGCGCTCCTATAGCGGCGGTTTCGCCACTGACCTGATGCTGAAAGACCTCGGCCTGGCGGTCGAAGCGGCCACCGATATCCGCGCCAGCGTGCCGCTGGGTGGACTGGCGCGCAACCTGTATGCGCTGCATAGCGCCTCCGGCAACGGCAAGCTCGACTTCGGCAGCATTTTCAACATGTTCGCCGCCAATAAATCCTGACATTCACCCGGCGCCGCGCTTCAGGCGACAGGCGCCATCCCAGACTTAAAAAGGACATAGAGACATCATGAGCCAAAACATCACCCATTACATCAACGGCGAACTTGACGCCGGCAGCGGCGGGCGCACCGGCGCGGTCTTCAACCCCTCCACCGGCGAGGAAATCGCGCGCCTGCATTATGGCGACCGCACCACGCTCGACCGTGCCGTATCGATCGCGGCGCAAGCCGGCCAGCGCTGGGGGCAGCAGTCGCATGCCGCGCGCCAGGCCGTCATGTTCAAGCTGCGCGAACTGGTGATCGCCAATACCGACCGCCTGGCTGAAATGATCGGCCGCGAGCATGGCAAGACCATTGCCGACGCCAAGGGCGAGATCGGCCGCGGCGTCGAGGCGATCGAATTCGCCTGCAATGAGCCGCATGTGACGAAGGGTGAATATGCCACCAATGTCGGCGGCGGCATCGACGTTTTCTCGATGCGTGCCCCCATCGGCGTGGTCGGCATCATTTCGCCGTTCAACTTCCCGATCATGGTGCCGGCAGCGATGATGGCCATGGCGGTTGCGGTCGGCAACGGTATCGTGTGGAAGCCTTCGGAACGGGTGCCCAGCGCCGCGCTGGAATTCGCCCGCCTGTTCGAGCAGGCCGGCTTGCCCAAGGGCGTGTTCAACATCGTTCATGGCGACAAGGAAATCGTCGATGGCATGCTGGAGCATCCCGGCATCGCCGGCATCAGCTTCGTCGGCTCGACACCGGTGGGCGAATACATTTACCAGAAGGGCACGTCGCACAACAAGCGCGTGGCAGCCTATACTGGCGGCAAGAACCACATGGTGGTGATGCCCGACGCCGACCTCGAAGCTGCCGCTGCGGCCTTCGTCTCAGCAGGTTATGGCTCGGCCAGCCAGCGCTGCATGGCGGTATCGTTGTTGCTGCCGGTCGGCAAGGCTACCGCTGAGCGCCTGCGTGAACTCGTGATCCAAAAGATCAATGCGCTGAAGATCGGGCCTTACAACGACCCCACGGCGGATTTCGGCGCGGTGATCTCGGCGCAGTCGCAGCAAAGCGTGCTGCGCTCGATCGACGACGCTGTCAAGGCCGGTGCGGACATGGTGATCGACGGCCGCGGCATCAAGGTGGCGGGCCATGAAAATGGCTACTACATCGGACCGACCCTGTTCGACCATGTCACCACCGAGATGGATCTCTACAAGCAGGAAGTATTCGGCCCGGTGCGCGGCATCGTGCGCGCCGCCAGCTTCGATGAAGCGATCGCCATCACGAACAAGCACGAATTCGGCAACGGCGCAGTGATCTTTACCCGCGACGGCAAGTCGGCGCACCGCTTCATGAGCGAGGTGGAAGCGGGCATGATCGGCGTGAATGTCCCGGTGCCGCTGCCGGCGGGCTACTTCAACTTTGGCGGCTTGCGCCGTTCCAAGTTCGGCGACTCGCACATGTTTGGCCCGGACGCCGCGCGCTTCTACACCAAGATCAAGACCGTGTCGCAGCGCTGGCCGAACCCGGACCAGGAAGCCCTGCCGGTTTCGCTGGCTTTCGAAGCCAACGCCTGATTGGGGGGCGGGAGCCAGCCGCTGGGGGCGGCGGCTCATGCCTGTGACAGCCGCCGGATTCATAATCCGGCGGTTTTTTTATGCGGATTCCATGAACCATGATTCAGGATACTTTCTTTTTGACTCTTATATAAGACATAAGACATTTGACGTTGCAAGGTATTAAGAATAAAATCACGACCCAAGTAGTGCCCGAAATAGCCCCGGAGTGCCAAAAAAGCACTCCCCCGAAAACGCCATATCAGAAGGTTCTCCATGCTTGAAAACTATCGTGCTCATGTGGCCGAACGCGCCGCGCTCGGAATTCCCCCCCTGCCGCTGACGGCCCAGCAGACCGCCGAGCTGGTGGAACTGCTGACGAATCCGCCCGCTGGCGAAGAGCAGACCCTGCTCGACCTGATCACCCACCGCGTGCCCGCCGGCGTGGATGAAGCCGCCCGCGTTAAGGCTGGCTTCCTGGCAGCCGTGGCCAAAGGCGAGACCGCCTGCGCGCTGATTTCGCGCGCCCGCGCGACCGAACTGCTCGGCACGATGCTGGGCGGTTACAACATCCAGCCGCTGGTCGAGCTGTTGGCCGACGCTGAAGTGGGCGTCGTCGCCGCCGACGCGCTGAAGAAAACCCTGCTGATGTTCGACCAGTTCCACGACGTCAAGGAACTGGCCGACAAGGGCAACGCCAATGCCAAGGCCGTGCTGCAAAGCTGGGCTGACGCCGAATGGTTCACCAGCCGTCCGGAAGTGCCGCAAAGCCTGACCATCACCGTCTTGAAAGTGACCGGCGAAACCAACACCGACGACCTGTCGCCAGCCCCGGACGCCACTACCCGCCCGGACATCCCGATGCACGCGCTGGCGATGCTCAAGAACGCCCGTCCCGGCATCACCCCGGAAGAAGACGGCAAGCGCGGCCCGGTCAAGTTTATCGAATCGCTCAAGGAAAAGGGCCACCTGGTCGCCTACGTCGGCGACGTGGTCGGCACCGGCTCCTCGCGCAAGTCGGCCACCAACTCGGTGCTGTGGTTCACCGGCGAAGATATCCCGTTTGTTCCGAACAAGCGTTTTGGCGGCGTCTGCCTGGGCGGCAAGATCGCACCGATTTTCTACAACACGATGGAAGATGCCGGCGCACTGCCGATCGAACTCGACGTCTCGAAGATGGAAATGGGCGACGTGGTTGAACTGCGTCCCTACGACGGCCGTGCCCTGAAGAACGGTGAAGTGATTTCCGAGTTCCAGGTCAAGTCCGACGTGCTGTTCGATGAAGTGCGCGCCGGCGGCCGCATCCCCCTGATCATCGGCCGTGGCCTGACCGCCAAGGCGCGTGAAGCCCTCGGCCTGGCGCCGTCGACCCTGTTCCGCCTGCCGACTCAGCCGGCCAACAGCAGCAAGGGCTTCTCGCTGGCCCAGAAGATGGTTGGCCGCGCCTGCGGTTTGCCGGAAGGCCAGGGCGTGCGCCCGGGCACCTACTGCGAACCGAAAATGACTTCGGTCGGCTCGCAAGACACCACCGGCCCAATGACCCGCGACGAACTGAAAGACCTGGCGTGCCTGGGCTTCTCGGCCGACCTCGTCATGCAATCGTTCTGCCACACCGCCGCCTATCCGAAGCCGGTGGACGTGAAGACCCACCAGACCCTGCCGAACTTCATCAGCAACCGTGGCGGCATCGCGCTGCGCCCGGGCGACGGCGTGATCCACTCGTGGCTCAACCGCATGCTGCTGCCCGATACCGTCGGCACCGGCGGCGATTCGCATACCCGCTTCCCGATCGGCATCAGCTTCCCGGCCGGTTCGGGCCTGGTCGCCTTTGCCGCCGCCACCGGAACCATGCCGCTGGATATGCCGGAATCGGTGCTGGTCCGCTTCAAGGGCAAGATGCAGCCGGGCGTGACTCTGCGTGACCTGGTCAACGCGATTCCGCTGTACGCCATCAAGGCAGGCACGCTGACCGTTGCCAAGCAAGGCAAGAAGAACATCTTCTCCGGCCGCATTCTCGAAATCGAAGGCCTGCCGGACTTGAAGGTCGAGCAAGCGTTCGAGCTGTCGGATGCTTCCGCCGAGCGTTCGGCCGCCGGTTGCGCGGTCCACCTGAACAAGGAACCGATCATCGAATACCTCACCAGCAACATCACGCTGCTGAAGTGGATGATTGCCCAGGGCTACCAGGACCCGCGCAGCCTGCAGCGCCGCATCAAGGCGATGGAGCAGTGGCTGGCCGACCCGCAACTGTTGGCGCCGGATGCCGACGCCGAGTACGCCGCCGTCATCGAGATCGACCTGGCCGACATTCACGAGCCGATCGTGGCCTGCCCGAACGATCCGGACGACGTGAAGACGCTGTCGGACGTGGCCGGCGCCAAGATCGATGAAGTGTTCATCGGCTCGTGCATGACCAACATCGGCCATTTCCGTGCTGCGTCGAAGCTCTTGGAAGGCAAGCGCGACATCCCGGTCAAGCTGTGGGTGGCTCCGCCGACCAAGATGGACCAGAAGCAGCTGACCGAGGAAGGCCACTACGGCGTCTTCGGCACAGCCGGCGCCCGTACCGAAATGCCGGGCTGCTCGCTGTGCATGGGCAACCAGGCACAGGTGCGCGAAGGCGCAACCGTCATGTCGACCTCGACCCGTAACTTCCCGAACCGCCTGGGCAAGAACACCAACGTGTACCTTGGCTCGGCGGAACTGGCAGCGATCTGCTCGCGCCTGGGCAAGATCCCGACCAAGGAAGAGTACATGCTCGACATGGGCGTGCTCAGCGCCAACGGCGACAAGATCTACAAGTACATGAACTTCGACCAGATCGAAGACTTCAGGGAAGTGGCCGACACCGTGAAGATGTAAGCATGTTGGCAGGCTGCGGCGAGTTGCTTTCGTCGCAGCGCCACGCAATGGCGCCGCAGACTGAACGTCTGCGGCGCCATTTTTTTATGCGGCGTGATCGAACAGCTTGAGGACGCCATCCAGGCCAGTGAAATTCAGCGCCACGTCGGCCTGCGCGCGCACCACGGGCTTGGCGCGGTAAGCCACCGACAGCCCGGCCACGCCCATCATGGCGAGGTCATTGGCGCCATCGCCCATGACGATGGCCTGCGCCGGCGAGGCGCCGATTTCGCGGCACACGCGCAGCACGGTATTCTTCTTTTCCTCGGCATCGACGACGCCGCCGATGACGCGGCCGGTCAGCTTGCCGTCGTTGATTTCCAGACGGTTGGAATGGGCATAGTCCAGGCCCAGGCGTTCCTTGATGCGGTCGGTAAAAAAGGTGAAGCCGCCCGACACCAGGAGGGTTTTTAGGCCGGCGGCCTTGGCTGCGGCGAGCAGGTTTTCCGCGCCGGGCGAAAGCTTCAGGCGCTCGTCGTAGACGCGTTGCAGGGCCGTGGCATCCAGGCCGTTCAGGAGCGCGACGCGGCGCGCCAGGCTTTCGCGGAATTCAATTTCGCCGCGCATGGCGGCTTCGGTGATTTCCGACACCTGGGGTTTGAGGCCCTGCATGTCGGCGATCTCGTCGATGCATTCGATGGTGATCAGGGTCGAATCCATGTCCATGGCCAGGAGCTTGAAGTCGGACAGGCGCTGGTTGGGCATGACGAAAGCATAATCGAGGCGGGCGGCCTGGCAGGCGGCATCGAGCGCGGCGGCGGTGGCTTCGTTGCGCAGGGCGCCGCCGCAGCGCCAGGCATTGGCCGCCGTGCCGGTGCCGATGGCCGTGATGGATTCGGCCTGGGCCAGGGCGGCGATGCGTTCGATATCGGCGCGTTCGGCGGCGCCTTGCAAGATCAGGTTCATGCTTGTGCAGTGTTTAAATTGGAAAATGTTGGTTTCATGACAGCAGTGCGCGGATCGCGGTCTTGACCTGGTTCACCCGCGCCGCCAGATCCGGCATGCCCACGGTAATGCGTAGTTTATCCTGCCCGTGCAGCTTGATGTGGCGGTTCTTCTGGATCAGGTCGATGATCTTCATGGCGTCGATCGGCGGATTGGGCTCGAACTGCAGCACTGCCGACTCGGCATGGGCATCGATCTTGACGATGCCGACCGGCTTGGCGGCCACGCGCAGGCGGTGCGTTTCGATCAGCGCCTTGACCGGATCCGGCAGCTTGCCGAAACGGTCGATCAGTTCTTCCTGCAGGTCGTCGATGGCGCCGGCCGCGCTGCAGTTGGCCAGGCGCTTGTAGATCGACAGGCGCTCGTGCACATCGCCGCAGAAATCCGCCGGCAGCAGCGCCGGCACGTGCAGGTTGATTTCGGTGGTGGTGGCCAGCGGCGCGGCGAGGTCCGGCTCCTTACCGTTCTTCAGCGACCGGACCGCTTCGTTCAGCATGTCGGAATACAGCTGGAAGCCGATCTCGATCATTTCGCCGGACTGGCTTTCGCCCAGCACTTCGCCGGCGCCGCGGATCTCGAGGTCGTGCATGGCCAGGTAAAAACCGCTGCCCAGTTCTTCCATCTGCTGGATGGCGTCGAGCCTGCGCTGCGCCAGCTTGGTCAGCCCCTGGACGTCGTGCACCAGCAGGTAGGCATAGGCCTGGTGGTGCGAGCGGCCGACGCGCCCGCGCAACTGGTGCAGCTGCGCGAGGCCAAACTTGTCGGCGCGGTGCATGACGATGGTATTGGCGGTCGGCACGTCGATGCCGGTCTCGATGATGGTGGTGCACAGGAGGATGTTGAAGCGCTGGGCGACAAAGTCGCGCATCACCTTTTCCAGGTCGCGCTCGTGCATCTGGCCGTGCGCCACGCCGATGCGCGCTTCCGGCAGCAGCGCTTCCAGCATGGCCTTGCGGTTCTCGATGGTCTCGACTTCGTTGTGCAGGAAGTACACCTGGCCGCCGCGCTTCAGTTCGCGCAGGCAGGCTTCGCGGATCACCGATTCGCCTTCCGTGCGCACGAAAGTCTTGATCGCCAGGCGCTTTTGCGGCGCGGTGGCGATGATGGAAAATTCCCGCAAGCCTTCCAGCGCCATGCCCAGCGTGCGCGGGATCGGCGTGGCGGTCAGGGTCAAGACGTCCACCTCGGCGCGCAGGGCTTTCAGGGCTTCCTTCTGGCGCACGCCGAAACGGTGTTCCTCGTCGATGATGACGAGACCGAGGCGCGAGAACTGCATGTCGGGCGAGAGCAGCTTGTGCGTGCCGATGGCGATGTCGATGGTGCCTTCGGCCATGCCCTTGATGGCCTGGGTGATTTCCTTGCCGCTGCGAAAGCGCGACAGTTCGGCGATTCGCACCGGCCAGTCGGCAAAGCGGTCGGCGAAATTCTGCGCATGCTGCTCGGCCAGCAGGGTGGTGGGGGCCAGCAGCGCGACCTGCTTGCCGCCCATGACGGCGACGAAGGCGGCGCGCAGGGCGACTTCAGTCTTGCCGAAACCGACATCGCCGCAGATCAGGCGGTCCATGGGCTTGCCAGAGGTCATGTCGGTGATGACCGCGTTGATGGCGGCGGCCTGGTCGGGCGTCTCCTCGAAGCCGAAGCTTTCGGCAAAGGCGTCGTAATCGTGCGCGGAATACTGGAAGGCATGGCCCTGGCGGGCGGCACGGCGGGCGTAGAGGTTGAGCAGTTCGGCGGCGGTGTCGCGGATCTGCTGGGCCGCCTTCTTGCGCGCCTTTTCCCACTGGCCGGAGCCGAGCGCATGCAGCGGCGCATCTTCGGGCGCTGCGCCCGAATAGCGGGAAATCACGTGCAACTGCGACACCGGCACGTAAAGTTTGGATTCCTTGGCGTACTCGAGGTGCAGGAATTCGGTTTCGCCTTCGCCCATGTCCATGCTGAGCAGGCCCATGTAACGGCCGATGCCGTGGTTGACGTGCACCACCGGGTCGCCGATCTTCAGCTCCGACAGGTCGCGCACCATGGCCTCGACCTGGGTTGCGCCTTCCTGGCGCTTGCGGCCGGCGCGCCGGCCCGAGCCGGCATACAGCTCGGTCTCGGTGATGAAGGCCAGGTTGGCACCGTCCGCCAGTAGCTGGAAACCTGCCTGCAGGGGGGCCACGCCAAGCATCAGCTTTTCGGAGGAAGTGGCGAAATCGGTGTAGCCGTCGCAGGGCGCGAGCGCCAGGCCGTATTCGGCGAAATACTGCGACAGCGTTTCGCGGCGGCCGCCCGAGTCGGCGCAGACCAGGACGCGCTTGTCAGTTTGCAGCAGGAAGGCGCGCAGGTTCGTCAGCGGATCGTCGAGGCGGCGGTTGACGGCAATATCCGGCAGCGGCGCCGACAATTCGGAAGGCGCCGGGTCGGACTGGATTACCCAGCGTCCGTGCGGCTTGGCGAGCGTGAAGAAGTCCTCGTCGGTCAGGAACAATTGCTGCGGCTCCAGCAGCGGGCGCTCGCGGTCGGACTTGAGGAATTTGTAGCGCGACTGCGTGTCGTTCCAGAAGCGCTTGATGGCAGCGTCGATGTCGCCCACCAGGGCAAACGTGACGTCGTCAGGCAGGTACTCGAACAAGGTGGCGGTCTGCTCGAAAAACAGCGGCAGGTAATACTCGATGCCGGCCGATGCGATGCCGTTGCCGATATCCTTGTAGATGGCCGAGCGCGATGGGTCGCCCTCGAAGACTTCGCGCCAGCGGCCGCGGAAGGCCGTGCGCGCCGCCTCATCCATCGGGAATTCGCGGCCCGGCAGCAGGCGCACTTCGCGCACCGGGTAAAGCGAGCGCTGGGTATCGGCATCGAAGGTGCGGATGGTCTCGATGGTGTCGCCGAACAGGTCGAGCCGGTAGGGCAGGGCAGAGCCCATCGGGAACAGGTCGATCAGGCCGCCGCGCACCGAATACTCGCCGGGCGACATGACTTGCGCCACATGGGTATAGCCGGCCAGGGTCAGCTGCGACTTGAGCTGCGCTTCATCGAGCTTTTCACCCTGCTTGAAAAAGAAGGTGTAGGCAGCCAGAAAGGAGGGCGGCGCCATGCGCACCAGCGCCGTGGTGGCGGGTACGATCAGGACATCGCACTGGCCGTTGCGGATTTCATGCAGGGTTGCCAGGCGCTCCGAGACCAGGTCCTGGTGCGGGGAAAACGCGTCGTAGGGCAGCGTTTCCCAGTCCGGCAGCAGGTGGCAGCGCAGCTGCGCGGCTTCATTGGCGCCATCAGGTGCGCCAAACCAGCGGATTTCCGTCAGCAGGCGCTGGGCATCCGGGGCGCTGGCGACCACGACCACCAGCATGCGCTTTTGCGCCGCCAGTTCGATGGCGGCTTGTGCCAGCGCGAAGGCGTCGGCAGATCCATGCACGGCTGGCAGGACAAAGCGGTGGCCGGGCTTGGGCAAGGATTTTTTCAGGTCGAACGGCATGCAGGTGGCGGCAAAAGGGCGGCGTACAAAGCAAAAAGGCCAAAGCGCATCACGTGCGGTTTGGCAAGGTCGGAATCGTATGAAATTATAAACGATGGACTGTGATCCCGTTTTGGTATCATCTCCCGGTTTTCTTTCCAAACACTTCTGATCCGCCCTGATGGCATCTTCCCGTTATTTCGCCCTGATTCCTGCCGCTGGCGTTGGCGCCCGGCTCGGCGCCGGCTATCCCAAGCAATACTTGCCGCTGGCCGGCAAGCCAATGCTGCTGCATGTGCTGGAAACCTTTGCAGCAGCGCCGTCGATTGCCCATTGCTTTCTGGTGGTCAGCGAGGACGATGCTTATATCGAAGCAGTAATGGCAACGGCCCCGCAGCTGGCTGGCCGCGTGACGGTATTGTTCAACGGCGGCGCCACGCGACATGCTTCGGTATTGAATGGTTTGCAGGCCATCCGCGCACAGGCTGATGACCAGGACTGGGTCCTGGTGCACGATGCCGCGCGGCCAGGCCTTTCCGTGGCGCTGATCGACAAGCTGATTGCCGAATTGCGCGACGACCCCGTGGGCGGCCTGCTGGCGCTGCCGGTGGTCGATACCCTCAAACGGGACGACACGACCGGCCGCGTGGCGGCAACGGTTTCGCGGGCGGGCCTTTGGGGGGCGCAAACGCCGCAAATGTTCCGGTACGCCATGTTGCGCCGGGCGCTGGAAGAAGTAGAGGAAGTTACCGACGAGGCCAGTGCCATCGAGGCATCGGGCCTGGCGCCGCGCCTGGTCGAGGGCAGTGTGCGCAACTTCAAGGTGACGCTGCCGCAAGATATCGCACTGGCTGAATTGTTACTGAAAGGATTGCCATGAATACCCCCGTGAACCGCCCGCCCGTCCCCCCGTTTCGCATTGGCCAGGGCTACGATTGCCAT